>DASRVZ010000247.1:0-7667 GCA_035654835.1 Dermatophilaceae bacterium | reverse complement strand
CTAACGCCGATTCTCGCGCAGCGGATTCGACCCCAGTTTGGTCATCGGTACTCGTAGCTGAGTCGGCGGTTGCCCCACCAGGGGACTTCGACGGTGGGGAGGTCGGCTTGGCGCAGGATGGGTGAGTAGGTGCGTCGGTCGAGTCGGACGATGATCTGGTTGCCTCGGTTGAGGATCTCGCCGCCGGTGCCCAGGAAGCGAAGTTGCAGGGTGTCGGGGGTGGCGGTGGCGTAGCCGGGGAGGCGGCGACGGAGTGCGGCGCAGACGGTGTGCGCGAGCACGCTGAGCACGACGTCGAGGTCGACGTTGAGGGGGACGGCGCCGGCGAGGGCGTCCAGGCCGAAGGAGCGGATCGATTCGGCGAGGCGTTGTTCGATGTTCATCCGTCGGGCGTAGCGCTCGATGATCTTCCTGGCGGGGCTGGTCGGGTCGTTGGTGATCAAGATGGTGGGTTCGTCATGGCCCAGGCCGGCGACGGCGAGTTGGCGCAGCGTGCCGGGGTACTTGGTGAGGGTGGCGGCGGGGTCGTCGATGACGCGGACCCGGCGGGTCTTGCCGCCGGCGCGGGCGATGCTCATCGCGGTCCAGGCGCTGGCGGGCAGGGCGTGTAGGGCGGCGGTGAGTTTGGGGGTGCGGGCCCGCAACGTGATGAACCCGATCCCGCGGTCGGTGAGCTCGCCGAGCTGGGTTTGGGTGGTGACCTTGCTGTCCATGACCAGCAACTTCGGGTCGTGGCCGGTCACGGTGGCCCAGTGGTCGGCGAAGGCGAGGACCTCGCCTGCCTGGGTGGCCTTGGCTAGGTCGGCGTTGGCGTAGAGCAGGGTGTGGCTGTCGGCGTCTTCGGCGAAGAACGTCAAGACGCTACGGGTCCGTTGGGATCGGCTTGGCACGTAGTGTTTTTCCAACGCGACGTCGGTGCCCCAGTGCATGACGGCGTGGAAGTCCAGGTTGACCGCGTCGCCGGTCGCGAGCCCGGTTGTGAGGGTGGCCTTGTCCAGGGCGGAGAGGAACGCGGCCTGTCGGGCGTGTTCGAGCCGGTAGGAGTAGGTGGTCAGGGCGGTGGCCTTCGGCAGCGAGGTCAGGCCGGCGAACAGCGCAGCACCGGGGTCGGTGGCGAGTTCCTCGACGTGGCTGACCCGACGGGTGCCGGTGAGCTTGAGGGCCAGCAGCGAGAGCACTGAGCTCAGGGCCGGGATGACAGTGGTGCCGGGGTAGCCGGCGGCCTTGACCAGACCGGGCAGGTCCAGGGCGACCAGGTCCGGGATGGTGAGCAGCAGGCCGGCGAGTTTGGTGTCGATCCGCTCGGGCCACTGTCCGAAGTCCACCACGCTGGTCCGGGGCTGGGCCTCGCGCCGGGGTAGGCCGCGCTCAGCGTGCGGGCGGGCCCACAACCGAGGGAACCCCTCCTCGGCGAGGACTTCGGCGACCCCGGTCCGGTTCAGCTTCAGTCCCTCGCCCGCGAGGATCTCGGCGATCTCATAGGCCGACCGGCCGGCCCGGCGCAGCTCGATGATCCGGGCTCGGGCGGCGTCCTTGGCCGGTGCGCTCTTGGGGCCGGGCTTGGACTCGGTGAAGAAGTCCCGTCGGCCGGCCCGGAAGTCCCGGGCCATCGACTGCAGGCTGGCCGCGGTGTAACCGAATCGGTCTGCCGCGTCCGCGGCCGTCAGTCCCTCGAGGAGGTAGGCGCGCAGCGCCTCGTAACGACGCTGGTCTGCGGTGTCGGGGACGGCGAAGAACTCACCGCCCGGCCGCGCCGAGGGTGGGAGCGATATCGCTGTCTGGTCGATGCGACCACTACAGCAGTCCGGTGAGTAGGGCGTCAACGCGACGCGCCACAGGCACGGGCTTGAGAACAACATCATTGTTATTCAAGGACTCTGAAGTCGCCGCTGGATCCACTGATCGGTGTGCCGTTGCCGTATAACAACGGCACAACCGCCAGTTCAGACAGCGAGATCGGCCCCATAGTCACCCAGGAGTTGTGAACACACAACCCAAAAACCCTTACAGCGCAGGCGAAACCCGGCCTTGAAGGTCAGCACCCGGGGCCGACCCGCCACGAACCCCTGTACGCGAGGATCGGCGCTAATCACCCTACCCGCGCTGCTTGCCGGTGGCCTCGCGGCAGCTTTTCGGCGAACGGGTGCTCGAAGTGCCCCTCGCGGCGCTGGGCGCTGCGTGCGTGGCGCTTGGGGTGCTCCTCCTTCGAGGCCGATACAGGCTGGGTTGAGCCGTGCTCGTCGCCTCGCGGCGACCCAGCAGTCCTGCGAGGGCAAGCGGGATGCCCGCCCATCAACGATCAGCCAGGACGGGACCTCGGACTGGGTCACGCCCTAGGTCGTGCGCGACCGCACATGCATGCGTTCGCCCTGGGGTCCGTAGAGACCGAGGGCCTCGGCCGGGTGCGGTCCGGGGTTCGCCGTCGCGTGCGGGGTCCGGGTGTCGAACTCCACGACCTCACCCGGCTCGAGCACCACCTCTCGGTCGCCCAGATGGAGGCGAAGCCGCCCCGAGAGCACGTACAGCCACTCGTAGCCTTCGTGCGTGCGCAACTCGAGGTCACCCGCCGGCCACCGAGGCGGAAAGATCTGCTTGAAAGCCTGGAGCCCGCCCGGTCGCCGGGTCAGCGGGAGGAAGGTCACCCCATGGCGGACGACGGGCTTCGCGCGAACCCGCGGGTCGCCCGTCTCGGGTGCGTCGACGAGCTCGTCCAGCGGGATCTGGTGTGCCCTGGATAGTGGCAACAGCAGCTCAAGGGTGGGACGGCGCTTCCCGGACTCGAGCCGCGAAAGCGTGCTCACCGAGATCCCGGTGGTCTCGGCGAGACTGGTCAGAGTGGAACCGCGCTCCTGACGCAGGGCCCTGAGTCGCGGCCCCACGGCCTGGAGGACATCCTCGAGCTTATCGTCGGGCATGTGCCCATTTTGCTAGTACGGCAATGCTGTTTGTCAATACAGGAAGCATCGTGGAGACTCACCACCATGAGCGAACTCGCAGGGATGACAACAGCCGAGAAGTATGACGTCGTGGTCGTCGGAGGTGGGGCAGCCGGGCTCAGTGGGGCACTGGCGCTGAGCCGGGCGCGACGCTCCGTCCTGGTGATCGATGCCGGCGCTCCACGGAACCTGGTGGCCGGTCACGTGCACAACTACCTGGGTCGCGAGGACACACCACCGTCCGAACTGCTCTCGATCGGCCGCGACGAGGTGACGTCGTACGGCGGAGAGGTCATTGTAGGGCGGGTAACCTCGGCGCAAGCGCTGGCGGGGGACGAGACTGGGTTCGTCGTGACAGTGGACGACGGGCGTACGGTTCGCGGACGCCGGTTGCTTGTGACGACCGGGCTGGTCGACGAGCTGCCCGACGTACCCGGACTCCGGAAGCGGTGGGGCCGCGACGTCCTGCACTGCCCCTACTGTCACGGCTGGGAGGTGCGTGGCCAGGAATTGGGGGTGATCGCGAGCAATGGCTTCGCGCTGCACCAGGCCCTGATGTTCCGGCAGTGGAGCGACGACGTGACGCTGTTCCTGAACGGCGGACCCGCTCCCTCGGACGAAGCGGCCGAGCAACTGACCGCTCGTGGTGTCGCTGTCGTGCCGGAGGCCATCGACGGCGTCGTGGTCGAGGACGACCGCATCACCGGCGTGCGCCTGGCCTCAGGTGAGGTCGTAGCTCGCCAGGCCCTCGTAGTCTCGCCCCGGATGACCGCCCGCTCGGAGGTTTTGTGCACCCTGGGGATCGAGGCGGTCGAGCAAGAGATGAACGGCATCGCAGTCGGGACGGTGGCTCCATCCGACCCGACCGGTGCCAACCCGGTGCCGGGCGTCTGGGTCGCGGGGAACGTCGCCGACGTCCGCGCCCAAGTGATCTCCTCCGCGGCAGCCGGGTTCAACGTCGGCGCGATGATCAACGCCGACCTGATCGCCGAGGACACCAGGATCGCCGTGGCTGCCCGACGGGCGATGCAGGAGATGTTCGAGCAGCCGAGCTGGGAGGAACGCTACCGGTCCAAGCCCGCCATCTGGAGCCGCGATCCCAACCCCCAGGTGGTCGCCGAGACCACGGACCTGCCTGCAGGGACCGCGCTCGACATCGGCAGCGGCGAGGGGGCCGACTCGCTCTGGCTCGCCGAACGGGGGTGGCAGGTGACCGCACTGGACTTCTCAAAGGTCGCGCTGGCGCGGGCCGCGGAGCACGCTGAAGCCACCTCTTCGGAGGCGGCGGGCCGGATCGACTGGCAGCACGCCGACCTGAGGGACTGGGCTGGTGACGGGAAGTCCTACGACCTGGTGACCTCGCAGTTCATGCACCTACCCGACGGGGCCATGACCGGCTTCGTCGCCCGGCTGGCCGAGGCCGTCGCACCGGGCGGGACGCTTCTCGTGGTCGGCCACCACCCTTCCGACGTGTCGACCGGACTGCGGTGGAACGCCCCCAACATGCTGTTCACCGCCGAGGAGCTCGCACACGAGTTCGACCGGGACACCTGGGACGTGTTGGTCGCCGAGGCTCGGCCGCGCGAAACCCCCGGGCCGGATGGCGACCCCGTGACCGTCCACGACGCCGCCCTCCGCGCCCGTCGCCGGTAGCCCGGATCCACCAGGGTCGCCTCCTCAGCGCGACGGATCACGCTGCGCCTACCACCGACTGCCCCGTGAGACCGCCTGGAAACGGCTGATCGCACGGCTGCGGGCCAACGGACCGGGATCACCACCTGACCACCCAGCCGAACGGCGTGACACACCTGCCTGGATGGAAACCAGTGAACACATGGATCGGCTCAGCGATCCCGCACGACCGCAACCCCTCGATTGGAGGATCCAGGCTTTCGCTACCAACCGCTGACTCCACTGGCCCGGCAGTCTTGGACGCCGTTGACTGTCCAAGCTCACCGTAGACGGATCGCGCACGTCTCGGGAGCCTCCAGCCGATCAGAGGCGGATGCTGCGTGGCGATCCACGCGGTGTCCCGGCTGCGCGTATTGGAAAGCCCGAACAGTGCGTCAATCAGTCAAGCCCAGAATGCCGCGCCGTACGTCCCGCGATCAGCGGCACGACAGGACGTCGGGGGAGTCGATGCTCGTGGGGGACGATCTTCGGGAAGTCTTCGTCGTCGTGCCTACGCGCCTGCCGTCCCGCAATCTCAGTGTGACGGGTCGGGCTCTAGTCGTCTTCGAGCAGTTTCAGGAGCATTGTCCGGAGCTGATGATGTCCCCGCTGGCCGAGTCGTTGGGTGATCTCGTCCTCGAGACCCTCGATCGTGATCCGACCGGCTTCGACGCAGGCCTCGCCCTTCTGGGTCAGCACGATGAGCTTGGCTCGCCGATCATGAGGGTCGGGTCGTCGTACGACGTAACCGAGGGACTCCAGCTCGTCGACGAGCTCCCCCATGGCCTGCGGAGTCATGTTCGCTCCGCGGGCGAGCTGTGAGAGGCGCAAACCGGCCGGGTCGATCTGAGCGAACACGGCCGAGTGCGCAGGCTTCTGCGGAAAGCCTGCCCCGACGACGCCGTCGACGATGCGGAATCCGAGCAGGCTGTAGGCCTGTCCCAGCATCGCCACTGTGTTCGTGCGGCTCTGGGCATCTTGCGGGTCGGTCACCGTTAGTCCTAAGGTAGCCTGAATATCAGGCTACCTTAGTGGTGAGGGGTTCATGGACGTCGTTGCGAACCGCCCGGTCGTGTCAGACCCACACACGGCGTTGGCCCGCGCGACGGGGATCATCGGGATCGTCTTCATGGTGTTGCTGTTCGGCCCGATCATTGCGCTGTCGACCGCGGGCGAGCCCCCGCTCGAGGCCACCGCTGCCGAGGCGGCGGCGTACTTCGGCAACATCGAGGCGAACTGGGCACAGCTAACGATGGCGGCCTCGACGCTCGGCATGATCGGCAGCCTCTGGTTCTTCGTGGCGTTCGGCTACTTGCTACGGCGTGCCGAGGGGGACCCGCCCTGGCGTTCGACCATCGCGACTCTCTCGGGGGCGCTGCTGGCGGCGTACGGGCTGGTCGGCTCCAGCTGGGCGGCGGCCTCGCTGCACGGGGGGAAGATCACCCCCGCCGTCGCCGACTTCGCGTACGCGTTCGGCAACGTCGGCTTCGCGAACGCATGGATCGCCATCGCGAGCTTCGCCCTATGCTCCGGCTGGGTGATCCTCTCCACGCGAGTGCTCGAGCGTTGGATGGGCTGGTGGCTCGTGGTGGCCGGCCTCGGCCTGGTGGTTGCCAGGTTCGTATGGACCAGCGAGTTGTGGACCCTGCCGTACATGCTGTTCTGGTTGTGGGTCGTGGTGCTCAGCATCCGGTTGTTGCGTCGTCCCGACCTGCTCAACCCCGTGGCGTCCCGAGCGAGTCAGCCGCGGTCAAGCTAGACCGTCTCCGGTTCGCACCGATGCGTGACGACGAAGCCTTGCCACCCCACGAGTTCGTGGCCAACACCGTCTCCGCTCATCCCCAAGCGGCGTTCGTGCACTCACGGCGGTGTCACAGCGCATGACGCAGCCGCCGGCGGCGCCACGAGCTCCTTGGCAAGTTGCAGGACAGGTACCAGGTGGTCCAGGTTGCCGCGATCCTCACGCCCGCGTTGGCGAGGCTCGGCTCGTAGCCACGTCGAGGTAACCTTCTACGCCGCGACGAGCCCGGAGGGGCGAGAGGTCGCCCCCACGTTCGACGTCGGCGACCACGAGTTCAGCATCGAGCAGGCCCGCGCTCTCGCCGAGACCCCTAAGGCTGTCGTCGAGACCTACCGGGCTGCGGGCGGTATCGCGTGACGGCGCGAGGGGTCGCGCTGGTCTGACACGCAGACCCGGCCCCGGCAGATCCAGTGCCGAGGGCGGTTCTATCTGCTTTGTGTTGGGTCAGAACGGGGCCCTACGGGACGATGGGGTCGTCCGAGCAGTTGGTCCTCACGAACCAGGCGAACTCCCGCACGGTCACCGTCTCCCCGAACAGGGCCACTGCCGGGGGGAAGCCCGCGTCGACCAGTTCCTGCAGCCCCGCCGCGCGCTCCTTCGGGGTCAGCTTGTGATCGCTGGACCCGTGGCTGACCCGCTGGCCGAAGCAGTTCGGGGTGCCGGGCTCGCCGACCGTGTCCGCCATGGCAGGTCCTGTGCCAACCATGAGAGCAGCGACGGCCACCGCCGGAATCATGAGTGCGTTGATGCGCATAAGTGGGCTCCCCATCGATTGCGGACCTGCCCCCGGTGGACGGGCCGCAGAGCCAACCGTGCCACGGACCGAAGCCGCCGATCTATGCCGGACTAGTCCTCGTACTGAGGTTCTGAGCCCTTCCGCGGGTCAAGACACCGAGGTTCATGCGCCGCCAGCTCGCCTGCCGTTGTGCCGTTCCCCCCAGGAACACGAATCCAGCGTCTGCGAGCCAACGCCCTGCACCGCGCAAGCGCCATCGAGCTGGGGATGCCACCTCACGTGCGGATGCCACTCGCGATGGCCCCGGGACCACACAAAGGTCCTGTGTCGCTTAGCGTGGAGATTTTGGTAGCCTGGCATCTATGGAGATCCCGCCGTGTCCGGTGCCGGAGCATGCGAGGTCGGTAGTGGTCCGCGATGGTTGGTACGGCCGGACCGGCCAACGGCGCCAGCGGTGGCGGTGCACACCGGTGGTGGGGAAGCCGCACCGGTTCGCCGAGATGCTGCCGCGGATCGTGTCCGG
>DASRVZ010000246.1:0-2952 GCA_035654835.1 Dermatophilaceae bacterium | reverse complement strand
CCGATTGTGGAGTGCGGCTCCCCCTCGGGTAGCCTCCTCGACGGAGGATTCGCATAGTGGCCTAGTGCGCGCGCTTGGAAAGCGCGTTGAGTGAAAGCTCTCAGGGGTTCAAATCCCCTATCCTCCGCCACGTAGTACGTCCGGTCGGGTGTTCGCCCAGCTATCCAGCGATGTGCGCTGAACTGGCGGGTCTTGTCCTCGGCTGAGGTTGGGCTCGGGGCCGCACTGTTGTTGGGGTGCGGGACGTTCGCGTCAGGCGATGACGTAGCGGTCGCGTCCGGATTCCTTCGACGTGTACATGGCCGCGTCGGCCAGCGCGATTAGGTCCTGCGGGTTGGCGACGTTCTTGTCGGGTAGTCCGGACCCGCCAATACTGACGGTCACAGGGATGCGCTGGCCTGCCTCAATGATCTCCGCCTCGGCTACGGCGCGACGGACCCGTTCGGCCATCTGCACCAGATCATCGCGCCCTGCCCCGGGCAGGACGATGAGAAACTCCTCGCCGCCGTAGCGCAGGAGCACGTCCCCCACTCGTAGGACCTGCCGCGTCGCACGCACCACGGCTTGCAGAACCCGGTCGCCGACCAGGTGTCCGTAGGTGTCGTTGACGGCCTTGAAGTGGTCCAGGTCGAACATCAGCGCGCCCAGGGGATCGCCAGACCGAATCGAGCGGCCGCACTCTTCGGTCAGCCGTTGTAGGCCGAACCGCCGGTTGTAGACACCGGTCAGCGGGTCCAGGGCCGCGACCCGCTGCAGGTCTTCGTGGTTCAGTGCGTTGTTCAACGCGACCGCAAGACCCGGCAGTGTGGCGTTCAGCACCGCCCCGGCCTCCGGACTGCTCGGATGTGCGAAAGCCACCACCAGGACGCCCACGGGCACCACGCCGTAGAGCACCGGCAGGACCTGCACCTCCTGCGGGATGAAGTCGACCAATGACCCGCTGACCACGACATCAGCCGGCAGGCGGAGCACGGCGGGCTGGGCCGTTCGCAGCGCGGCCAGCACGGTCTGATCTGACGCCAGCCGTTCGGCGTCACGAATACCGTGTGAGCCCGCGACGTCCACCCGCCCGTTGCTGACGACGAGCAAGCCCGCGGCGTCGCAGCCGGTACGGATCGACAACTCACTCAGCATCGCCTCCGCCAATGTGCCCAGCTCCAGGTGGGCGGCCAATGCCTTGGAGAGCGACTTGATCCCATCAGACACCCGATGACTGTTGGACAGCCCCGCGACCAGGCGGTTGAACGATGCAGCCACTTCACCCAGCTCGTCGGTCGAATCAACGGGGACCATGCACGCAGTCGGGTCGCATCCAACCCAGTCGCCACTTTCGGAGGCAGCGACCAGGGATCCCTCAACGCGCTGCATGCCGCTGGCCAGGGACCGCAGCCGCACCCCCACGACAGCCCGGGCAAGCAGATGGTTGACCTCGGCGACCACGAGCCCGGCGATCAAGGTCGCGGCGAAGAAACCTGGACGCAAAGCGACGTCACGTGGCACTCCCAGCAGAACCACGACAAACGGGAACGCCAAGCCGATCAGCAACCCGAACCCCAGCATCCACAACCTGAGATCCACCATCACTGCGCTCGATAGGCGTGGCAGCCACGAGCGGTACGACCCAATCGGCCTGCGGACGTCCGTCGAAAGCGTCACAACGCGACGATAGTCCCGCGAGACGCCGCATGGAGCGGACGACATGCAGGACCGGCAGGTTCGGGGCTTCTGCATGTTTGGGAGCTGCTCGTAGGCTCATGGCATGGCCAGGTACTTCGACGTCCACCCGCAGGACCCGCAGCCGCACCGCATCGCGCAGGTCGTGGCGATGCTCCGGGACGACGCACTCATCGCCTACCCCACGGACTCCTGCTACGCCCTGGGTTGCCGGTTGGACAACCTGACCGGGGGGGACCGCATCCGCGCGCTGCGATCCCTGGACGACAAGCACCATCTCACGCTCGTATGCGCAGACTTCGCCCAGCTCGGCCAGCTCGTCCAGCTGGACAACACCGCATTCCGCGCGATCAAGGGGTCGACACCCGGCCCCTACACGTTCATCCTGCCCGCGACCAGGGAGGTGCCCCGACGGCTGGCGCACCCGAAGAAGCGGACCGTCGGCGTGCGCATCCCGGACCACCCCGTCGTGCAGGCGCTGCTGCGTCAGCTCGGCGAGCCGCTGGTGTCGAGCACTCTCGTGCTGCCTGACGACGAAGAACCGATGACCGACGGCTGGCAGATCAAGGAGGACCTCGATCTCTTGATCGATGCCGTGATCGATGCCGGCACCTGCGGAAAGGAGCTCACGACGGTCGTGGACTGGTCCGAGGGATACCCGGAGGTCGTTCGGGTGGGGATGGGAGCTCCGGCGCGGTTCCAGTAGGCCCCGGAAACGTCCGGCGGTGCCAGCCGGGACCTGTTCAGCCCGTCGCCGCAGGGGGTGGGTCGATGACCACGATGCGGCCGCGGTACATGCCCATGCTGCAGCTGTAGTTGTACGTGCCGGCCGAAAGCTTCGGCAGCTCGATCACGTTGCGGCCCTCGGCCAGCACGCCGTTAACCCCAAGATCCTGCGACGTCAGGCTCGCTGCGCAGGAGAACGGCGCCGTGGACGTGATCACCCAGTGAGTGGGTCGTCCCGCGTAAACCACGGCCTCGCCCGGAAAATAGCCGTCGCCGCCCTGCTCGGTGCTGACGGTCTGGTCGATGGGGGTGAGCTCGACGTTGGAGCTGACCGCCTGCGGTGCGCCCGCTCCGACGCTGAAGCTCACGCTGCTGAGGTCGACGCCTGCCAGGCGCAGTGCCGAGGTCGCATTGATGACGGCAAAGCCGACGACGACGACGCCCAGGACCCGCAGCATGGGGACCTTGCGCGTTCCCTTGAAAAGCGTTGGTGCGCCGGCAAGTGCGAGAAGAGCGGGCGCCGTACCGATGGCGAAGGTGGCCATGATGGCT
>DASRVZ010000245.1:0-25578 GCA_035654835.1 Dermatophilaceae bacterium | reverse complement strand
CGCCATCCGCCCGGTGCACACCATGTTCGACGGCGACACCGTGTTCACGTTGGCGACAGGAGACGGCAAGTCGCCGGACCCGTTGGCATTCCACGCATTGCTGGATGCCGCTGGCGACTGCTTCACCCGCGCGATCGGCAGAGCCATGCTGGCGGCAGAGAGTGTCGAGACCCCGGCCGGTCGGTGGCGGTCCTACCGGGACGCCTTCCCCTCAGCCTTCCCAGCTGTCCCTTCGCCGGTGTCACCGTCAGCTCTGGCGCCCCACCATCCACCCGCGTCCCCGACAAGCTCTGCGACCGATGGTGGTTGAGCCGAAGAATGACCAGACGAGCTCAACACGGTGCGTCTCCACCGTCGGGTTAGAAGTCGATTGACTACCGGTTATGCCCCCGCACCACCCCACAAGAACTCGAGGTTGGCTTCGCTCCAGATCGATATAGTCGCGCAATGACCTTGTTGTCTGCCAGAGGTTTAGAGATGGTTGATCATCTGGCCTCGACGCAGTGTCTGGCCTCGCCGAAGTGAGACTCCCTCAGCGAAGGCGGGCTCGCACTGCCGCGGCCGGCGTGCTGGTCGCCGCGGGCGTGGCTGTGGCGGCTGTGGTGACGTCGAGCCCCACGATTCGCACCCAGTCCCAGTTCGTCGCGGGCACGCCCGAGGCTGGTGTGAGGGTCGAGCTGGACACAACCGTCTACCTTCCGGCCACGACGCCTGCACCGGCCGTCCTCTTGGCTCACGGATTTGGCGGGTCGAAGGCCGATCTGGACTCCGAGGCGCGCTCCCTCGCCGAACACGGCTATGTTGTGCTGGCTTACACCGCAAGGGGTTTCGGTCGATCGGGTGGACTGATCCATCTGGACGCGCCGGCCTATGAGGTTGCTGACGCCGGCAAGCTGATGTCCTATCTCGCGACGTTGCCGCAGGTGGTCAAGGACGCGCCCGGGGATCCGCGCGTTGGGGTGGCTGGTTCCTCTTACGGTGGCGGACTGGCGCTGCTGCTGGGTGCCTACGACAAACGTGTCGACGCGGTCGGCGCGGACATCACCTGGAACGACCTATCGCAGGCGTTGTTCCCGAACGCGGCTGGTGGCCAGCCAGGGGTGTTCAAGAAGCTGTGGGCAGGAGAGCTTTTCGCCTCCGCCTCGGGGCGGAAGGGCGGGGCCTGCGGGCGATTCGCCCCGGAGCTGTGCGCGGCATACCAGCAGGCCGCCAGCACGGGTGAGCCCGACGCGTCGATCCTGTCGCTGCTGGAGGCTTCGAGCCCGGCGGGTGTGCTGAGCCGAATCTCCGCGCCGACCCTGCTCAGCCAGGGGGAGCAGGACTCGCTCTTTCCCCTCGAGCAGGCGGGTGCCAATGCCAGGGGGATCGCCGCCAACGGCACACCCGTGAAGGTGATCTGGCGTTCCGGTGGACATGACGGGGGGACGTCGACGTCGGACCTGGTGCAGTACCTGCAGGGCTGGTTCGACCCGGTGTTGCTCCACCGCGGGCGGGCAGACGCCTCCTTCGACATCACGGTGCCCGGGTCGGGGATCTCAGCAGCCACCGGACGGACCGTGTCACAGAGCATGCAGGTCGATCGCGGCTTTTCGAGCGGTCGATCCCAGCAAGTGGGGGTCTTTGGCCCTGCCCAGACGATCTACGCTCCCGCCGGGGGAAGCCCGGCCGCGGTCACCTCGGTCCCGGGCCTGGGCGGCCTGCTCAACACCGCAGCCACGGCGACCGGTTCCCGGAACCTGACGGCGATCCCGGGCCAGGTTGCGATGTTCGCGTCACAACCACTCCCGGGCAGCCTGCTGGTGGCGGGGTCGTCCACAGCCACGCTGCGCGTGACGGCGCACGATGCCTCCGACGCGACCTTGTTCGCATCCGTACATCACGTTGCCACCGACGGGACCGACACGTTGCCCGCGGGTCTGGTGTCCCCGATCCGGCTCACCGGACTCACACCGGTTGCGGCCCGGACCGTGACGGTCACGCTGCCCGGTGTGGTGCGGAACCTGCCCGCGGGGGACCGACTGGTCCTGGTGGTCGCGACCAGTGATCTGGCATACGAGCTGCCGAGCCAGCCACGCAGCTACACGATCGCCCTGGCCGGCAGCACGGTCGCCGTGGCCACCATCGACGGACGGATCGTCCGTGCTGGTCAGCCGTGGATCTGGCTGCTGACGGGCCTGGCCGCGATGGCGATCCTGATCCTGGGTGCTCTGGTCGCGGCGGTCCGGCGCGGGCGCCGGCGCAGGCGGACCGTGCTGGCTGGGCTGTCGGGCGTGCCGGTGGCGATCGAGGGTCTGGTCAAGGAGTACGGCGATGGATACCGAGCCGTGGACGACGTCACCTTCCGCGTTGAACGAGGTCAGGTCGTCGGGCTGCTGGGTCCCAACGGTGCCGGCAAGACGACCACGTTGCGGGTGCTGATGGGCCTTATCCGGCCGACGTCGGGCACGGTGCGCGTTTTCGGTGAGCTGGTCGAGGCGGGCGCTCCGGTGCTGTCGCGGATCGGCGCGTTCATCGAGGGACCGGGTCTGCTCCCGCACCTGTCTGGACGGGAGAATCTGCGACTGTTCTGGGCCGCGACCGGTCGGCCATCTCAGGACGCGGAGTTCGACACTGCGTTGGAGATCGCCGGCCTCGGCGAGTCGGTCGACCGTCGGGTCAAGACCTTCAGCCATGGGATGCGGCAGCGACTGGCGATCGCTCAGGCGATGCTCGGGCTCCCCGAGGTGCTGGTGCTGGACGAGCCCACCAACGGCTTGGACCCGCTGCAGATCGCCGAGATGCGTGAAGTGCTCCGACGGTATGCCGCGACCGGCCGTACCGTCGTGATCTCCAGCCACCTGCTGGCCGAGGTGGAACAGACCTGCAGCCACGTCGTGGTGATGCACAACGGCAAGCTCGTTGCGGTGGGGTCGGTGGCCGAGATAGCCGATGCGGGCGGGGTGCAGCTGGCGGTGAAGAACCCCCAGCAGGCACAGGAGATTCTGGCGGCTGCGGGCGTCGACTCGCAGACGGTGCCGGCACGTCGTTCCCTGGAGGACATCTTCATCGAGATGGTTGGTGCAGACGAATGACTGACCACCCGACACACGCCCCCAGGCCCCAGGGCCACCCGGCACCAACCCGTCGCGGCGTCCACGACAAGCTGAACCAGCTGGCCGAGGTGCATGACAACGGCTTTCGGCCCGAGCGGACGCTGCGCCTGGGGGTGGAGTTTGTCCGGCAGCTGCGCAGGCGACGCACCCAGCTGACCGTGCTCGTTCTGTTGGCGTTGCCGGTGATCATTGCCTTGGCTTTTCAGGTCAGCTCAAGCGCCGGCTCGTCCGGCGCTGCCCCGGAGGGCTCCTCGGGCGGCGCGCGCTCAGCGCCCGCGCTGGTCACCTTGGCGACCACGGGCGCAACCAACTTCACGCTCTTCACCGAGTTCGCGTCGGCCGGGTTCCTGCTCGTGGTCATCGTGGCTCTGTTCTGCGGCGACACCGTGGCCAGCGAGGCCAGCTGGTCGTCCCTGCGTTACCTGCTGGCGATCCCGGTGCCCCGCGCGCGGCTGCTGCGGCAGAAGCTGACTGTCGCGCTGTCCCTCAGCTTCGGTGCAAACCTGCTCCTCCCCGCCTGGGCCTATCTCATCGGCGGCGCGTTCTTCGGCTGGGCGCCCGGGCAGTCACCGCTGGGCGGGACATTCACCACTGGAGTCGGTCTGCAGAGGCTGCTCATCGTCGTCTGTTACGTGAGCGCCCAGTCGCTCCTGGTGGCAGCCCTCGCCTTCTTGCTCAGTGTGCTCACTGATTCCCCGCTCGGCGCGGTGGGCGGCGCCACGATGCTCGTCGTCGTGTCCAACATTCTCGACTCGATCACAGCCCTCGACCCCTACCGACAGTTCCTCCCCACCCACTTCCAGTACTCGTGGTTGGACGCGCTCGGACAGAGCATCGTCTGGGACGACATGATGCGCGGCACCGGACTGGTGCTCATCTACTCAGCGGTGTTCTTCGCACTCGCCTGGTGGCGGTTCCAGGAGAAGGACATCCTCAGCTGAACCTCGATCCGCTTCTGGCTGCGGCGTTCCCACGTGGCCACCCGGTCCTCCGCAGCGCGGGTGCTCTGACAGTCTGGGCTCCATGAAGAGGATCGCCTTTCCGCAGGTCGGTGCTGAGTCGGGAGGCGTGTCTCCGGGGTTGACGAAGTTCGCATGGCTGTCGATCGCCGCGGCGCTGGCAACCATCGCGCTGAAGTCCGAGGCGTACCTGCTGACCGGGTCGGTGGGCCTCCTGTCGGACGCAGCCGAGTCCTTGGTGAACCTGGTCGCGGCCGTCGTCGCGCTGATCGCGCTTCATGTCGCCGCCCGACCAGCCGACGACAACCACAACTTCGGCCACGGCCAGGCGGAGTACTTCTCGGCCGGGATCGAGGGGCTGATGATCTTCGTCGCAGCCGCCTTCATCCTGGTCACCTCGGTGCAGCGTTTCCTGCATCCCGCAGAGCTGGAGAGCGTCGGGCTCGGGCTGGCGATCTCGACCGTCGCCTCGGTGCTGAACGGCGCCGTGGGAGTGCTCCTGCTGAGGGTCGGCGCGGCGCACCGCTCGGTCACGTTGACCGCGGACGGCAAGCATCTGCTGACCGATGTCTGGACGTCGGCCGGCGTCATCGTCGGCGTGCTCCTGGTGGCACTGACCGGTTGGCAGCGGCTTGACCCGATCGTGGCGGCGATCGTGGGGATCAACATTCTCGTGACCGGGTTCCGGCTGGTGTCCCAGTCCGTGACGTCCCTGCTCGGCGCAGCCATGCCTGCCGCCGACCTCGCCAAGGTCAACATGGTGCTGGACCGAATGCGGACGGCGGAGATCGACTTCACCAACCTGCGCACCCGTGAGTCCGGGCGGCACCGCTTCGTCACGCTGACCGTCCTCGTTCCTGGCGACTGGACGGTCGAGCGGGGTCATACCCTGGCCGACGACGTCGAGGTGGCGATCGCGAAGGACCTGGCCGACACCGACGTACAGACGCACCTCGAGCCACGACCACCGATCTGACCCGCGGCGGGACCGCCCCGCGGCGGAACTGAACCGCGGCAGCCGTGGGCGACCTTGATGGATCGGCGCTCCGATCAGTCCGGCTGCATCGCCTTGATGATCGCGACCGCCTTCGTGAGCTCGCCTCCGTCATCGTCCTTGGCAGCCCATGACGCCATCTGTACCTCCCGCACGATCGACCAGGATCGCGCGCGTTCCTCGTCGAGGCCGGCAGCGTCGCAGATGATCGACAGGCGACGGCGCAGCTGTCGCCGTAGGTCGCCGCTGGATACGGCTTCGTCCCATCGGTTCCACAACGCGGGCGTGACGGCGAAGGCCGGGTCCGCGGCCAGAGGCTTGGGATCGATCGCCAGCCACGGCTGCCGATCGGCTGCCAGGACGTTCCAGTAGTGCAGGTCGGTATGGACCATGCACGAGTCGATGGCATCGTCGGTCATGAGATCCGACAGCACTGCGCGTGCTTGCTCGACGAACCGGCGCGGGATGGCCGGTGGAGAAGAGTCGAGACGTTCCACCAGGCGCGCGGATTCCGCCGACAGACGCGAAAGTTGAGGAAGCGCCCTGTGATCCAGCTGGCGAAGCAGGCCGCCGATCACCTGGCACGCTTCATCGATCGGCACGTCCTGCAGGTCGCGGCCGCCCTCCAGGCGCTCGAGCAGCATGGTCCAGCGGCCAGGGTTGGCTGCCAAGAGCCGAACGGCGCCCCGTCCTCCCCAGTGCTGCAGTGCCAGGTGCTCGTGCTCGGCGTCGGCATGTGGCCAGGTGACCTTCAGGACGCCGGTGGAGTCGTCGCGGAGTCGGACAGGCAGCACCAGGGCGCAAACCCCATGCATCGGGTCACCGTCGAGGGTCAGATCCCAGTCCGCGAGGGACGCCTCGACGAGTCGGGGGAGCTGGAGCAACCACTCGGCGCCGCTGATCTGCGGCTCAGGCGCGCGGCCGGCCACCATGGCCGAGAACGATTCCGGGATGAGGGTGTTCATGTGTCGCTGAGCCCTGGGAACGCCGTGAGCGGCACCCGCCAGGTGACCGCATGGACGCACACATCCGTGAGCAGCTGAACCGTCCCCGTCAGGCCCTCGGCTTCGCCGGTGAGGGCCGGCAGCTGGCTTGCGATCGACGCACGCAGCGCCGTCATCAGGTGGGTCGCCAGCCGTATTGCCGCGGCAGGGGTCGACACCGGGAACGGGAGGGCATAACCCAAGGGGATCGGTGTGGCTGCGGAGCCGGCCAGCAGCCAGAGCTCGGAGGAGCGCGTCCGGAGCGCGCCCAAGGTCTGGCCGGCGGCCTTTCGATGGCTCACGTCGGTTTGGGTAACGACCACCTCGAAGCCATAGACGGCAGACCGGATCGCCTCAAGCAGGGCAGCAGCCAGCTCACCGGTCGGCGCGGTGAGTGGCCCGGCAGAGGGCAGGCGACCACCCAGCAGACGCACCGCCGCCGCCCGCTGAGCCGTCATGGACCCGAACAGTGCGGTTCGCTCCACGGAGATCTCGGTGAGGCCCGACAGAGCTTGAGCAGACAGCGCTTCGCCCTCTGCGGCGATGAGCTCGCTGACCCCGGACGCTGAAGGCGCAGGGGCCGTCGCCGCACCGCCTGCCGTAGCCGTTTCCGTCGGCGGGGGCGTGGTCGTTGGAGTGGCAGCGATCTCGGCCGGCGGTACTCCACCCGAGCGAAGCACTGACTCGAAGACGTCGGCCTGCAGCCCATGCACCGTCACGAGCAGCTCGGTCATCGGAGTGGCTGCGCCACCCAGCCCCGCGGCCAGGTCACGCAACCGCACGGCGTCCCGGCGCGCCGTCAGCAAGGCCTGCTCGTCGGGCATCGGTTGGCGGGCTGGCGGAGCTGGTGTGCGTGGTGCATCGCCCTCCAGCCGCACCCGACATCCGGACAGTGCCGTCATCGAACCCACCGTCAGCGCCGCCAAGAGCGACCGGCGGGACCAGAGGCACGGCGTGCGGTCGTTCGCGGGCATGGGCTCGATGATGGCACGGCGGCGTGCGGTGGGTGTGAGCACCGCTTTCGCGCCGATAGACTGACGTCGACGACCACCGTGGGCACAGGCGCGCCGGGTGGCGGCATTCGAGAAGAGCAGGAAGCGGAGGCGGCAGTTGAGTATTCAGGAACGCACTCGCAAGGTCCTGCTTGATCTCCAGGGCACCGCTGAGGTCCCGGGCCCGCTCGGTGAGCTCGGACTCATGGTCGAGGACGTGGCCGTGACGCCCGCCGGCAAGCGGCGACTGGTCCGTATCTGGCTTGACCGTGATCTCTCCGGTCTCGACCCTGCAGATGAGTCCAGCGTGGTCGAGCCGCTCTCGCTCGACGAGGTCGCCGAAGCCACCCGAGCCATCGGCATCGCGCTGGACGCCTCGGACGCGACGGGCGACGCGCCCTACGTCCTCGAGGTCGGGTCGCCCGGTGTCGACCGCCCGCTCGTTGAACCGCGTCACTTCCGGCGCAACGTCACCCGGCTCGTCGAGATCTGGCGCGTCAACGGGGCCGAGGACGAACCGATCGTTGGCCGTCTGGTCGCCGCGGGGCCGTCCGAGGCGACGCTGCTGGTGGCGGCGACCAAGAAAGAACCAGAGACCGAGCTGCGCATCCCGTATGCCGACGTCGCGCGTGCCCAGGTGCAGGTCGAGTTCGCTCGGGTCACCTCAGCCCGCGCCACCCCTGAGGAGAGCTGATGGATATCGACCTGGCGGCGTTGCGCGGCCTTGAGCGTGAACGGGACATCTCTCTGGACATCATCATCCCGGCAATCGAGCAGGCGATGCTCGTGGCCTACCACCGCACCGAGGGCGCTCGGCGCCTCGCCCGCGTGGAGCTGGATCGCAAGACCGGCCACGTGATCGTGTGGGCCCGCGACGAAGGCGCCGTCGACCCTGAGACGGAGGAGCGCTCTGAACCCGGGCCCGAGTTCGACGACACACCGGCCGGCTTCGGGCGGATCGCGGCGTCGACGGCACGCCAGGTGATCGTGCAGCGACTGCGTGACCTCGAGGACGAAGCGATCATGGGCGACTTCCATGGCCGCGAGGGCGACATCATCACCGGCGTCATCCAGCAGAGCAGCGATCCGCGTTACGTCATGGTCGACCTCGGGGCCATCGAGGGGTCGCTGCCCCTGGCCGAGCAGGTGCCGGGGGAGAAGTACATCCACGGCCAGCGTCTGCGCTGTTACGTGGTCAGCGTCAAGCGTGGTCAGCGTGGACCCCAGATCAGCCTGTCGCGCACCCACCCCAACCTGGTTCGCAAGCTGTTCACCCTCGAGATCCCAGAGGTTGCCGACGGCACGGTCGAGATCGCTGCGCTGGCGCGTGAGGCGGGGCACCGGAGCAAGGTCGCCGTGCACTCGAAGATCCCCGGTGTCAACGCGAAGGGCGCCTGCATCGGCCCGATGGGTGCCCGGGTACGCGCGATCATGGCCGAGCTGCACGGCGAGAAGATCGACATCGTGGACTTCTCGGAGGACCCTCGAGCCTTCGTCGCGGCCGCGCTTTCACCGTCGCGGGTCAACTCGGTCGAGATCGTCGACCTGGAGATGCGTTCGGCCCGGGTGACCGTCCCCGACTACCAGCTGTCGCTGGCGATCGGCAAGGAAGGTCAGAATGCGCGCCTGGCCGCCAAGCTCACCGGATGGCGCATCGACATCCGTTCTGACACCGCGCCTGTGCACGATGAGAGTGCTCCTGAGGCCCATGCTGGCACGGACCGTGAGCGCTAGGCGGTAGAGTGGTGGAGACCGATCGGTTGCGACGTATCCGTCAGCGGCCAACCCAACGTGTGACACGTACGTGCGTGGGTTGCCGTCGTCGCGATGATCGATCAGCATTGCTGCGAGTTGTAGCGGAGTGGGACGACACCGGTGAGCACATTGCCAGAGTCGTTGCCGATCCGCGGCTCCGGTTGCCAGGGCGTGGCGCTTGGCTGCACCCGACACCGGAGTGTCTCGATCTCGCCTTGCGGCGCAAAGCATTCGGGCGGGCCCTGCATGTCACGGCCCGACTTGAGCTGGCGTCCGTGAGCGCGTACATCGAGGCCCGCGCGCAGTCCGTCGTCACAACTGACGGCTCCACCCCGGAGCTGCCGGTTCAGCAGGTTTCCGAACGCGAAAGCGGGTTTGACGCTGATGAGCACCCGATGAGTACTCACCGATGAGCAACACCCAGCACTAACGACGGTCCGCGCTTCATCTCTTGCCCGGGCCAAAGATGAAGGAGAAACGTGGCTAAGGTCCGGGTCTACGAGCTCGCAAAAGAGCTCGGAGTCGAGAGCAAGATATTGCTCAACCATTTGAAAGAACAGGGCGAGTTCGTCCGGTCGGCATCGTCGACCATTGAACCCCCAGTCGTCCGCAAGATTCGCGAGACGTTCCCCGCACACCTGACTTCCGCCGGTGGTCCTGATACCGGTGCCAAGGCCGGCTCGGCGTCCACCGCCAAGAAGTCTGCGGCCAAGCCCGGCGCTGCCGCGGCCCCTGATGCGACCGTCACCGCGGTGACTGCCACAGAGGCTCCTGGTGCTCCGACGGTGCAGGTCGCCGCCCCAGCCGCCGTGAGCGCACCCGAAGCTCCATCGCGTCCTGGCGCTCCCACGCCTGGGCCCAAGCCGGTCACCCGTCCGTTCGCCGACGTCCCGGAGAGCACTGTCCCCACGACTGCTGTTCCCAAGACCGCCGCCGCCAAGGCCGGTGCCCCCGGTGCCCCCGAGGTGCCTGCGGCGCGCGAAGGCGGTGGCGACGCCACTCGTCCAGGTCCCCGTCCTGGGGCTCCCCGACCCGGCAACAACCCGTTCGCGCCGAGCCAGGGCATGCCTCGAGGTGACCGCGAGAGCCGTGAACCCCGCGGTGAGACCAGTGAGGGCCGCGAGGCGACGCCTGCTGCTCGTCCCGGCAACAACCCGTTTGCTCCCAGCCAGGGCATGCCCCGTCCGCAGGGTGGCCGTCCGGCTCCCGCGGGCGCCGGTGGCCCCCGCCCGGGCGGGCCACGTCCGAACCCCGGAATGATGCCCGATCGTGCTGCAGTCGGACGCCCCGGTGACCGCCCCGCTCGTGGCGGCGCGCCTGGTCGTCCCGGAGCGGGTGGCGGTTTCGCTGGTCGTCCCGGTGGCGGTGGCGGTCGTCCTGGTGGGCCCGGTGGCCGCGGTGGCACCCAAGGTGCCTTTGGCCGTGGCGGCGGACGTCCCGTTCGCGGACGCAAGTCCAAGCGCGCGAAGCGTCAGGAGTTCGAGCAGATGCAGGCCCCGTCGCTCGGCGGTGTATCGGTTCCCCGCGGCGACGGCAAGACCGTCATCCGCGTGCGTCGTGGTGCCTCGCTGACCGACTTCGCCGACAAGATCAGCGCCAATCCTGCGAGTCTGGTCACGGTGCTCATCCATCTGGGTGAGATGGCCACAGCCACGCAGTCTCTGGACGAAGACACGTTCCGAATGCTCGGGAACGAGCTCGGTTATGAGATCGAGGTCGTGTCACCTGAGGACGAGGAGCGCGAGCTGCTGGGACAGTTCAACATCGACCTCGACGCCGAGCTGGCCGAAGAGGGCGAAGAGGACCTCAAGGCTCGTCCGCCGGTCGTCACCGTCATGGGTCACGTCGACCACGGAAAGACCCGCTTGCTCGACGCGATCCGTTCCGCGAAGGTCCAGCAGAGCGAAGCGGGTGGCATCACCCAGCACATCGGTGCCTACCAGGTCCTCTCGCATCACGAGGGCATCGAACGTCCCATCACGTTCATTGACACTCCCGGTCACGAGGCCTTCACGGCGATGCGTGCGCGAGGTGCCAGGGTCACGGACATCGCGATCCTCGTGGTCGCCGCCGATGACGGCGTGATGCCTCAGACGATCGAGGCACTCAACCACGCCCAGGCCGCCGGTGTGCCGATCGTGGTCGCCGTCAACAAGGTGGACAAGGAGGGGGCAACCCCCGACAAGGTCCGCCAACAGCTCACCGAATACAACCTGGTGGCAGAGGAGTACGGCGGCGAGACGATGTTCGTCAACGTCTCTGCCAAGGAGCACACGAACATCGACACGCTTCTTGAGGCAGTGCTCCTGACTGCCGATGCGGCGCTCGACCTGCGGGCCAACCCCAACAAGGACGCGCGCGGCGTGGCGATCGAAGCCCACCTCGACAAGGGTCGTGGCCCTGTCGCCACGGTGCTGGTCCAGTCCGGAACGCTTCGCATCGGTGACTCCATCGTGGCCGGCGGTGGCTACGGCCGCGTCCGCGCCATGCTGAACGAGCACGGCGACACGGTCGAGGAGGCCACGCCTTCGCGTCCGGTCATGGTGCTCGGTCTGACCTCCGTGCCCGGCGCCGGTGACACGTTCCTGGTGGCACCCGACGACCGCACCGCTCGTCAGATCGCCGAGCGTCGCGAAGCCGCTCAGCGCGCGGCCAGCCTGGCCAAGCGTCGCAAGCGGATCAGCCTTGAGGACCTCAACGAGGCCCTCGCTGCGGGCAAGGTCGACAACCTCAACCTCATCCTCAAGGGTGATGTGTCGGGTTCTGTCGAGGCGCTCGAGGACGCGCTGCTCAAGATCGACGTCGGCGAAGAGGTCGACCTGCGGATCATCCACCGCGGGGTGGGCGCGATCACGCAGAACGACGTCAACCTGGCGACGGTCGACAGCGCCATCATCATCGGCTTCAACGTCAAGCCGGCCGAGCGGGTGGCCGAGCTGGCCGACCGCGAGGGCGTGGACATGCGCTTCTACTCGGTCATCTACTCGGCGATCGAGGACATCGAGGCAGCGCTCAAGGGCATGCTCAAGCCGGAGTACGAAGAGATCCAGCTGGGCACCGCCGAGGTGCGCGAGGTCTTCAGGTCCTCCAAGTTCGGCAACGTCGCAGGTTCGCTGATCCGCTCCGGCGAGATCAAGCGCGGCACCAAGGCACGGATCATCCGTGACGGTGTCGTCGTTGGCGAAGGCATCGAGATCACCGGTCTGCGTCGTTTCAAGGACGATGTGACCGAGGTTCGCGAGGGCTTCGAGTGCGGTATCAACCTGGGCAGCTTCAACGACATCAGGGTTGACGACGTCATCGAGACCCACGAGATGCGCGAGATCCCGCGCACCTGACCAGTCTCACCGTCGCGGCCACGCGGGCCCCCATACCCGCGTGGCCGGCCTTGGGCGAGAGGCTCAGCCGTACGCCGCGGGGAGAGCGCCTGCCCGCCGCACCAATTCATAGGCTGCCACTTCGGAGCCTGTAACTCTGTAGGAGCGTAAACACCATGGCCGATCCGGCACGCGCGAAGAAGATTGCCGACCGCATCAAGGTGCTGGTTGCCGAGACGCTGGAGTACCGCGTCAAGGACGAGCGGCTCGGCTTCATCACGATCACTGACGTCCGGGTGACCGGTGACCTGCAGAATGCCTCCGTGTTCTACACGGTCTTCGGCGGTGAGGCCGAACGCGCCGAAACCGCGCTGGCGCTCGAGTCGGCCAAGGGCAAGCTCCGCTCGGCGGTGGGCAAAGGCATCGGCATCCGGCTCACTCCGACGCTGGAGTTCATCCCCGACGCGCTGCCTGATGGCGCGGCCCACCTTGAGGATCTGCTCCTCACCGCCAAGCAGCAGGACGCTGCAGTGGCGGCGGCCAGGGCCGGCGCGACGTATGCCGGTGACGCCGACCCGTACAAGAAGCCGGTCGACGACAACCCGGACGAGGCTGAGGCTGACGCTGACGTTGAGGCTGTCGAGCAGAGCGACCACGGCGGCAAAGATGACGCCGCCGGCGCATGACCACGCCTGACGGGCTGCTGATCGTCGACAAACCGGCTGGCTGGACGAGTCACGACGTCGTCGCGCGCTGTCGACGTCTGTGTGGCACCCGAAAGGTCGGGCATGCCGGGACTCTGGACCCGATGGCCACCGGAGTCCTCGTGCTGGGCATCAATCGCGCCACCAAGCTGCTGACATTCCTCGTCGGCACCGACAAGACCTACACCGCGACGATCCGGCTCGGTCAGTCCACCATCACCGATGACGCAGACGGCGAGATCGCGACCTCCCACGATGTCTCGGGGCTGACCGTCGAGGCGGTTCAGCACGGGGTGGCCGCACTCACCGGCCAGATCGCCCAGGTGCCCAGTGCGGTCAGCGCGATCAAGGTGGACGGGCAACGATCGTATTCACGGGTGCGTGCGGGACAGGACGTCGTCCTGCCCGCGCGTACGGTCACCATCAGCAGGTTCGACGTCCTCGATCAACGGCCGAAGACCGTTCATGGCCATCTGGTCTGGGACCTCGATGTTGTGGTCGACGTCTCGTCCGGGACGTACGTCCGAGCCCTGGCACGCGACCTTGGCGCCGCCCTGGGTGTGGGCGGGCACCTCACCGCCCTGCGTCGCACCCGCGTCGGGCTGTTCGGGCTCGACGTCGCACGGTCGCTCACGGAGCTCGAGATGGCGAGCGAGGCGGACGCCATACCGGTGATCACGCTGGCGGACGCGGCACGGACCTCCTTCGCCGTCCGCGAGCTGACCGCCGCGGAAGCGACCGCCGTCGGCTACGGACAGCGTATCCCGTCGCTCTCCGACGGCCACGACGAGCTGGTTGCCGCCTTCGCGCCTGAGGGGCATCTGGTGGCCATGCTGGACGAGAGCGGCTCGCTGGCCAAGGCCCGCGTCGTGTTCGCGCCCTCGGGTTCGTAGAGTGTCCCTCGTGCTGCGATGGACCGACCTCTCCCAGATCCCCCAGGGCTACGGCCCGAGCGTGGTGACGCTGGGCAACTTCGATGGCGTGCACAAGGGTCATCAGGCCGTGTTGGCCACCATCGTCCAGAAGGCCCGCGACCGTGGCCCAGATGGCACTCATGCCGTTGCGGTGACGTTCCAGCCGCACCCCGTCGCTGTCCTTCACCCTGAGCGTGCGCCGCAGATCATCACCTCCCCCGAGCAGCGCCTCGAGCTCCTCTCGCGCACCGGGCTCGATGCGGTGCTGGTCATGGAGTTCACCCGCGAGCTCGCCCTGTGGACCCCCGAGCGTTTCGTCGTCGACGTGTTCGTCAAGGCGCTGGGCGCAAGCCTGGTCGTGGTCGGAGAGGACACCCGATTCGGCGTTCGCAACTCCGGCGACGTCCGGACGCTGCGCCAGCTCGGCGCCAAGCACGGCTTCGAGGTTCTCACCCTCACCGACATCGGCGAGGGCGGCCGCTGGTCATCCAGCCGGGTGCGCGCTCTGGTAACCGCCGGCGACGTGTCAGGGGCGACCGAGATCCTGGGGCGCCCACATCGGGTCGCCGGTGAGGTCGTGCATGGCGACCACCGCGGACGCGAGCTCGGTTACCCCACGGCGAACCTGACTCAGAGCTCGGCGGGGCTGACCCCGGCCGACGGCGTCTACGCCGGCTGGCTGGTCCGACCGTCGCTGCCCGAGCGCAACCCGGATCACAAGCTGCCTGCCGCGATCTCGATCGGGACCAATCCGACGTTCGGGGGCACACAGCGCCGTGTCGAGGCCTACGTCCTGGATCGCAGCGATCTCGATCTCTACGGTGAGAACGTGTGCGTCGAGTTCGTCGAACGGCTCCGTCCGACCGAGAAGTTCGACTCCATCGAGACCTTGTTGGCAAAGATTGCCGACGACGTCGAGCGCTGTCGGACGGTGCTGTCCTCCATCGCCGCCACCTGACCCGAACACTGACCTGTCCGTGCCCGCATGACGTCGACGCAGACCCGGCCCGCCACCCTGATCTGGTCCCGCTCGGACTGGGGTCTGCTCATCGGTGGCCTCGGGCTCTCCCTCATCGGAGCGCTGCTGGTCTGGTCTGCCACGCGCCACCAGTCCGGTTCCACGTACCTCGCCCGTCACCTGATCAACACCGGCATCGGTCTTGGCCTGGCGGCAGCGGTCACCCGGGTGGACTTCCGGGGGCTGCGGGCCTACGCCCCCTGGCTCTATCTCGCCTCGGTCGCCGGGCTGGTCCTTGTCCTCACGCCGCTCGGCTCCACGATCAACGGCTCGCACTCGTGGGTCCGGCTGCCGGCCGGGTTCTCCATCCAGCCCTCGGAGCTCGCCAAGGTGGCGCTCTGCGTAGGCCTGGCGGTCATCCTCGCCGAGCGGGGTGAACGAGACCAGTCACCCTCGCATCGTGACGTCGCGCTCGCGTGGGTCGTGGCCGGCATACCGATCGGCCTGGTCATGCTGCAGCCCGACCTCGGCTCCGCCCTCGTCCTGGGCGCGCTCGCCGTCGGTGTGATCGCGGTGTCCGGCGCCCCGAAACGCTGGGTGTTCGGGGTTCTGGCCGTGCTGGCTTTGGGCATCACCGTGGCCCTCACGACGCCGGTGCTGAGTCCTTATCAGCGCGACCGGCTGGTCGCCTTCGCCAACCCCTCCGCCGACCCCCAGGGGATCGGCTACCAGACCCGCCAGGTCCGTATCGCGATCGGTTCCGGCGGGTGGCAGGGCCAGGGCCTGTTCCAGGGCCGTCAGACCCAGGGCGGGTTCATCCCGTTCCAGCAGACCGACTTCGTGTTCTCGGTGGCAGGGGAGGAGGTCGGCTTCCTGGGCAGCGCTGGGCTGCTGCTGGTCCTCGGCTTCCTGGTCGTCCGCACGCTGATGATCGCGCTCCGAACCAAAGACTCCTTCGGCCGGCTGGTCGCGATCGGCGTCGCCTGCTGGTTCACCTTCCAGGTCTTCGAGAACGTGGGGATGAACCTGGGCATCACGCCGGTGACCGGGCTGCCGCTGCCCTTCGTGTCGTACGGCGGCTCGAGCATGTTTGCGGGCTGGGCGGCTCTCGGCCTGGTCAACAACGCGCACTTGTCGTCAATTCGCCGACCGTGAGCCTGCCCTGAGCACTAGTGTCGTGCATTACGACTACGTAGGACCATCACACCCAGGAGCGACCATGCCTTTCTCGGCCAGCGACGAACAGAACGACCTCTCCCTCATCGAGAATCGGGCCCGTTCGGTGGCCCATCTGTTCGTCGATCGGGTGACGAAGTCCCCTGACGCCGAGGCGTTCCGGTTCCCGCAGGCAGAAGCCTGGGAGTCGGTCACCTGGGCGCAGACCGATGACCGCGTCCGCCGGTTGGCGGCCGGTCTGATGGCCTTGGGCATCGAGTCGGAGCAGCGAGTGGCGCTCGCGTCGAGCACTCGATACGAGTGGGTCATTGCCGACCTGGCCGTCATGTTGGCCGGCGCCGCAACGACCACGATCTACCCCACGACCTCCGCCGTCGACGTGACCTACATCGTCAGCGACTCCCAGAGCCGTCTCGTGTTCGCCGAAGACGACACCCAGATCGTCAAGCTTCGCGCTAACCGCGCTCAGCTGCCCGACGTGGTCAAGGTCATCACCTTCGACGGAACGGCCGATGGCGACTGGGTCATCTCGCTGGCCGATCTGGAGCAGCTGGGCGCCGACCACCTGGCCCGGGTGCCGTCTGCCGTGGATGACCGGATCGACGCGATCAAGCCGCAGCATCTCGCCACGCTCATCTACACCTCCGGAACGACCGGGCTGCCCAAGGGGGTTCGGCTGTCCCATGACTGCTGGACCTATGAGTCGGCCGCGGCCGACGCCCTCGACATCCTGACCTCGGACGACCTGCAGTACCTCTGGCTGCCGCTTGCCCACGTGCTCGGCAAGGTGCTGCTGACCATGCCGTTGCAGGTGGGCTTCCCGACCGTGATCGACGGGCGTGTGGACAAGATCGTCGACAACCTGGCGGTCGTCGCGCCGACGTTCATGGGTGCGGCCCCGCGCATCTTCGAAAAGGCCTACGGCCGGATCACGACCATGATGAGCGCCGAGGGCGGTGTGAAGGCCAAGCTGTTCGACTGGGCCATCGGGGTCGGCCGTCAGGTTGCCCTTCTGCGCGCTGACGGGGCCAAGCCCTCTGGCTTGCTGGAGGTCCAGTACGCGCTGGCGGACAAGCTGGTCCTGCACAAGATTCGCGCCCGGTTCGGCGGCAGGATCAGGTTCTTCATCTCCGGCTCGGCGGCCCTCAACCACGAGGTGGCCGAGTGGTTCGACGCCGCAGGCATGCTCATCCTCGAGGGCTACGGCCTGACTGAGTCCAGCGCCGGGTCCTTTCTCAACCGGCCGGACGCCTATGTCTTCGGAAGTGTCGGCTGGCCGATGCCCGGCACCGAGGTCCGGATCGCCGAGGACGGTGAGATCCTGCTCAAGGGCCCGGGCATCATGACGGGCTACCACAACCTGCCGGAGGACACTGCTGCGGCGGTCGACGGCGACGGATGGCTGCACACGGGGGACATCGGCAACCTGGACGAGCGTGGTTTCCTGCGGATCACCGACCGCAAGAAGGACATGTTCAAGACCTCCGGCGGCAAGTACGTCGCCCCGTCCGCGATCGAGACGATCTTCAAGGGGGTGTGTCCCTATGCCAGCCAGCTGATCGTCCATGGTGACGGACGCAACTTCGTGTCCGCGCTCATCACTCTCGACGCCGACGCCATCGTCGGCTGGGCGGCCGAGAACGACCTGGCCGACAAGTCGTATGCCGAGATCGTCACGTCGCCCGCGGCGCGCGAGATGGTTCAGGGCTACGTCGACGAGCTCAACGCCAAGCTGAACCGCTGGGAGACCATCAAGAAGTTCATAATCTTGCCTCGGGACCTCTCGATCGACGACGGCGATCTGACCCCCAGCATGAAGCTCAAACGCAAGATCGTGGCCGAGAAGTTCAAGGGTGAGCTGGACGCGCTCTACTCTTGAACGCATGCCCGAAAGCCTGAGCACTACCGATCGCCTCGGCGACTCCCTTTTTCATAGCCTGGAGCCGCTGCTGGAGCAAGTGAGCAAACCGATCCAGTACGTCGGCGGTGAGCTCAACTCCAAGGTCAAGGACTGGGACTGTGGCGGGTTCGGTCCGGGTGGCGAGGAGCTGACGGCGCGGTGGGCCCTGATGTACCCCGATGCCTATGAGATCGGTCTGCCCAACCAGGGCGTCATGATCCTGTACGAGGTCATCAACGAGTGCCCGGACGCACTGGCCGAGCGGACGTACTCCGTGTGGCCGGACATGGAGGCGCTGCTGCGCAGCGAGGCCATCTCCCAGTTCACGGTCGACGGGCACCGCGCGCTGCGTGACTTCGACCTGTTCGGCGTCTCGTTCTCCACCGAGCTCGGCTACACCAACATGCTCACCGCCCTGGACCTGGCCGGCATACCGCTGCACGCTCGCGATCGCGGGGACGACGACCCGATCGTCATCGCCGGCGGACACGCGGCGTTCAATCCGGAACCGGTGTCCGACTTTATCGACGCGGCGATCGTGGGCGACGGCGAGCAGGCAGTCCTTCAGGTGACCGAGCTGCTCACGACCTGGAAGGCCCAAGGGCGTCCGGGTGGTCGCCACGAGCTGCTGTTGCGCCTCGCCCGCACGGGTGGGGTCTACGTGCCCTCCTTCTACGACGTCGACTACCTGCCCGACGGCCGGATCAAGCGGGTGGCCCCGGCGACCGATGAGCGGGGCATTCCCTGGCGCATCGCAAAGCACACGGTCACGGACCTGGACGCCTGGCCCTACCCAAAACAGCCGCTGGTACCGCTGGCCGAGAGCGTGCACGAGCGGATGTCGGTCGAGATCTTCCGTGGCTGCACCCGTGGCTGCCGCTTCTGCCAGGCCGGGATGATCACCCGCCCGGTCCGCGAGAGGTCCATCGCCGGTATCGGCGAGATGGTCGAAAGGGGTTTGGCTGCAACCGGATTCGAAGAGGTCGGACTCCTTTCGCTGTCCAGCGCCGACCATTCCGAGATCGCACAGATCGCCAAGGGCCTGGCCGACCGTTATGAAGGCACGCAGACCGGGCTGTCGCTGCCGTCCACGCGCGTCGACGCCTTCAACATCGACCTGGCCAACGAGCTGAACCGGGGTGGTCGCCGCTCGGGCCTGACGTTCGCCCCCGAGGGCGGTTCCGAGCGCATTCGCAGGGTGATCAACAAGATGGTCAGCGAGGACGACCTGATCAACACCGTCTCCGCCGCCTTCTCGGCCGGTTGGCGCAACGTGAAGCTGTACTTCATGTGCGGCCTGCCCACCGAGACCGATGAGGACGTGCTGCAGATCGCCGACCTGGCCAAGCGGGTCATCGAGACCGGGCGACGGGTCAGCGGCCAGCGCGACATCCGGTGCACCGTGTCGATCGGGGGGTTCGTGCCCAAGCCCCACACGCCGTTCCAGTGGTGCGCCCAGCTGGGCGCCGCGGAGACCGATGCGCGGTTGCAGAAGCTCCGCGACGTGATCCGGTCGGACAAGCGTTATGCGTCTGCTATCGGCTTCCGCTACCACGATGGCAAGCCCGGCATCGTCGAAGGACTGCTCTGTCGCGGCGACCGCCGCGTTGGCAAGGTGATCGAGGCAGCATGGCGTGACGGCGCCAGGTTCGACGGCTGGAGCGAGCACTTCAGCTATGAGCGCTGGATGCGCGCTGCCGCCACGGGTCTGGCGGACGAGCCCGTCGATGTTGCCTGGTACACGACGCGGGAGCGTGAGCAGAACGAGGTTCTGCCTTGGGACCACATCGACTCCGGCCTCGACAAGGACTGGCTGTGGCAGGACTGGCAGGACGCTCTCAGTGACGTTGAGGTCGAGGACTGCCGATGGACCCCGTGCTTCGACTGTGGTGTCTGTCCGCAGACGGACACCGAGATCGAGGTAGGGCCCACCGGCAAGCGGCTCCTGCCCCTCACCGTGGTGAACGCCGGCAAGGACCAGCTGCTCGAGATCCGCTAGACGATTTCGGCTAGGTGTACGCTTTTTTGCGTATTCCTTTTGGGGTCTTTTGCGTCTTATGGTTGACCTTCAACTACGTTATTCGGTGGACACGTCAAACCGTGGATCAACCGACTACGTCATACGGCGGATCGCCGGGGTGTCAGAGGTTGTGACGCACCCTTTCCGTTGGGCGGTTCGCCGCCTCCCCCAACCCTTCACGAAGGAGTCCTTGACAGTGACCGGTCGTACCAAACGTTCCTTGACAATAAGCGGTCGTTACAGACGTGTTGTAGCTTTCTCGGCGACGTTGGTCGCGGTTGGTGCCCTGGCGGGCGTGGCGCCTGTGATCGCGTCAAGCGGGCTTCCAGCCTCGGCCGCGGCGGTGACCACGTCCGGTGGTCATCGATCGTGGGACACCCGAACCGGATCGTGGGACACCCGAACCGGATCGTGGGACACCCGAACCGGGGGTGACCGTCACCGTTATCTGCACCGACGACACCTGAGCGATAGCGCTGGCCCGAGCGTTAGCCCGAGCCCGAGCCCGAGCCCGAGCCCGAGCGCTAGCCCGAGCCCGAGCGCTAGCCAATGGGTGCCGGCGGTCGGCGGTGCCTGGCAGATCCAGTACACGGGGTCGCTGGACACCAGTGTCAACGTCCCGACGTACGACCTCGACGGTTTCGACACCGCAGCCAGCACCGTCGCTGCCCTGCGTGCCGCTGGCAGTCACGGTATCTGCTACATCAGCGCGGGGAGCTACGAGGACTGGCGTCCTGACGCCGCCAGTTACCCGAGCAGCGTTCTGGGTAGCAGTAACGGCTGGCCTGGTGAGAGGTGGGTTGACATCCGACAGATCAGTGTCCTCAAGCCCATCATGGACAGTCGCTTGGCCATGTGCGCCAGCAAGGGCTTTGAGGCTGTTGACCCCGACAATGTTGATGGCTACACCAACAACACCGGCTTCCCCCTGACCGCTGCCGATCAGTTGGCGTTCAACCGCTGGATGGCTGCTGAGGCACACGCCTACGGACTGTCAGTTGGGCTCAAGAACGACATCGACCAGGCTACTGCCCTCGTCGGTAGCTACGATTTCGCCGTCAACGAACAGTGTTACCAGTACAACGAGTGCGACGCACTGAAGTCCTTCATTGGTGCTGGCAAAGCGGTCCTGCAGATCGAGTACGAGGGTGACCCCAACCAGGTCTGCCCAATCTCGCGGAGCTCTGGATTCTCGACCCTGTTCAAGAAAATGAGCCTCGACGCTTGGCGGCAGGCATGCTGACCTGAGCACACGACAACGCGCCGTGACAGGCGCACCCGCTGATGGCGGCGATCGGGCTTCGACCCGATCGCCGCCATCAGCCGTTTGACAAGAGGCTTCGGTCGTACAAGACCCTTGTCCCGTAAGGCATGTTTCCCGGTTGGGTGCCGGCCCGACCCCTCAGAGAGCCGGAGAACATCCAGCATCTGGCGGATTCGGTATCGGACGTACCACAACCTACGAAAGCTCCACGATCACACTGGTTTGGCTGGCCTGGCCACCACCTCAGTCACGCCCCCATTGTGGGCGTGACACACCGCCAACTCCCACTCGTTCCTTTGGTGGAGCGGGGATGAGCATTTTGAGGATCGGCGAACGGGCCATTTGCAGAATGACTTCCGGAGCCGCGGCCTCTTGAATTGCTGTAAGGCCAATGAAGTCTCGGCGTTGTCCCCCGGGCCGCTTGACCTCTCGACCTCGGGATTTCGACACGGGCGACATTGGCCGTTCACAGGACACTTGGTTGGGTTCACCTAGGAGAAGCCATGATTCGACAGGTGGACGAGTACGACTGGATCTACAACTCGACGGCCAACGGCGGAAGCGGTCCGTGTGAGAACAACCCGTCGTCCACGTGTATTGCCACGCTGGGTGGCACTCTGTGCGTGACGTCTTCCACCACGGGCAAGAAGCTCGTTCCGGTGACGGTCCCGCAGAAGGTGGCCTTCGGGACCTCGTACGCGGGGGAGCGCTCGGCTACGTCGGCGTCAGCGCCAGCTCGCCCCTCACCCTCCTCCCGGTCTCTCCCTGATCGTGCCCGCCGGCCCAGAACGACCAAGGAGGCGAGCCGCTCGTGCACATCGCGCTAATTACGGAGGGCAGCTACCCCTTCGTTCGCGGCGGGGTCACCACCTGGTGCGACCAGCTCATACGTGGTCTTCCCCAGCACGACTTCGAGGTCGTCGCCCTGCTGGGGGACGGCTCCGAGCCGGTAGCCATGGAGCTTCCGCCCAACGTCACCGGTCTGCGTCGAATGGCCTTGTGGGGTCCGAGTGGCAGCCGCCGCGCGCCGAGGGGTTCGGCATGGGAGGAATTCGAGGCGTCGTTCGTGCTGGTGCTGTCAGCCCTGGTGCGAAACCATCCGGGAGCTCCGTCGGACTTCGTGAGCGGTCTTCGCGCGATGCACCGGTGGGCGCAGGGTCACGATCTGCACGCGGCACTGGCGTCGGAGCACGCGACCCGCAGGGTGCTCGAGCACTGGGATAAGTTCGAGCGCTGGCAGGCCTGGTCCGAGCAGAAGCCCACTCGCCACATGTCCCTGCAGGACGCGCTGGTGGCCACGGACCTGCTGGAGCACTTGCTGCGTCCGCTGTCGCAACCCGCTCCACGAGCAGACCTGTGCCACCCGGTCTCCAATGGTCTACCCACCTTGGTAGCGATGACCGCCCAGTGGACCTACGGAACCCCGATGGTGATGAGCGAGCATGGCGTGTTCCTTCGCGAGCGGTACTTGGCGCTCCAGGACTTCGTCTACGGCTGGCCCGTCAAGCAGCTGGTGCTGGCTTTCTACCGGCGTCTGTCCGAGGCCGGCTACGCCGCGGCTGAGCTGATCGCCCCGGTCAACGTGTACAACCAGCGCTGGGAGGTACACGGAGGCGCCGACCCGGACCGTATCGTGACGGCGTACAACGGCGTGGACCCGCAGAGCTTCAGCGAATTGCCAGAGCCGACCGTGCCCACGATCGGCTGGGTGGGGCGGATCGACCCGCTGAAGGACCTTGAGACGCTCGTGCGCGGGTTCGCGATCGTCCGGGACAAGGTGCCAGCTGCCAAATTGCGCCTGTTCGGTCCCGTACCGCCAGGCAACGAGTCCTACGCGAGACACATCCGGGACCTCGTTGACAGCTTTCGCCTCGAGGACGTGGCAACGTTCGAGGGTCCGGTGTCTCCAGTTAGCGAGGCATACCGCGCGTCGAGTGTTGTCGCCCTGACGAGCGTCTCCGAAGGACTGCCTTACACCGTTATCGAGGCGATGATGTCCTGGCGGGCCACCGTGTCCTCCGATGTGGGTGGCGTTGCGGAGGTGGTTGGTGACACCGGGCTGCTGTTCCCCGTCGGAGAACTGGAGGAATTCGCCCGAGCCTGTGTGCCCCTGTTGTCGGACGCCTCCAGGCGGCGCCGGATGGCCGAGGCAGGTCGCGCTCGTGCCACAGCGATGTTCGACCTCGACCGGATGCTGGGTTCCTTCGGCTCGATGTACGTCGACCTCCTCAACCGTGCGCAGTTCAACCTCGATGGTGACACGGACTGGGCCCCCTCCCGCGCGGCCAGCAGCCGCACCCTCGCTGAGGCGCTGGCCCCCTATCCACGCCAGGCGACTACATGAGCGCTCCCAGTACGTTCGACCAGCTCGTGGCGCGGCCCGTGTGGCCGACGTTCGAGCCCTCTGCTTCGCCGCCGCGGGACCACCGAGGGCGCTTCGCCCGCGCGAGCAAGCGTCCCGACCTTCCCGGCCGCATCAACGCCCTCTTGGAAGCACACGAAGCGTTGTGTCACAACGCCACGGACCCCCTCGAGGTCGCGGCGGGGCTCGAGGCCGCCGGCATCTCCGACAAGCGCGCCCGTGCCTCCTACGACGCTGCCACGGTTTTCGAGCTCGCCGAGCATTTGTATCGGCAGGTGCCCCGCCGCCCCGTCGCAGCCGCGAGGGCCGATCCCTGGGCACGACCGAGGCGAGAGTTAATGGCCAGGGGTCTGGTGTACGCCCTGCCTGGGCTGATGCTGGTCGCTGCAATGAAGCAGTTCATCGCGGCCGAAGCCCTGCTGCTGCTGCTGGTGTCCGTGGTCGCAGGGGGCGCAAACCAGGCCCTGTCGTGGCTTTACCATGTGCAGCTGGGGCGCAAACAGTACGCAGCGGCTGCGGCACTGCTGCGGCGGGCCCTCATCGCGTCCGTTGTCGGCGGTGCAAACGTGGCGTTGCTCGCAGTGGTGATGGGAGGGGTTTCCTGGCCGGGCGCCACGGTCGCCGCCCTCGCCGCCATCTACCTCCTCTCGGCCACCGTCGTGCTGCTGCGCGAGCGGCATCAGCTGCTACTTCGGCTGCTGACCCCGGCCGTCGCGATATCCCTGCTCATCATGTTCGTGCCACAGCACCTGCTGCCGCGTGGGGCGGCCGTCTTCGCGGATGTCGTGAGTGTTGTGAGCGTCGTTGGGGCCTTCGTCGCCGCCTGGCGTCTCGCCGGTGACCTGGCCGACGCAGAAGGGCCCGGGCGCTTGGCCTCGCTGACCTGGAGCGACCTCGCGCGTTGCCTGCCCGTGCTCGCCCACGGCATCCTGACCATGAGCCTTCTGTCCCTGATCCCCTTGACCTTCTTGCGTGCGGGATCCGGCGCTCCCCAGGTTCTGGGACCAGCGATGCTCCCTGCCATGCTCAGCCTCGGAGTGGCGGAGGTCCACCTCTACGGCTTCCGGAAGCGTGCCGCATACATGCTCACCGGCAATTGCCTGCGCACATTCGCCCGAGCCGTGCGTCTGCACCTGCTGAGCCGGGTGACGTCGTACGCGTTGGTGCTGGTCGCGCTCACGGCTGCTGTCGCGGTTGTGGGACATCGGTCGCTGGAGGCCAACGCTGACGTACCGTGGTACCTGCTGACCTACCTGCTGCTGTGTGTGGGGCTATTCGTAGCCTCGCTGCTGGTCAGCACCGGGTACGTGCGGACGGTGGTGATGATCGAGGCGGCAGCGCTGATGCTTGACGTGGCCTTGCCGCACCTTTCGACCGTGCTGGCACCACTGACATCCACAGTTGTGCTGGCACCACTGACATCCACAACTGCGCACGTGAGCTCGGCCGGAGCACTCGCGATCGCGATGCTGGTCTTCGGGTCGATACTCCTGGGTCGCGTGGTGAGCTACCGATGACGACCCCGCTGCTGGCCCTCCCTGCCTACTTCGACCCACTCCAGGACGCAGTTGCCTGGTCGCTGGTGACCGCCCGGGCCTTGGCCGTGCGACTCGTGGTCCTGAACCCCTCCACCGGCCCGGGCCCATGCAGGCAAGAGTCCTACGCAGCACTCGCTGGTGAGCTACGGGCCGCAGGGATCCGCAGGATCGGATACGTGGACACCGACTACGGCACCCGGCCCAGCGCCGACGTGCGTGATGAGTGCGCGGCCTTTCGGGACTGGTACGACGTGGATGGGGTCTTCCTTGATCAGGTCAGCTCGATGGTCGACGGTCTGGACGCCTACGAGCAGTACGTGCGCGACGCCCGTTCCTTGGGATGCCGCACGGTCGTGCTTAACCCCGGTGTCTACCCGCACCGTGCCTACCTCGACTTGGCGAACCTGGTGGTGACCTTCGACGGCGACCTCGAGATGCATCGGAAAGTGCAGGTGCCCGAGTGGGCGATGTCGCTCCCGCCAGAGCGGTTCTGCCACTTGGTGTACGGCGTGCCGGAGGACGCGATCGATGACGTCCGTCGTCGAGTGGCCCGTTCCAATGCTGGAACGCTCTACATCACCGATGGGCTCGCGCCCAACCCGTGGGGCACATTGTCCAGGTACTGGGAGAAGTTGGCGGAGCACGGGTGA
>DASRVZ010000244.1:0-2496 GCA_035654835.1 Dermatophilaceae bacterium | reverse complement strand
CCACCACAGCATTTCATCTACCCCGGGTGGCCCGAAGGGTCATACCGACTTGTTCCACTTCGACGTTCCAGGGGGTAGGTGGCACACGCTGATGGCGAGTCCGGTCTCGGCGGCCAGTGCGGCCAGCTCGGTCTTCCAGGTGCGGCGGCGGTTGCCGTTGGCGCCGCCGGAGTCGGCGGTGATCAACAGCCGGGTGGCGTCGGGGTAGGTGTTCTTGCCGGTGGAGTTCCACCAGCAGCGCAGGGTGTTGACCGCGAACGCCGCGGTCTCGTGGTCGGTACCGACGTTCACCCAGCCGGTGTTGGCGCCGATGTCGTAGACGCCGTACGGATCGCCTTGCCCAGCTCCTTGTCCATGAAGTCGTGGACGTCGTGTCAAGTACCGGGTTTGATGGAGAGCATCAAGCCTGGAAGGAAGTCATCAGATGGTGGCACCGCGAAAGTACCCCGACGAGCTGCGTGAGCGAGCGGTCCGGCTGGTGATCGATGCGAGGAAGGACCCGGTGACGCGGCCAGCGGCTGTGCGCAGGATCGGGGAGCAGCTGGGGATCAACCCCGAGACGTTGCGGGGCTGGGCCAACCAGGCCGAGGTCGACGCCGGGTCCCGCGGTGGGGTGACGACGGGCGACACGGCGCGGCTGGGGGAGCTGGAGCGGGAGGTCCGCGAGCTGCGCCGAGCCAACAGCATTCTGCGGTCGGCGTCGGCTTTCTTCGCGGCGGAGCTCGACCGCCCCTCCCGCTGATCATCGACTATGTCGAGCGGTACAAGGACCTCTTCGGAGTCGAGCCGATCTGCACCACGCTATCCAGCGCGGATGTGCCGATCGCTCCGAGTACGTTCTACGCCGCCCGGAAGCGGCCGCCCTCGGCGCGGGCGGTCCGCGACGCCGAGCTCAAGCCGGTGATCGCGCGGGTGCACGAGGAGAACTACGGGGTCTACGGGATCCGGAAGATGCACGCGCAGCTGAACCGTGAGGAGGTGCTGGCCGGCTGCCAGGCGGTGGCGCGCTGCACCACCCAGCGGCTGATGAAAGACCTTGGCCTGCGGGGGATCTCGCGCGCGAAGGGCCCTCGCACCACCGTTCCCGGGACCGCCCCGGACACCCGCGAGGACCTGGTCGGTCGCGCGTTCACCGCCGAGCACCCCGACCGGTTGTGGGTCGCCGACATAACGTACGTCAGGACCTTCGCCGGCTGGGTCTACTGCGCCTTCGTCCTGGACGTCTTCAGCCGCCGCGTGGTGGGCTGGCAGACCTCGAACTCGCTGCGTACCGACCTGGCCCTGGACGCCCTGAACATGGGTCTGTGGACCCGAGCGCACGACGGCCACGACACCACCGACCTGGTGCACCACTCCGATCGCGGCGTGCAGTACGTCGCGATCCGCTACACCGAACGACTCGCCGAGGCCGGCGCGGTCGCCTCGGTCGGCAGCAAGGGCGACTCGTACGACGCGATGGCCGAGGCATTCAACTCACTGTTCAAGGCCGAGCTGGTCCGCAACCGCGGGCCCTGGAAGAGCATCGACGACCTCGAGGTCGCCGTCGCTGAGTACATCGACTGGTTCAACTTCCGCCGGCTCCACGGCGAGATCGGCCTCGTCCCACCGGTGGAGTACGAGACCCAGCACCGCAGCACCACCCTCCCCGAGCAGCCTGCTCAGCGGGAGTTCGAAGCCTCCATCAAACCCGGTACTTGACATCGACCTGTTCGGGCTCACCTGCTGGCCGCCATTGCTTGCCGCCGTTCTTGTACTGCCCGACCAGCTCGCCGGGTAGGCCGGGCGCATTGCTGCGCCCGGCCCCCCTCAGAACCGGACGTGCACGTTGCCGCGCATCCGGCTCAAGCAAGCCCCGAAGGCTCGCTGGCAGGGCAGAAGCCCTGCCGCGAAGCCGTGAAGATCCGTTGTCGTAAACGCCGTACGTCGTCCTCGGCCGTCGGCCAGTCAATGGCGTACCAGTCGAGGATGTCGTCCTCCGGTCCGTTCACCACGACGGCAGCGACGAACTGCGTCGCCTGTTGTGTCGTCGTGGTGTCTAACTTGTCCTTCGGTTCCGGTGTCGTCGTCATCAGTTCTCACAGGCTCACCTGACCCGCGTCAGCACCCTTTCGGGTCGGGCATCAGCCCTATCCGGCCAGTTATCCAAGTCGACCGGCGAAGGGGTCGGTCATCATGTCCTGGTTTCCTGCGGCCTTTCGACCTACCGGCATTCGCTTCTCGGGTCATCCTGGTCCCGCCGGGGAGTTGGGCCTTCCTCACGGTCGGCTTACCGGACACAACCACTGCGCCCGGACCCTGACGGGGTTACCACGTTCCCCACGCACGAGCCACGACCGGGGTGGGTGCCTCCTGTATCCCGAGGGCGGCGGTGCTCACCCGGCCGACAAGAAATCCCCGACCGGCGCCTGCCGCTCTTCCACGGCCAGCCCCTACACCCCGCTCCAGCAACCCATCAGCGAGGCTCACGCATAACGAGACATCAACGGAGGTTCACGC
>DASRVZ010000243.1:0-5869 GCA_035654835.1 Dermatophilaceae bacterium | reverse complement strand
GAAGTGCATCCGGCCACTGAGGGTGTGCCAGGGTTTGAGTCGTTCGACGTTGATCGTGAACGGTGAGTAGCGCCGGCCGCCGGACTCGGAGCCGGACCACTCTGGGGACGTGATGACCGGGACGGGTGCGCCCTGGGTGTCCGCGAAGTGGATCCGTTTGCCCTCGTGCTCGGCCGCAAGGTCAGCCAGGCTGACCCCAGTGCGTTTCTCGAGCGTCTCAAAACCCTGGGTGGCGAGACGACCGTTGGTGGTTCCCGACATGGCGAGGATCGCTTCGCAGGCATCGACGTCCCGAACAAGGGACGGGCGGCCGTCGGCCGGGCCACCGCGGACGGCACCGTTCTTGCGCCGGAGGTAGTCGATCTCCTCGCCCAGCTCGAACGTCACCCCTTTGGTGGTGGCGCCCAGCGTGTCCATCAAGGGCCCTAGGGCGCTCATCTTCGCGTGGATCGCGCCATAGTCACGCTCCACGACGACGAGCTTGGGCATGGTCACCCCGGGGATCGGCTCGCACTCCCCCGCTTTCCAGTCCTTCACAACACCATGCGGGTTCGCCATCGCGTCGGCCGTGTCGTGGGTCAGGGGAACGGCCACCACGTCCTGGCGGACCCCGAGGTGCTCGGCCGCGAGCTCGCTGAACCGCTTGCTGATGGTCATGAACGAGTCCCAGTCGGTGCGCGTCTGCCACGGCGGGCTGATGGCTGGGTTGAACGAATGGACAAAGGGGTGCATGTCGGTGGTGTTGAGGTCGTGCTTCTCGTACCAGGTCGCTGCGGGCAGCACGACGTCGGAGAAGATCGTGGTGCTTGTCATCCTGAAGTCCAGCGTCAGTAACAGATCGAGCTTGCCGGTCGGCGCCTCGTCATGCCAGACGATGTCCTTGGGCCGGTCTTTCTCACGCGTCTCGCTCGCCCGGACCGAGTGATCGGTGCCGAGCAGATGCTTGAGGAAGTACTCGTTGCCCTTGGCCGAGGAGCCCAGGAGGTTGGCGCGCCAGATGGTCAGCACGCGCGGGTAGTTCTCCTCGGCGTCGGGGTCCTCGCAGGCGAAGCTCAGCCGTCCCGACTTCAGCTCATCGACGACATGCTCGGCTACAGGACGTCCGGCCGCCTCCGCTTCATCGGTCAGGTCGAGCGGGTTGCGATCGAACGTGGGATAGGAAGGCATCCACCCCATCCGGGCCGACTGCGCGATGATGTCGGCTGTCGTCTTGCCTGCCAGCTGCCCACCGGGCGCGGCCTGGACCAGCGTGTCCGCGCCGAAGTGGTCATACCGGAACTGGTTGCTGTGCAGGTACCAGTACGCCGTCTGGATCATGTTTCGAGGTGGCCGGGACCAGTCGAGGGCGTTGCCGATCTGGTTGTAGCCGGTGAGCGGGCGGACCTTCTCCTGGCCGACATAGTGCGCCCATCCGCCACCGTTGACGCCCTGACATCCGGTGAGGTTGGTCAGGGTCAGGAAGGCGCGATAGATGGTGTCGGAGTGGAACCAGTGGTTGGTTCCCGCCCCCATGATGATCATCGAGCGTCCTTTGGACTCCTCGGCATTGGCCGCGAACTCCCGGGCGATCCGCGCCGCTGCGCCGGCATCGACACCGGTGATCTTCTCCTGCCACGACGGCGTGTATGGCTCGTCGGCGTCGTCATAGCCCGTTGGCCAGGTGCCCGGCAGGCCGTGCCGGGCCACGCCATACTGCGCGAGCATCAGGTCGTAGACGGTCGTCACCAGGTGACCGTTGACGCGGCGGACGGGAACCCCGCGGTTGACCAGCCCGGGCTCGCCGTCGGGACCGTCGAACCGTGGCATCGCCACCTCGACAGCGGGTTCGGCGCCGCCCTCGGCGCTGAGCATCGGTACGACGTCGCCGAGGTCGAGGTTCCACTTGCCGATGCCGTCGTCGCCGTAACGGTGTCCCATCGAACCGTTGGGAACCACAGGCTGCTGCGTCACCGAATCAAGGAGCACGGTCTTGAAGGCGGCGTTCTCGCTCGCAGCCTGCTCGCCACCGAGATCCTCAGCAGTCAGGAACTTGCCGGAGAAGTAGTGGCCGTCACGCTCATCCAAGCGAACCAGGAACGGCAGATCCGTGTAACGAGAGACGTATTGCGTGAAGTACGGGACCTGGCGGTCGACGAAGAACTCCTTGAGGATGACGTGACCCATCGACATCGCGAGGGCGCCGTCGGTGCCCGGCTTGGCCGGCAGCCACTCATCGGCAAACTTGACGTTGTCGGCGTAGTCCGGTGCCACCGCGATGACTTTCTGCCCGCGGTAGCGCGCCTCGGTCATCCAGTGCGCATCCGGGGTCCGGGTGACTGGCACGTTCGAGCCCCACATGATCAGGTAGCCCGCGTCCCACCAGTCCCCCGACTCGGGCACGTCGGTCTGGTCGCCGAAGACCTGTGGCGAGGCGACCGGCAGGTCGGCATACCAGTCGTAGAAGCTGAGCATCGAGCCACCGATGAGGTTCACGAACCGTGCACCGGAGGCATGCGACACCATCGACATCGCAGGGATGGGCGAGAACCCGGCCACGCGGTCCGGCCCCCACTTCTTGATGGTGTGGACGTGAGCCGCGGCCACGATCTCGGTGGCTTCCTCCCACGAGGCACGGACCAGGCCGCCCTTGCCACGGGCGGCCTTGTACCGCTTCGACCGTTCTGGGTCGCCCACGATGTCGGCCCAGGCCAGGACCGGGTCACCCAGACGCGCCTTGGCTTCGCGGTACATCTCCAGCAGGACGCCGCGAACGTACGGATAGCGCACCCGGGTTGGCGAGTAGGTGTACCAGGAGAAGGCTGCGCCTCGGGGGCAGCCACGGGGCTCGTACTCCGGCCGGTCTGGTCCGGTGGACGGGTAGTCGGTCTGCTGGGACTCCCAGGTGATGATGCCGTCCTTGACGTACACCTTCCATGAGCACGACCCGGTGCAGTTCACGCCATGGGTGGAGCGGACCACTTTGTCGTGAGCCCACCGGTCGCGGTAGAACGCGTCGGCCTCTCGACCGCCACTGCGGTGCAGCGTGCGAAGGTCCTGGGAGACCTCGGCCTTGGTGAAGAACCTCCGGGTGCGAACCAACGCCTGGGTGAACGCATCGTCCAATCCGTCTCCGGACGCTCCATGCCACTGGTCCGTGCTCACGGGTGGTCCCTCTCGTTGGCTGCCGATGTCGTCGCTGCTCTTGAGATCTGGGCGCGCAAGGCTTCGATCCGCTCCCACTGCCCTGCGTCGAGGGCGGCCAACGCGGCCGGGAAGACCCCGTCCTGCTCCTTGAGGATGTGTTCGCGCAGGAGATGGAGAACGGCCACCAGTCGGTCCGGCCAGGTCGGGTCGTCCGGGGGGCCGTCCGCCGCCTCACCCAGCACCTTCTCGATCTCGCGATGCTCAGAGCGCAGCACGCTGATGTGATCGGGGAACTCGTCGTTCATCTCAGGAAACAGGCCCTCTTCCTCGACCACGGTGTGTGGGGCGAGGATGGCGAGGATCTGTTGGCAGCTCTGGGCGACATCGTCAAGACGTCGGTCAGGCAGGGCGGCCTTGATCTGCCTGACCAGCTCCACTGCTGCATCGTGCTCGCGAGTCAGCTCGGCGATCGTGGCGATTTGTTGGCACCCGCAGTACTCACACATCAGAGGCCGGACGCAACAGCCGTCGGCGTCATGAAGGAAGCCGCCCCCGATGCTTTGGGTGCGGAGAGAAAAGAGTGCATGACGGTCGGCTTCGGCATGTGTGCAAGTCTCTCCCGCCGTGATTTTCCACGCAATCACCGCTGGCCCCGGGTCGTCGAGTCGTGAAGGACCTTGCTGCGGCCACGGTGTTGGCGGACGTCGCGACCAGCTACGTGATCAACGCGTCGAAGATGCGCCAGCAGCGACAGCTCAGCGAGCAGCTGCAGCAAGCGTTGGAGTCCCGAGTGGTCATCGAACAGGACAGGGGGATCACGGCCCAACAGCACGTGGTCTCGGTGGATGAAGCCTTCTGTCTGATCCGTACACACGCGCGCAACAACAACGCCAGCATCCGTGCGGTCGCAGAGGCGATCGTTGCCGTGGGGCTACGGGTCTGAGCGCCGGAACCATCGAGTCTCGGTTCTTCGTTTTGACTGCTTTGAGTGTATTGTTCGAATTGCTGCGCCTCTCCAGAACCTCGGCTGCGTGGACTCGTCCCGGTGCTGCTCCGGAATCTCGGTGGCTGCCGTCCTCTGTGCACGGACAACCGAATTGAGTGCGCGATGGCGCTGCAACACCGTAAACCATTCCACGTTCCCGCGGTTCCCGCGCGATCGCTGGTCAGAGCACACATCGTGCGTGGCGTCGTGGTTCTCGAAGTTGCCGGACGGCTGAGCGATGTCGTCGAGGATCTCGACCTCGCCATCCAGCTAGCGTTGGCTGACGGGCCCCGAGGTGTCGTCGCGGACCTGTCGGCCGTGTTCGAGGGGGCAGAACCGGATGCGGTGGCGCTGCTGGCGACCGCAGGCCGGCATGTGCGCGACTGGGCCGCCATCCCCGTGGCGTTTGCCTGCGATGACCCGCAGGTTCGTGGGGCACTCAGCTCTGATCCCCTGGGTGGGCATCTGATCGTGACCGCCACGACGTCGTCCGCGGTGTCTGCCGTGCTGGCGACCCCCATCCCGGCCGATCATTGGCTACGACTTGCGCCGCACCCGACCGCCCCTCGCGCCTCGCGGGACTTCGTCACGCGCGCACTGTTGGACTGGCGGTTGGGCCGGGTCATTCCCTCGGCTTCTTTGGTGGTCAGCGAGCTCGTAACCAACTCGACGATCTACGCCGGCACCGACATCGCGCTGTCTGTTGCCTGGCACCTTGGGGCACTGCGTCTGGCCGTACGGGACAACAGCTCCAAGCTGCCGCGCCAGGTCTACTCCGTTCTTGACCTGCACGGGCGCGGGCTCACCATCGTCGCCGGCCTCTCACGTGCCTTCGGTGTCCTTCCGACCTCCGACGGCGGCAAGGTCGTCTGGGCGGTTCTCGATGTACCGCGGCCACCTACGTCAACCCGCGCGAGCCGCATCAATCCTGTTACCAAGGAGTCCCCCATGGTCACCGCCCCCCGCAGCCTCCCGCAGCTGGCCTGAAGCCCACTGTCCCCGGTGCCCGAGGGCCACCACGCGTTCGCCTCCAACTACCTCGGATGAGGGCAGGCGCAACCGCCGGACCAGCGATCCATCAAGACGGGGAAGACTGATTGTGAGCATCATCAGCGAGGACAACGAGGTCATCGACACCGCGGAGTTCGACCGGCTCATCCGCAGCACGGTCCTGGCCATGCGGTTGAGCCTGGGTGCCACCGTGGCCGGGCTGGCGAAGGCGTCCGGTCTTCCTCGTACCCGCATCGAGGCCATCGAGCGCGGAGGTGTGACGACGCGCGCCGAGCGCCAGGACATCGCGGTTGCACTGTGCTGGCTATCGAACAACGCCGTGGCCAAAAGACTGACCAAGTATCCAGCGACAGTGCCCCGCGACGAGGGATAGCGCTGCTCCGGACCCAGGGAAGTTAGGCGGCCCCGGCCAGTGCCTGCGCACCGACCAGGGGCCTGCACCGAACCGCCCAACCAGATTGGCGTTTCGATCCTTGGCGACATCGTGCACGAACCCTGTCCCGCCTGACATGACTACAACGAGCCCCCTCACGACGGGCACGACCGGTTGACCGGCGCAGACCAGACCGAGGCGCCCGACGGCAAGGGGGTGGTGAGTGTCAATGTCACTCTCCGGACAAGCAAGAGGCCGCTCCCGATTTCTCGGAAACGGCCTCTGACCTTCTGCTAGTCCCAGTCGGGATGACAGGATTTGAACCTGCGGCCCCTTGACCCCCAGCCATCGGCAGCACGTCCACAAATATCCGTCGG
>DASRVZ010000242.1:0-8526 GCA_035654835.1 Dermatophilaceae bacterium | reverse complement strand
AACGACGCCGCTGACCGGGTGGGTCCATTCCCCAATCTGGCCGGCGGCCCAGCAGGCTCTGCCACGCGCGAGACCCTCCGCTGTTGCCGACGTGCATAACCATGCATAGACGCAGCCCGACCAAACTACCGGATCTGCCGCTGTTGGGGCGGGCGATCTGGCCCCGAGTTCGATTTCGAAGCCGGCGGTGACAACGCGCAGGCACGCAAGGACTTAGTGGTCGACATGCTCGCCAGTATGCCCATTCGTGGTCGCCGGGCAGTGGTGTTCCGGCAGGTGCTGGCCGTAGCTGGCCGGCCCGGCCAGGCACTGCGCTGGTGGTACGCCTACGGGAGGACGACCTGCCGCCGCTGGCCATCGACCACCCAGGTACCGGGAGCTGCGGGTCTACTCCGCGGCTCCGCGCCCGCACGCTGTCATGGAGGAGATTCGCGACTGGCTGGCCAGCCAGCAGGCCCGCTGATATTGCCGACCAGACACCCCGGAGGCATCATCGCCGCACCCGACGGGGGTGCGGGTCCTCGATCACCCCGCCAAGCCCGGGGGTTGTGGCGGCTGGCGAGGCTGACCAGCGCGTCGGTGGCGACGTAGTCGCGGGATGCGAAATACAAAAGTGTATAAAACGCCAAAGTGGAGTGTTGAAACAGCGCCAAAGTGTAGTTTTGGGCCTCAGCTCAGCAGATTGCCTTGACGTCAAGATAAACGGGACCAACTCGATTTTAGCGCGGGACCAGCGCGGTCTCAGGTCCGCGTCGTCGCAGGCCAGACCCTTGTGTAGGTACCCCACCAACGTGTCAGCGGTATCACCGCAGGTCAACGGCCCGCAAGCTTAGCTTGCGGGCCGTTTTCTTGTCCGGGGGAGGTGTGGGCCGTGACCAGATCCGTGACCAAGAATCGTCTCAGGTGCCCCGTCGTGTCTCAGGTCGGTGGGGGCGTATCGAGACGAATGGGCCTGATTGGGACGGGATTGGTCCCGCGAGACGGCGTCCACCGGGTCGAAACCCCGGCGGTCGCACTACTTCGTTGAGGCAGGGCTTCATTCGCCTCCGGCTGACACAGGGTGGTGGAAACGCCCACACTTGTGCCTCACATCTCGACGGATCACGTGCAGACTGGCTCCATGCCTGAAGTCGGACGTACCTGGATCGTGTTGCTGCGTAACGCCTCTCATGCGGTGCACGATGCTGGAGAGGACCAGTTGATGGCGGCGTTGGTGCTTCACGCGGAGACGGGTTTGGTGCTGGGCGTGTCGATCTCGGGCACGGCGGCGGAGGCGCTGGCTGGCGCGTTCGCCTCTGCGCTGACGAACCCGGCCGGTGATCTCCCGCCGGCACCGCCCTCCCGCGTCGTCAGCCTGGTCGAGACTGCGCCGGAGGTGCGAAAGGCCATCGCGGCTGCCTCGTTCGGATCGCCTGAACTGATCGAGGCAGGATCCATTCCTGAGGCTGAAGACATCTTTGACAGCCTCGTCGGACACATGGCCGGCCGGGCTCAGCCGACGGAGCCGCCTTCGACCGAGGACTGGTCGCTGTTGTTCGGCCAAGCTCTCGCCTTCCTCCGCGCCGAGCCGTGGGCGCGGTGGAGCGACGTCGTACCGCTGGCTGTCCAGCTCACGGTCGACGGGACTGCGGAGAACTACATCGCGATCGTCATGGGCAACGCAGATGTCCAGCGCGGCTTGGCCCTCTATCCCGGTATGACGCTGCCACCGGGCCTGCGCTCGGCAGGGCCAACGCCCGAGCCGAGACAAGAGCTGGAAGCCACGCCAAGCGGCACTTTGCTCCTGATGCTCGATCGGCCGGGAGAAACACCGACCGCGTTCGCCGACAAAGCGTTGCGCTATGGCTGGCCGGCGGGCGAGGCATACCTCCCGACCTTGGTCAGCGTGGGACCGGAGGGACCGTGCGACCTCGCCGGCGTGGACGCCCAACGGCTACAGGTCGCGCTGGCGGCTGTGGTCGCCCTCGACTCCCGAGGTCTGGTTCTGGTCGAGGGTGCACCGGCGATGACGGGTCAGGTGACACTCGCCGATGGGGCCCAAGGGGACTTCGTGATCACTCAACGAGCTCAGCCGTCATAGACCGGTGTCGCGGGGCACCGTGACCGGGAAGGACAACAACGGCCCTGGCGCGAGATCCTGACTGATGGTCATGGAAACTCGGGAGCCTTGACCCACGCTGCGGACCGGCCTCGACCCTGCGGCATCGCCTTGCCCTCGTTCTTCAGTTGCTCGAGGGCCAGTCGGATCGTCGGGTCGCTGATCCCGGGGAGGGCGACCCGCACGTCGGCGATCCTGAAGATCCGCGGCGCGTGCTCGAGCACGTACTCGCGGACTCGGTCCTGCTTGGTCCCCGTCGACCTGTCGGACGCGGCCCGCTGTTCGAACCTCTTGTAGGCCCGGGCGAGGACCTCGGTGAAGTACGCCAACCAGGGCCAGGGGTCGTTGGTCTGCTCATGCCAGCCGCGGGTGGAGGCCAGCAAAGCGGTGTAGTAGTCGTCCGCGGACTCGGCGATGAGCTGTTCGAGCGAGACGTACCTGCCGACGGTGTAGCCGGCGTCATCGAGCAGGGCGTTGGTAAGCGCCCGCACAACGCGACCGTTCCCGTCTGCAAACGGGTGGATGGTCAACAAGTCCAGCACGAACAAACCAACCAAAAGTACCGGATGGTGCCGGCCTTCGGTGATCGCTTCTTTGTACCGGTCGATGAGCTCAACGGTGAAGTGTTCGGTGCTGGCTGCCGAGACAGGGACGAACCGGACCTCGACCGACCCGTCCGGTGATCGGTCGACCACGAGGTTGTCGTTCGCTTTGAACCGGCCGCCATCAAGCTTCGTCTGCTCGAACAGGTTCCGGTGCAGGTGTAGTAGAAGGCCGACGTTCAGCGGCCGCCAGTCCTGCCCGAAGAGGTAGTCCAAGGCTGCGCGGTAGCCAGCGAGCTCTCGTTCGCTGCGGGTCCGTAGCGTCGTCGCCTTGCCGCCGATGATCGCTGCCGCTCGCGCTTGGTCTTCTACGACTACGCCCTCAAGCGCTGACGACGCGGTGATGCTCGCGATCCGGGCCCGGTTCGCCAGCTCGGTGAGCAGGGCGGGCAGCTGGTTGCGGAACAGCTCCTCTCGGCCGCGGCCCATGTCGACGTGGGCGAGTTGCAGGACGACCGGACCGGGAACGAACGCCAGCGACCGGTCGAGATCCACAAACGACAGCAACAGAACCTCCTGAAGAAACCGCTAATCATACTATCCGATGATCATCTTATGTAGATTACGGGTTCCGTTGGGTAGTTTGCTGTGCATGGGTCTTAAAGGCTTCTCCGATGGCTTGTTCGATGTCGAGGTTCGTGGTGTCGATCACGGCATCGCCAAGGTTGGATGCCGCGTAGGCGACGTGCTGGTCAACCGCGACCCGGTGAACCTGGCGTTGAACCTCGGGTGTGGCGTTCTCCAGGTCGTCGTTGATCAACCGCGCCGGGCCACCGGCGCAGCGGGCTCGGATGCGCTCCCAGAGTGTGTCGGGGTTGGCCGTAAGCCTCAAGGTGTGGACTGGTGCGGGCCGAACTGCGTGCCGAAGGATCGCGAGGTTTTCATTCGTGGTGACCATGCCGTTGGCGATGAGACGGTTCGCGCCACGGGAGAGCGCGTTGCGCCAGATCACCCCGAGGTTCGCAGCCTGCAGGGACGCGTCCGAGGGCTCGGGGCGTAGGAATCCGACCTGGTCGAGGTCGACGTACACAGTGCGCTCCCCGCTGATCCACTCGCGCATGGCCATGCCCCAGGAGACCGCTGACTTCCCCACGGCACGTGGACCGATGATGAACGTCACGTCACCGGCAGAGCACTCCAGCAGCTCCTGTGCGTCGGGGGTGCTGGAAGCGGGTGTCACCAGAGAGGCAGCCTCGCGGGCCAGGCCGGCGGGGTCGCGTCCAGTGGTGTCGATCGTCGTAGTGACGAAGGGGGCATCGGCCAGACCGCTCATCATGGTCATCGCCTCGTCGGCTGCTTCCAAGGGCCATCCCCGCGCACCCAGACGCTCCCGGAGGTTTGCTTCGTCGACGGTGAGATGGCAGAACGTGATGGCGGCGTCGACGGCAACCTCGGCGAAGTCATGCCCGAGCTCAGGGTCGATCACCCCAGAGATGACGAGCACCTGGGTGCCGGCGGCGCGGTAGTTCCGCACCATGGCGGCCAGGTTGTCGACCTTAAACCGGTGACAGCGTGGGTCGCCATCCGGCGGCGGCTGCAGCATGCCGATCTGGTCGATGTCGAGATAACCGACCCAGAGCCCTTGATCGCCCAGATCGTCGAAGACCTGCCAGGCCACGGTCGACTTGCCCGTCGCGGGAGCACCGCACAACCACAACACCGGCAGTTGCGACCTCATCGACATGACCGCATCTTGGCATTCCCCCTTCCGGTGCTCCAACGAGTATCCCCACGCCGTTGCTTCGTGTCGTTCCAAAGCCGTGACCAGATCCGTGACCAAGACGCCCCGGGACACCGCCGCACGGGTCACGACAGGTGGGACGCCGACGCCGGTGGTGAGCGCGACGAATGGAGACGGGGGAGACGCGTCATACCGTCTGGGACGGGGTTAGCGGTGCTCATAACCCGGAGGTCGCAGGTTCAAATCCTGCCCCCGCTACCAACGCGTCAGCGGTATCACCGCAGGTCAACGGCCCGCAGCCTGGCCGGACCGGATCTGGGCGGTCGAGGGTAGGAGCGGCGCCAGGCGACCGCTGGCCCAACGGCTGGTGGCCCATGGTGAGCCTGTGATCGACGTGCGCGCCAAGCTCGCTGCCCGGGAACGGTCGTTCGACACGGGCGAAACCGATCGCTCATCCCCACGCTTCCCCCTCAGGTGAGCCCGTGGTCGAAGGCGTACGCGGCCGCAGCGGTGCGGGACGGGACGTCCAGCTTGGTGAAGATGTTGCTCAGGTGCCGCGCGACCGTCTTCTTGCTCAGGAACAGGGCCGCGGCGATCTCCGGGTTGGACCTGCCGGCGGCGACCAGCCGGAGGACCTCGGCCTCGCGGGCGGTGAGGCCGCCTGGCAGGGGGCCCGGGGCTAGCAGCCGGTCCACCTCCTGTGCGGCAGGGGTGGCCCCGAGCGCCGCGAGCGCCCGGGCGGCAGCCCCGAGCTCGACGGCCGCGGACTCCTCGTCGCCCAGCTCACGCAGCGAGCGACCCACGAGGACCTGGGTCCGTGCGGTCTCGTAGGGCCAGCCCAGCTCCCGCCATTTCTGCAGCGCCGCGCGTAGCGCTTTCAGGGCGTCCTCGGGTCGGTCCTCGGCAAGGGCCAGGGCCCCGACGGCGTAGCCGGCCATCGCCTTGAGCGAGCTCGAGTCGAACGTGTCTCCGACCGCCTCCAGCTCGGCGACGAGGGGGCGTGCGCGGGCGAGGTCGTTTCCGGCGAGGAGTACGTCGATCGCGCCGGGCAGCAGCTGCGAGCGATGGATGGGATCGCGCGGCTCGCCCAGCACCCGGCGTACGGCAGCACACGCCGCGTCGGTCCGGCCGCGGGCGAGGGAGAGCAGGGCGTGCGCGGGTTGTGGGTCGTGGCCGAGGGCGACTGCCTGCTCGAACGCTTCCTCGGCTGCGTCGTACTCACCACGGATGCGCAGCAGCTCACCCTTTTCCGCGAAGGCCAGACCCGCGGCGGCCGGGGTGCCGGACGCGACATAGCGTGCGGCGGCTCCGTCGAACTCTGCGATGGCCTGCTCGTAGGCACCGCGGACCCGCATCACCTGGCCGCGGTGGACCGCGCACTGACCGGTGAACGGCACCAGTCCCACCTGGGCGCTGCACCAGGTGGTCAGCGCGGTCGTCCACTGCGCCACCCTGTCGAAATCCGAGATCTCCTGACAGGCCTCGATCAGGGAGCAGTACGTGTGCCCCGCGAAGATGGGCGACACCTCGCCCGTGGTGACGCCGACCATGGCCTCGTCGAGCATTCGCACGCCTTCGGGCACCCGACCCAGGTAGAGAAGGCACCGCCCTTGCGCCATCAGGCCTGCCGCGAGCAGGTCGCCGTCACCGAAGCGTCTGCCGTACGACGTGAGGGTGGCGGCCTCGTCGAGTCCGGTGACCGGGTCGCCGCCGAGGATGTGGCCGAGCATCCGGAAGAAGAGGACGTACCCGTGCTCAACAGTGTCCTGCTCAAAGGCCTCGAGAAGCCGGTCGGCACGCGAGATCCAGCCACTCGCGACCGCGTGCTCGCCGCGGTCCATCAGCGTCATGGCCAGCCAGAAGGCGGACCGGACCGCGGCATGCTGGTCGCCGGCGTCGAGGTGAGCCTGGTGCGCCCGCTGGAGGGCCTGGATGCAGTCGTTGTGACGGCCGACCAGGAACGCAGCGGTGGCAAGATCGGCGAAGTCGGCGGCCAGGAGCGCATCGCTCCCGGCCGCCGAGAGACCTTCGTACGCGGCGACCCAGTCGCGGCGGTCGAACGCCTCACGTGCCCGCAACAGTTCTTCGACGACGTTCACGAAGCCTCACCTCGTAGCGAGCATAAGGCGGTCAGGCAGCCTGGTGCTGCCTCCCCGGCGCCTTCACCCGGTCGCCGATCCGGCGCGCTACGTACTCTGCGTCCCGGCCGATGCCCGGGAAGACCATCGAGCTGAACGCGTACTGGAACGCAAGGCCGCAGAAGAAGAGCCCAGGCACCTGGTCGACCACACCGCGCATCTCCACGGGCCAGCCGTCCTCGCCGACCACCGGAACCTTGATCCAGTCGAAGACCTGACGGAAGCCGGTTGCCCAGACGACGTTGCTGACCGGCACGACGGTGCCATCCTCGAGCAGCGGCATGCCGCCCCGGACCCCGACCATGCGGGCCGTGTGCCGCTCGACGCCGCGCGCGGTGAGGTCCTCGCGGTGGACCCGGATCATCGGTCCCCCGTGCGCCCGCACCTCGTGGAACTCCTTGCGTCCCATCGGGGTACGCCGGGTGAGGACGTGCCGCCACGCGAAGACGACCAGCGGGAAGAAGAACTTCGCCCGACGCTGCTCGGGCCTGAACGGCAGCTGGCCGGGGTCCCGCCCGCACAGCGTGACCCGGTTGGTCTGCGCGGCCTCGGAGGCGATGTCCGTGCCGGAGTGCGAGGCACCCACCACCAGAACCGGTCCGGGCTGGAGGTCGTCGGGACGGTGGTACTCGCTCGAGTGCAGCTGGCGGATCGTCGGGTCGAGCTGTTGACCGAACTCCGGGATGTTCGGCGTCTGCCCGAAGGTCCCGGTCGCCACGACCACGTTGTCGCAGGTGATCGTGTTGTCGCCGATGCGAAGCTCGAAGCCGCCATCGGTCCGCTGTTCCAGGGCGTCGACCCGGGTGCTCATCCGCACCGGCAGGTCGAACTCCAGTGCGTAGCTCTCGAGGAAGGCGGCGACCTCGTCCTTCTGGGGAAACGTCCAGGGGTCGGCCGGGAACGACATGCCGGGGAGCCCGTCGTACTTCGCCGGGCTGTAGAGCCGCAGGGTGTCCCAGTGCCGGCGCCAGTTGTCGCCGATCCGGGCGTTGCTGTCCAGGACCACGCAGGCGCGGCCCTGCTTCGTCAGGTGGTACGCCGTGGACAGGCCGGCCTGACCGGCTCCGATGATCACGGTCTCGATGTGTTCTGTGGACATGGTTCCTCCTAACGTCGGGTGATCCTCCGACGCTAGGAAGAGCGCAGCGTTCACCGCGTCGGGCAGGATGCCCAACTGGTTCCGGCCGCATGGGTGGGTTGACCCATCAGCGGAAGGCGCCCAGTCCGTGATCGCTTTGCCGAGCACGAGCGGGTGCATTTCGCACCGTGCCTTCATCGGTGAGCACAGTTGAGTCCAGCAGAGTGGTGTACGACCTGGTGACGGCCTGGGTGTAGACGTGGGCGCGGTCACCGCGTGATTCTTCGAGAGATCTACCAAAACCCACTCGAAGGAAGGCACTGCGATGACCGCGAACTCCAGTATTGACCCGTCCGAGTTCTTGCACGAGCACTTGGCCCAGGCCAGCCCGGATCTGCTGCGGCAGCTGATGGGCGGCTTCTTGAACACCTTGCTGTCCGCGGAAGCCGACAGCGTGTGTGGTGCCGCGTACGGCACCCGTGATCCGGAGCGGACGAATCGGCGCAACGGTTATCGACATCGCGACCCGGACACCAGGGTCGGCACCATGGATGTGGCCTTGCCCAAGCTGCGGGAGGGCTCCTACTTCCCGACTGGCTGCTCGAGCGACGTCGTCGGGCTGAGGCGGCGCTGACCTCGGTGGTGGCGACCTGCTACCTGCTCGGTGTCAGCACCAGGCGAATGGACCGCCTGGTGCAGTCGCTGGGGATCACGGGCTTGTCCAAGTCCCAGGTCTCGGTGATGGCCAAAGACCTGGACGCCCTGGTGCGGGACTTTCGGGAGCGGCCGTTGGACGCCTGGTGGGTCAGCTGACCGCGGAGGCGACAGGCGTTGCCCCAGAGTCGTGGTCGGGGCAGCGCTCGTCAAGGGTTTGGATTGCCTTACCTAACACTGGCGGCGGTGGAGGCCGCGACCCTGTGGTCTCGTCA
>DASRVZ010000241.1:0-3006 GCA_035654835.1 Dermatophilaceae bacterium | reverse complement strand
CCGCCGCGTGCGCGACCGTATCGAGGCGACCGAAGCCTTCGACGCCATCTGAGGCGGATGTCGTGTGACCTTCGACGTGTGACCCAACAACAGGGACCATGGTCACTACGAGCAGGTTCGTCCCGGTCGCAAGAGGGGGGGGCTGCAAAGCACACCCGCTGACCTGGCCGATCGGCCCTGGAACGGGCGAAAGTGAGGAAACTTCGTGAAGGCTCTGGTGTACCACGGACCAAATCAGAAGGCTTGGGAAGAAGTGCCCAACCCTCGGATCATCGACCCGACCGACGTGATCGTGCAGGTGGATACGACCACGATCTGTGGCACCGACCTGCACATCCTCAAGGGCGATGTGCCGGCGGTGACCGACGGGCGGATCCTCGGGCACGAAGGCGTCGGGACAATCACCGAGGTCGGCTCGGCAGTGGGCAATCTCGCCGTGGGCGACCGGGTGATCATCTCCTGCATCACTTCGTGCGGTTCGTGCTCCTACTGCCACCAAGGGCTCCCCGCCCACTGCCTGAACAAGGAGGGCGCATCGGGTATCGGCTGGATCTTCGGTCACCTCATCGACGGCACCCAGGCGGAATACGTGCGCGTGCCCTTCGCCGAGAACTCCCTTCACCTGGTGCCCACGGGGGTCAGTGACGAGGCCGCGGTCATGCTCTCGGACATCCTGCCCACGGGCTTCGAGATCGGAGTGCGCAACGGCCGCGTCAAGCCCGGTGACGTCGTGGCCGTCATCGGTGCCGGACCGGTGGGCCTTTCGGCGATGATGACCGCCGGGCTCTACGGCGCGGCCCGCGTCATCGCAGTGGACCTCGACGACAACCGACTTGCACAGGCCCTGAACTTCGGCGCCACCGACTCTGTCAACAGCGGCAAGGCCAGCTGGAGGGAGGAGCTGATGGCCCTGACGGAGGGTGACCTGGGCGTGGACGTCGCGATCGAGGCGGTGGGCATTCCGCAGACCTTCGATATGGCCACCGAGATCATCCGCCCCGGCGGGAGTGTGGCCAATGTTGGTGTACACGGGGCGTCGGTGGAGCTGAAGCTCCAGGACCTGTGGATCAAGGACGTCTCGATCACCACCGGCCTGGTGAGCGCCACCACGACGCCGATGCTGCTCAAGCTCGTCGCCCAGGGCAAGCTCAAGCCCGAGCAGTTCGTGAGCCACCGGTTCACGTTCGACACCATCATCGACGCCTATGACAGCTTCAGCCGCGCGGCGGAGACGAAGGCCCTCAAGGTGATCATTACGCGCTGACGCGTATCGGCTCGGCCAGGCGCTGGGGAGGGACGCGCGTTCCTCCCCAGCGTCGTCTTCAGCGCCGACCGAGCCGGTGGCGGACGTAATCCCGCCGCTGGCTACAGTGAGCGGCAGACCGGCCACGCGAGCCTGACTGGGCTCCGTGAACGCTCGGTCTGCGACAAAGGGGTCGCACCAGACGACCCGCCGACCTAGGTAAGGGTGCAGCTACATGGTGATGATCCAACCGTCCGCGGGGAACATGCTGACTTTGCGCGTGTCGTTGCAGCGCGTTCCGGGCACATTGGGGAAGTTGACCTCAGCGCTTGGCGCTGCCGGCGGGCTCTTGGACGCCATTGACATCATCGAGCACCAGCCGCATTCCATTGTCCGGCAGATCCAGGTGGAGACCCGCGGGGAGGCGCACGGCCTGGAGGTCGTCGCGGCCGCTCGCGCAGTCGAGGGCGTGGAGCTGCTGTCGGTCTCCGACCGGGTGTTCGACCGGCACATCGGCGGCAAGATCGAGGTGACGCCGAAGTTTGCGGTGCTCACTCGTGACGACCTTTCGATGGCCTACACCCCGGGTGTCGGCCGGGTCTGCACCGCGATCGCGGAGACGCCCGAGCTGGTGTGGGACTACACCATCAAGTCGAACGCGGTGGCCGTGCTGACCGACGGCACAGCGGTGCTCGGCCTTGGTGACATCGGCCCAGAGGCGGCCATGCCGGTGATGGAGGGCAAGGCGATGCTGTTCAAACAGCTCGCCAACGTCGATGCCTACCCCGTGTGTGTGCGCACGTCCGGTGTCGAGGAGCTCGTCGCGATTGGCAAGGCGATCGCGCCCGGATTCGGTGGCATCAACCTGGAGGACGTCGCAGCGCCGGTGTGCTTCGAGGTCGAGCGACGGCTGCAGGACGAGCTGGACATCCCGATCTTCCACGATGATCAGCACGGCACCGCGATCGTCTCACTGGCAGCCCTGTACGGCGCGGCCGAGGTGGTCGGCAAGAAGATGGAAGACCTCAACGTGGTCTTCCTCGGCATGGGCGCGGCCGGGGTGGCTTGCGTCAAGCTGTGGCAGTTCGCCGGCGTCGGCAACTTCATCGGGGTGGACCGCAAGGGCATTCTCTCTCGTGACCGCACCGACCTGAACCCCGAGAAGCGATCCATCGCCGAGACCACCAACGCCGGGGACCGTCGTGGCGGGCTGGAGGAGGCACTGGTGGGTGCGGACGTCCTCGTCGGCGTCAGCGGCCCTGGCCTGGTCAAGCCGGAGTGGGTGGCCGCCATGGCCCCGAACGCGATCGTGTTCGCCATGGCCAACCCGATTCCGGAGATCATGCCCGAGGAGATGCCGGACAACGTGGCGGTCGTCGCCACCGGTCGCAGTGACTACGCAAACCAGATCAACAATGTGCTGGTGTTCCCGGGGTTGTTCCGTGGTCTGCTCGACAGCCGCGCGCGGTCGGTGGACATGTCGATGAAGGTTGCGGCGTCCCGTGCGCTGGCCGACATCGTCGCCGAGGACGGAGCTTCTCGGGACTACATCATCCCGTCGATCTTTGATGCCCGAGTGGTGCCGGCGGTGTCCCGAGCAGTGCAGAACGCTGCGGCTGCAGCCGGACTCGTGACCGTGACGGAGTCGGTGAAGACCTCGCACCTGAGCTGACACAGCATTCAGGAGCCATCCGGGGAAGGACATCGATCACGATGTCCTTCCCCGGACCGCGTTGGGGAGGGCGGGTTGCTCAGCCGACCCG
>DASRVZ010000240.1:0-7709 GCA_035654835.1 Dermatophilaceae bacterium | reverse complement strand
AGGCTCCACGATCGGCTCGTGCGCGCCGGGGTGCAGCCCGCCCTTGTAGCGGATCACGCCCGCGTAGTACGGGTTGGTCAGCAGCGAGTAGAGCGTGTTGCGGCCGAGCGGCTTGGACGGCCGCTTCGGCGACGGCACGGTCACGAGCCCGCGTGCGGTGAGGTCGCGCAGCAGCCCGGCGACGGAGGTCTCCCCGGTCGCGTAGCGCTCGAACGCCCAACGGATGAGTGGGGCGCGTTCGGGATCGACCTCGACCGTGCGCACCTCGCGGCCCTGCCCGTCGATCTTGCGGACGTTGCGGTAGCCGATGGGGGCGCGCATCGGGGTGCCGCCCTGGGCGAGCTTCTGATGCAGGCCCTTGGTGACCTCGGTGGCGAGGTTGCGGGAGTAGAACTCCGCGATGGACGACATGATCCCGTGCATCAGCATCCCCGACGGGGTCTGGTCGATCGACTCGGTGGCCGAGACCAGCGTGACGCCGGCAGCAAGCAGGGCCTGGTGGATGTGCACGTCGTCGGCGCGGTTGCGGGCGAGCCGGTCGAGCTTGTGCACTATGCAGAACTGCACCCGTGTCGCCTGGATGAAGACGAGCATGTCCTGCAGCCCGTCACGGTCCGCTGACCGGGCGGACTCGCCCGCGTCGACGAACTCCCGCACGATCCCCGCGCCCAGCTCGTCGGCCTTCCTCGCGTTGGCCTCGCGCTGGGCGGGGATCGAGAACCCTTCGTCGGTCCCGCCACGTTCGGCCTGCCCGCGGGTGGAGACCCGCAGATACGACACCGCCAATAGCGCCGGTGCGCTTGTCTCAGTCTCGGTGGTGACGGGAGCGGTGGTGCTCATGGTGTGCTCCTCTCGGATCAAGACGCTCGTTCGTCGCCGCCGCCTTGCGCGGTGCGGGCTCGGGCAGCGGCAGGCCGTAGGGGTCGGGTTCGCCGTTGACGTAGGCGCGGTGGCGGGTCTCGGCGATGTCCAACACGAGTTCCACCAGCCGGTCCACGTCGGGCTCTTTCCGCCGAGTGACCCGCAGGCCCAGGTTCCTCGCATCGCTCCTCATACCAGGTAGGTGCGCACGCGCTCCCACAACACGGCGCACCCACCGGATTACCGCCCAAGGAACACCCTCGTCTGGAGCTGCCACACATCTTGCAACCGAGGAACCGTACCAGTACGTATGAAATTGCGGAACTGAGACTAACATTGGCACCGCCGACAACCACCGCAACAGCGAGCGGAGCAAGGGCGAGGGCATGGCGGAGAAACGGCGAGGCCCGGGGCGACCGGCCTACGACAGCAAGCAGAAACTCGTCGTCGCCACCTGCGCGCTGCTCGCCGAGCGGGGCTACGAGGCGACCAGTCCCAAGATGATTCTTGACCGCGCAGGGGTCGGACAGGGCAGCATGTACCACCACTACCGAGGCAAGGAAGACCTCGCCCTGGACGCCATCAGCCACATGCGTGGCCGCTCGGTTGTCTTCTTGGAAAGCCAGTTTAGGAACATCCCAGCCATGCCCAGCAGCGACCCTGCGAAACGCGAGACTGGACCCGAGGCGCAACCGGAGGCCTCAGCCGCCAGGATCGAAAGCTCACTCACACGTCTGCTCGACCGCCAAGAGGGACACGCGCTGATCCGTCTCCTGGCTGACTCGACAGCAGGAGCCATCAGGGCCCTCGCGGTTGCAACCCAGAGGTGGTGCGACGAGCTCCGTGAGGCGATCATCGTTGGGCTGCGCAGCGATACCTCCGACGACGAGATCGCGGAGGAGGCGGCTCGACTCCTTGCTCCTGAGTTCAACGCCATCGCGGACGCGCTCCTGACGAGGGCTCTCGGCCACGGCCTCCTCCACCTGCCGCGCTGGAGCGATGCAGCACAGTGAACACTGCGCTCGAACTGGGCCGAACTCAGGCGGCGTGCCGGCTGGTTTCGCGGAGAGTGTCGGACACCACCAGTAACGTGAAGGTTGAGAGTCGAAAAAGGCTGTGGACGTCGTCGACGTACAGGAGCCAATCCAACGCGGGACACGGCTCGCGCATCTCGGTTCTGGTACAGGAGGCGAACGAGTGTCACGGTTGACCGAACTGCTGAGGCAGGCACGCAAGGCTGACCCTCAGCTCGGCGCTGACCTGGAGGCCGAGATCGGCGCGCTCACCAAGCGTCGCACGTTCGGTCTCGTCTTCGAGCAGCACCAGCCCGAGGCGGTCGAGTTGCCCGGCAGAGCTGTGCGGCGAGGCGACAAGGTGCGGGCGCTGCCGCCCCGAGGGGAGACCAAGACTAGAGACCAGCGGCTTTGGCGAGTCACGCGTACCGAGCGCGCCAATGGGCAAAGGATGGCCCAACTCGTGGAGTTGGACGCCGAGGAGCCGGAGACCCAGGCCGTTCCGGCCGACGACCTCGTGATCGTCGCCGAATTCCGGGATCGCATCTACCCCGGCCTGATCGAGACCGGGAGAGTGGGGCGAGGCGGAGATAAGCCGTTCCACGCGGTCATCAACGCCGAGAACTACCACGCGCTGGAGATGCTCACCTACACCCACCGGCACTCCATCGACGCCATCTACATCGACCCGCCCTACAACACCGGCGCGAAAGACTGGAAGTACAACAACGACTATGTGGAGTCGGACGACAACTACCGACACTCCAAGTGGCTGGCCATGATGGAGCGGCGACTGAAGGTCGCACGCGAGTTGCTCAACCCCGACGACTCGGTGCTCATCGTCACGATCGATGAGAAGGAGTACCTGCGTCTGGGGCTTCTGCTGGAGCAGACGTTCCCGGAAGCGAACATCCAGATGGTCACATCGTCGATCAAGCCTTCAGGTTCGCAGTGAGGAGACGAGTTCTCACGGGTGGAAGAGTTCATCTTCTTCGTAATGTTCGGAGAGGCTCATCCGGCAACTAGCACAACTGACATGCTCAGGGACGCTGATGGAGACGCCAAGCTGGCTACGGTCACGTGGCAGGGCCTTCGTCGTCGAGGCAGCACGGACTGGAAGCGATCGCACCGTCCAAACGGCTTCTACCCCATCTTCATCTCGACGGTAGATGGTGCGATCCACTCAGTCGGTGAGCCGATCCCCCTTCCCGAAGATCGTCGGACAGTCGACCCGCCTAGTGGTACCTGGGCAGCCTGGCCTCTTGACCCAAAGGGCGAGGAGGGGAGATGGCAGGTTTCCCCTGCCCGCCTTCGGGAGCAACTAGCCGAGGGCACCGCGGCCTTGCGGAAGGCCGATCAGGTCAGCGGTTCAGCATCGGTGGTCTACCTGAAGGGTGGTGACCTAGCGGCTGTTCGTTCGGGTGCCTTCGAGATTGACGGGCATGATGCTGAGGGAAAACTCAACGTTCTGCCCACGGCGCTAGCCACCAGGAAGGCGAAGACGATGTGGCTAATGCCTTCCCATGACGCCAGCGCTCACGGTACTGCGCTGCTCTCGCGCTTCCTTCCGGACCGGAAGTTTCCCTTTCCGAAATCTCTGTACGCCGTCGAGGACACCCTGCGGTTCTTCGTGTGGGACAAGCCCGATGCTGTGGTGCTGGACTTCTTCTCCGGGTCCGGCACGACCGCGCATGCGGTGATGCGGTTGAACCGGCAGGACGGCGGTCGTCGTCAGTGCATCTCGGTGACGAACAACGAGGTGTCTGCCGAGGAGCAGACCGGTCTGCGCAAGCAGGGGCTGCGTCCAGGCGATGCGGAATGGGAGGCGCTGGGCATCTGTGACTACATCACCAAGCCGCGCATCACTACGGCGATCACCGGCCAGACCCCGCAGGGTGAGCCGATCAGGGGTGACTACAAGTTCGCCGACGAGTTCCCTATGGCGGGGGGGTTCGAGGAGAACGCGGCGTTCTTCACCCTCACGTATGAGGCTCCGCTGTCGGTGCAGCACAACCGTGCGTTTGAGCGCATCGCGTCGATGCTGTGGCTGCGGGCAGGGTCACATGGCCGGATCATCTCGGACCTGGGTGAGGACGGTTGGGATGTGGCCGAGACCTACGCGGTGCTGGAGAACCTGGACCAGGCCGATGAGTTCACTGCCGCCCTGGCGCAGGCAGAAAGGGTGAGGCTTGTGTACATCGTCACGGACGACGACAGCGCCTTCCAGATGGTGTGTCGTGAACTGCCCAGCACGGTCGTCCCGGTCCGGCTCTACGAGTCCTATCTCCACAACTTCGAGATCAACTCGGGACGGAGCGTGTAGATGCGGTACACGCTGAAGGACTACCAGGCCGAGGCCGTCCGTGACGTGCTGAGGAACCTCGAACGAGCTCGTGACTCCTACCGCCGCTATGGCGCGTTGTCGCAGTTCTCGCTCACCGCCACAACCGGCGCGGGTAAGACGGTCATGGCTGCGGCGGTCATCGAGGCGCTGTTCTTCGGCAGTGACGAGTTCGACGCGGCTCCTGATCCTGGTGCGGTCGTGTTGTGGTTCTCCGATGACCCCGCGCTGAACGAGCAGTCTCGCGCGCGTATACAGGCTGCTGCGAGCGAGTTGGACTCACGGCTGCGGGTCGTTCCCACCACGTTCTTCGAGCCGTCGTTCCGGCCCGGCAACGTCTACTTCCTCAACACGCAGAAGCTGAGCAGGAACTCTCGGCTGGTCAAGGGTGCGCCCGAGCCGACCAACGGGGAGACGATGCTCCCCGGTCTGGAGCCTCGTCCCGACGAGGTGCAGTCCTCGATCTACGACACGATCACGAACACGGTGGCCAACGAGGATCTGACCCTCTACCTGGTGTTGGACGAGGCGCACCGTGGCATGGGCACGCGCGCGAGTGACCGGAACACCATCGTGCAGCGGCTCATCAACGGCCAGGGTGCGGTCCCGCCCATGCCTGTGGTCTTCGGGATCTCGGCAACGGTCGAGCGCTTCGAGGCGGCGATGAAGGACGCCAGGGGACGTGATGCGTTGCCGTCGGTCATGGTTGATTCCGCGCTCGTGCAGGCGTCGGGTCTGTTGAAGGACGACATCGCTCTGCTCATTCCTGCCGAGGACGGCGCGTTCGAGACCGTGCTGCTGACCAAGGCGGTGGAGAAGATCAAGGCGTCCTCCGCGGCGTGGGAGGCGTATGCGCTGGAGCAGGGCCAGACCGAGGTCGTGCAGTCGCTGCTTGTGGTGCAGGTCGGGGACAAGCCGTCACAGGAGACGCTCACGCGCACGCTCGACACGATCTACGAGGCGTGGCCGGAGTTGGGCTACGACGCCGTGGCGAACGTCTTCGGGGAGCACACCGATTTGGCCATCGGGCAGCAAGTCGTCCCGTACATCGAACCGCAGCGGGTGCAAGATGCGACGCATGTGCGAGTGCTCCTGGCCAAGAGCGCCATCTCCACGGGTTGGGACTGCCCACGCGCAGAGGTGCTGGTGTCGTTCCGCCCGGCCAAGGACCGCACCCACATCACCCAGTTGCTCGGACGCATGATGCGCACGCCTCTGGCTCGGCGCATCCCCGGTAACGAATTGCTGAACTCGGTGGACTGCCTGCTGCCGCTGTTCGATCGCAGGACCGCCACCGGCGTCGCGGAACTTCTTATGAAGGGAGCGACCAGCAAGGACAGCGACGCCGGCGACGATGCGGGCGGCGGGCTGGGCCGCAGGGTGCTGTTCGACCCGATCCCGCTGCACCAGAACCCGGCCATCGAGCAGGCGGTGTGGGAGCGCTTCGCGACCATCCCCTCGGTGACCATCCCGAAGAAGAACGTCAAGCCCATCCGCAGGCTCACGGCCCTGGCGACCGCGCTGTCCAAGGACCGACTCGTGGAGAACGCCGTCGAGAGGGCTCACCAGCACCTGCACGCCGCCCTCAACGGTCGCGCAGTGCAGTACAACGAGAAGGTCGACAAGGCGCGCGAGGACGTGCTCACGATGGAGGGCGAGGAGGTGCGTGGCCGACTCGGCGGCGGGCTCTCCTACAAGGCGTTCTCGGTCAGCGCCGACCCGCGCGCCATCGAGGACTACTACCGCTCGGCCACCCGCGTGCTCAGCCCTGCGCTGTGCGCCTCCTACGTGGACCACCTCGTCGGGCCAGATGGCGACGAGGACGACCTTCTCGAAGCGCACATCACCGTCGCCTCCCTCGGCAGAGTGCCGGAGATCGCACAGGCCGTCGAGGACGAAGCCGACGCCCTCGCACGACAGTGGCTCACACAGACCCGCGTTGCCCGCAAGGGACTCCCCGACGAACGCCAGGCCGAGTACGACGGGCTGGAGGCCATGTCCACCACGCCGGAGCCGATCAGCCTCACCGTCCCGAAGACGGCACAGACAGACACCAAGGTGCGCCACCCCGACGACACCGAGGAAGACCTGCCCACGCGCACGATGCACCTCATGGCGGCAGCGGACGGCACCTTCCCGATCACGCTCAACGAGTGGGAGCGCAAGGTGCTCGACTCCGAGGCCGCGCAGCCCGGCTTCAAGGGCTGGTACCGCAACCCCGACCGCGCCGCCAAGGAATCGCTCGCCGTTGCCTACAAGGACGAGATGGGCGACTGGAAAGCGCTGCGCCCCGACTTCATCTTCTTTGGCACCGCGCACGATGGGCAGGTTGTCGTAGACCTGGTGGACCCGCACGGCCACCACCTCTCCGACGCGCTGCCGAAACTGCGCGGTCTGGCCGACTTTGTGGAGCGGTTCGCAGACGACTTCCGGCGCATCGAATCCGTGGCCGAGACGGGCGGCACCCTGCGCGTCCTCGACATCACCAAGCCCCGCGTGCGCCAGTCCATCCGTGACGCGCAAAGCGGGAAGGCACTGTATGAGTCGGAACTCGCCAGTGACTACTGACCTGCTCACCCAACCGTCCACCTCGGCCATCGTCGAGCGCATCCAGGACAAGATGCTCGGCGTCTGCTCCGTGTCAACGCCCGTGATCGGGAGGGTGTGGTCGTGACCGATCAGCCCTCCAGCGAGATTGTCCTTTACCAGCGCGACAGCGGCGTGCCCGCCATCGAAGTGCGGCTCGACGGCGAAACCGTCTGGGTGACTCAGGCGCAGCTCGTCGAGTTGTTTCAGTCGTCGAAAGCCAACGTCAGCGAGCACATCAGCAACATCTTCGCCGAGGGCGAGGTCGACCCAGCGGCAACTGTTCGGGAATTCCGAACAGTTCGGCAAGAGGGCTCGCGTCAAGTCACGCGCACCTTGACCTACTACAACCTCGACGTGATCCTCTCGGTCGGCTACCGGGTCAAGAGCAAGGTCGCCACACAGTTCCGAATCTGGGCCACCGAACGTCTGCGTGAGTACCTCGTCAAGGGCTTCACGATGGACGACGCCAAGCTCAAGAACCTCGGCGGCGGCACCTACTGGCACGAACTGCTGGAACGCATCCGTGACATCCGCTCCAGCGAGAAGGTTCTCTACCGGCAGGTGCTCGACCTCTACGCCACCAGCATCGACTACAACCCCCAAGCCGAGGAGACCATCGAGTTCTTCAAGTTCGTGCAGAACAAACTCCACTACGCAGCCCACGGCCGCACCGCCGCCGAGGTCATCTCCTCCCGCGCTGACGCTACCCAGCCGAACATGGGCCTCACCTCCTTCGCGGGGGAACGCCCGCGCAAAACTGAGGTCATCATCGCCAAGAACTACCTCAGCGAGACGGAGCTCAAGAAGCTGAACACGTTGGTGTCGGCCTACTTCGATGCCGCCGAGTTCCGGGCGCAGAACCACGAGCCCACCTACATGAGGGACTGGCTGGCCCACCTCGACCG
>DASRVZ010000239.1:0-3489 GCA_035654835.1 Dermatophilaceae bacterium | reverse complement strand
CCGCCTCTGACAGGGATCGAGAGGGTCGGTGACCCCGCTGCTCCGTACCTCCGGCGATACAGGCGCGTTCGCGGCCACATGGCAGCCGCTCGCCAACCTGCTGGAGGCGATGCAGCGCCCGAGGAAACCAATGACGCCCGTAGATCGGACGAGGAACGCGACGCCATCCCTGACTTCCGCGAGCACAGCCACGAGGCGCGCGGGTCGCGCCTTGGTGCGCGGTGGGTCGCAATCGACGCGGAACACTGCCCAGCCCGTGCGGTCACCGGTGAGGACATCGACCCGGAGGAGTACGTCGTTGACAACTCCTGAGCCAATATAAGGATCGTCCAGCGGGCACGATGTTTGGCTCCGATGAGTCCGGTCATCGTTCGGCTATCGGGCATCGCCGCAATCATGACGTCACTAAAGCAGTCGGCGCTATTCTGGGGCCCTCGGCATGGCGTGGGTACGAAGCGAGCAACTACACAAGAAGTTGTGGCATGAGGATCGGTCGCTATTTTTGCTGCGATGAGGGGATCAAATCATGAGGGTTTCGTACATTCTCGCCGCCGTCGTAGTCGTCCTTGTCATCTTCGGGTTCAGGGTGCTCGTCGGCAGATACTTCACGCTCGAAGGCAGAACCCTCGGTGCCGTGTCCGCGATGGACAAGGCCTCCAAAAGGTACGACGACGCAGCAGCGGCCCTATCTGCACTTCTCGACGTAAAGCTTCAGCCTGGGGACCCCATCTCCCAGACGCTCTTGACGGCCTGCAACCGGTGGGACGCCACCATCGGCGCCCACCTATCGCCGGGGGACACGGTCCAACAGTCGATGAAGGAGGCACGCCAAAAGTTCACGGCTGCCGGCTCGGCACTGAGCCTCGCTCGGGATCGGGTCCAGATCCTGACGGGACCAGATCCTTACAGTCGACATGGCGTCAAGATTGACCCTGTCGGTGCGGCTGCGGCCTTTCAGCTGGCGATCGACTCCGGGCACGCCGACAAGGCGCCGAAGGCGGCGTTCAACCTGGGGGTGCTGCGCGAGGAGTACGGCGATCCGGCCGGGGCGGCCGCGGCCTATCAGCTGGCGATCGACTCCGGGCACGCCGGCGCCGCGGCGCTGGCCCGCAAGCAGCTGGGCCACCTCTAGAAGACTCTCCGCTGCTTTGGGACTGGTGGCTGTGATGCACGCGCTGTTGAGCGACGCCACGGCTGGCGCCGACTACTTCCAACTCCCTGAGATCCGCCACAACCTGGCTCCTGACCGATGTTTCCCGAAAGTCCGGATGAAGGATCTCCCTGCGGGTGCCGAGCTGTTCTGTCCTTGCGGGACATGTACGCAGGCTGTAACGGCGCCTCGGGACGAAGGCGAGTTCGGGGCCAACTCGACTCGCCGTCGCCCCAATGCATAACGATCCAGGGCAGGGATGCTGCTAAACGCACTACTTTGCCGCGATGGGTGTGTGTCTTTGTTCGGTGAGGGATCCCCATGTGACGATCGTCGGCGCGAGAACCGACGGCCTCAACGGCCTCAACGGCGTCCGCTGGCCGTTCGCGTACCGGGACTCACTCTCGTAGCCGAGACGACTGCGACCTTCCCGATGAAGGGAAGGTCGCCACGACCGCCACGACGTCGCGGTCTTCAGCAGGTTTCCGGCCCCACCGCCGCGAATTCCGTATGCCACCCAGTCCTCGCACACAGGGGTCCGCCGAGACACGGATCAACGCCCGGCAGAAGGCCTGTCCGGTGCGCCGTCTCGCGCGGCTCCTCCCGGACCGGGTCATTCCTCATCGCGCCGCGAGTCGCCGACGGTCCAGTTCCCCGATTGACCTACCGTTAGGTCATGGGTCGCGATGAAGAGGAGCCAGACGATCGCGAGGTGACGACGGAGGTCAGTGCGGGCATCGCCAAGTGGTTGCCGGTCGAGGTCTCGATCAAGCGAACAATCACAAATCGATGGTCCCGGCGAGGCGACGAGTTTACGAGAAGAGTCGGCGAGTATGCGGGGGCAAGCCCGGAGCAGGTGGAAGACCGCTTCGAGCAAGAAGAGGAACTTGCGGATGCATACATCACAGCGGGCGAAAAGGCCGTGCGAACGTCGGACGGCGATTTCCGGGATGGACTCGCACGGCTGATCGCCGCAGGCCTGCGAGATGACGCCAAAGTTGATGCCGTCTCGTACTACGTGGCGGTGCTCTCCCAACTGGAGCCGGTCCACCTCAGGTACCTGGTGGCCAACATCAAGGCAGAGCAGGCGATCACAGCCAGTCCAGGCACGGACGGCAATCCGACCGTGACATTCGTCGCCAGCGTGGCGGACATGCCGCCGGAGATTGCTGCGTCAGCGGCGGAAGGACTACACGCTTTCGCCCTCCTGACCGACAGACTGAAGGGTGACATGGTGAACTGGTCCGGTGATCCACTCGGGGCCTTTGCGGTCACTGAATTGGGAAGATCGCTGCTGGCCTACTGCGAAGCATCGGATCACCCAGACCCTGAATAGTCGGCCGATTACGGAGAACCGCCGCTACCAACTGGTGTGACTTGTCGGCGCTCGCGCTCGCGGCTTGGACATTGGCTACGCGGTCCCGAACTGCTACCGCGGTCAGCTTGGCCAAGAACCGCCTCATCCACACACTCGTAGCCCATTGCCCGTTTACCGCCCGCGCTCGGTTGCCCGAATTACTAGCAGTTGCGCGGACGGCGGCTTGAGAGTGAGACCAATGCCCGAAGCTGGCTGACACGTCGAACGTGTCGGATTGGACGCGAACGACCAAGTCTTGGCTGTGCCGTGCAGCCATCCTTAACCGGATCTGGTTCGGCTCGGCCACACTTGGCAGGTAAATGCGGGGTGAGGTGATTACGGTCGTGTCATGGAGAAGTCGGTGCAATGGATGACGTTGCAGGAGCTCCGCGATGAGCTCGACCGGACGCGCCCGGCTTGGGACGAACTCGCCGATCTGGATGACGTGCTCGAGGACGCCGAACTCCCGGCATTGAGCAAGGACGCCTGCCGTCACGACCTGGTACTGAACGAGTTGCTGCGGCGACCGAACAACGGCTGACCTCCACGGTACTGGGGTCCCCTTGCGGTGATTGCCGCCTTCCCCTCATTGGCGCTGTCGGCCGCACCGCTGACCGTTCCGCTACCGGGACGGTGAGAACTACCGGTCTATGCCGATCTGCGGATGTCGCATGTGTGGACGGAATCATCTAGTTCGCGTGCTCGAAGGCAACACTGAAGGGCCCAAAGCGCAGCTCCCGGTGCCCGACTGATATGTAGGGGGGTGTTGTCAAGGGGGCAGGGCGAAGCGGCGCCCGGATGGCTTCTCGGGCGCCGCTTCGCCGGGCCGGGTCAGGTTGATGAGTTGGCGTGCGTGTCGGTTACGCGACGGCGCGGTCAGACTGATATTCGCGGGTTGGTTACCGCAGGACGGGCTGTTCGGCTGGAGCGCTTCTGCTGGTCTAGGAAAACGAGCGTGGGCTTCGGGGGGTGAATCCCGTTG
>DASRVZ010000238.1:0-6500 GCA_035654835.1 Dermatophilaceae bacterium | reverse complement strand
GTGGGAACGCCCGAGGTCGACGCCGTCTACGACGTGGCAGAGAAGGCTTCAGCCCAGTTCGGCCGTGAGGTGAACCCGACCGTGTTGACCAAGCAAGAGTGGGATGCGTCCAACGAAGGATTCATTGAGCAGCTTCGGCGGAGCGCGCTTGTCAGCCTGGATCTGGGTCAGTCGCACCAACCCGACGCTGTCGAATCAAGGTAGGGATCTTCATGGCTGTTTCGGTTGCGGACCTATGGGCTGCCGGTCGCCTTGAGCACATTGCGCCTGACCGGACTGCGGCGTTGGTGCGGATCGCGAAGGCCGAGCAGCACCTTGCCACCGCGCAGATGTTGCTCGGCCACGACAATGAGATGGCGTACGCCGCCTTGTACGACGCCGCCAGAAAGGCGGCAACGGCGCACATGCTGGCCGGGGGTATTCGTGCGTCAACCAACAAGCCGGCAGCGCACGAAGCGGTTGGTATCTACTTGGCCGAGGTAGTGCCGGACCCCAGCGGCAGTGTCGGCAAGTTCCAGCGAATGAGGTCCAAACGCAACGCCACTGAATACCGCGATCTCGCTGTGGGGGATCAGGAAATCGCCAGCGACCTCATCCATGCGACGAACATCGTCGCCGCTGTGCGAGCGGGTCTCGGCGTCTGACCCGACGCGGGCGCCGAACCGGGACGTCTTGCGACACGTGTCGGCATACGACCCACTTCTTGCGCCGAACCGGGACGTCTTCCGACACGTGGCGGCATACGACCCGCAACGTCCCAGTCACCGACCCGGGAAGTGTCGCTCCCACTCGCGGTTCAACGTCCTGGGCAGACCTCGAGCGCCGCATGCCCGCATCGCGTCGACAATCCGCTCGAGCGTTCGTAGCGGCTGAACGTAGATGTCCTTGGACCGTATGACGATCAGGCGCCATTCTTCGACGTCCATCTCCTCGCGCCGCTCGGTGTCGCGCTCCCACTGCCGGTCGCTCTCGGCATGCTGACGACCGTCGTACTCGATGACGAGCTTCAGCTCCGGATAGGAAAGGTCGAACCGTTTGGACACCGCGCCCCTGGCGTCAAAGACGATGTGGTTGACCACCGGCTCGGGCAGCCCCGCGAACACCATCAGCAGCCGGAGCCGCGTCTCCATCGGGGAGTCGACCCCAACCCGAACCAAACGCGCGGCCCGTCGAGCCGATCGGCATCCCTTGCCCTTCCAGCGCAGGGTGGCTTCGATGAGCTGTCGGGGTGTCGCTCTGCCCTTCTTGACCAGTGAGTCACCCAGCACCACAAGGTCGACGAGGGTGAGCTCGGTGGCAAGGTCGATGAACGTCTGTGCCGGGCTCGAGACCCTCAGCCCGCCGAAGGTGACGACCTCGGACCCGTCGGAGCTCTGGTGACTGCCAACACCCTGGCGCGCGGATCGTGTGCCACCGTGCGGGCTGCTGACGTGGGTCAACGGCTGGTCGGGCACGACGCCGTCCCAGATCTGGGCTGCGGTGTGGTGGCTTGCATGCGAACCGAAGGGGCTGATCCGCAGGGCGGCCGACGCGCGCACCACCGGCGTTACGGGTACGTCGGCGCTCACGTAGGCGTCGTAGAACAGTCTGCGGAACCGACGCGACGTCAGATGCTTGACCGGTATGCCGGCGCGCCGGGCGTCAGCGCGACTGAAGGGTTCGCGCAGGTCGAGCTCTGTCCTGTGTGTCTGGGCGGCCATGCTGACGAGAGTGCCTGACCTCGAGGCTGGGCAGCCGGGTTGTCCACAGGTTCGGCTTGACTCGGCGACGCTCCCCGCCTCGTGACCGCCCGCCTCGTAACCGCCCGCCCATACCGCCCGATCGCCCGCCAGACCGGGGACGTCTTCCGACACGTGTCGGCACACGACCCAGTTCTCGCGCCAATCCGGGACGTCTTCCGACACGTGTCGGAAGACGACCCACTTCCCGCGCCAATCCGGGACGTCTTGCGACACGTGTCGGCAGACGACCCACTTCACGCGTCAACCCAGGACCTCTGCGAACACCTGCCGGCATGGTTCCCAACACAGCGCCTCCCCAGCATCCCGCCATACCGGGGGGCCGACAAACCGGTCGGGAAGCTGGCCATGAAGTCGGTTCTGAGCGCGATCGACAACAGGGCCATCTCTGGGACGTTCACGACGTCGATCTGCGTACCCTTGGGGCTCTTCCCGAGCCCGGTGATGGGTGCGGTGATGGTCACGATGTCCTTGCCGCTCAGACCGTTCAGGGCCGAGGCTTGCGAGCGCATGTCCTCTGAGGCGAACGCGTTGTCCACGGTGAGGTTCGCGGCGGCCGCGTCCCTGAACTCGGCGAACGCGATCCGGTTGCTCAGCGCGTCCTTGCTCAGTGCCTTGACCATGAATGCCTTGATGAAGGTCAGCTGTCGACGCCCTTGGGTGATGTCGTTCTCGCCGGGCTGGCGTCGTTCGCGGATGAACCCCAGTGCGGCCGCCCCGTCGAGGTGGTTGACGCCCTTGGTCAAGGGGGTGAGGCCGGGCCCCGAGCTGGCCTTCCCGACGGCGACGTCGACCCCGCCGAGCCCATCGGTCATGCCCTGGATACCAGCGAAGGTGATGACGCCGACATGGTCGATAGGGACGTCAACCAGTTGCTGCAACGTGCGCACGAGCAGCTGCGGCCCGCCATACCGGTAGGCGGAGTTGATCGTGTCCTTGCCATAGCCCGGCACGTCGACGTACATGTCGCGCGGGAAGTTCACCAGGTAGACCTGCTTGCGGTCGTCGGTGATGTGCGCCAGGACGATGATGTCCGAACGTCCCTGAGCGACCGTGCCGCTGCTGTCCGACCCGACCAGCAGGAAGTTCTCTGCGCCCCTGGCCGCCGGATCCTTGGTCGGGACGGTCTCGCCCGGGCTGAGGGCGATGCCGGGGGCGGGCAGCAGAGCCGCGTGCTTGATGGTGATCCTCGGCGTGTGGTTCAAGAAGGCCTGGTATGCCGCGCCCGTCCCCACCGTGGCCAGCACCAGGAGGGAGAGCAGGCTGAGAAAGAGTCGACGAATACGGACCATCCCTGGGGCGCGAGCGAACGCTGTCACCGTGATGGTCCGCTCGTCGAGCATGATTCAACGTTAGGTTTTGGCCGACCTTGCGGAATCCCACGAATGATGTCTTGGGGACACCCACAAATGGATGAGGGACATCGCCGAGGTCAGCGACCTGGTGGTCAGGACAGGTCGGTCCCGCCGGTCTCCCTGGTCGTCAAAGCGTCCAGTGCTTCCTCGGCGCAGCCGAAGACGCAACCCACAATGTGGCCGTTGTTGTTCCTGGCGGTGTAGCCGATAACGGCATCGCCGTTGACCACCCCGATCTGGGTGCCATCGCGGCTGTTGAGGATGTGCCATACCCCCTTGTAGGGCTGGGCGACGGTGATGCATTGAGAGACCATGTTGACCTCCGGTTCTCACGTCGAGCCTGCTTTCAACGCTAGGTTTCAGCCGGGCTCGGGGACACCGACGAATGCAGTCATTGGGACACGTACAAATGGATGAGAGGCTTGCTGTATGAGCGACCTAGGCAAGTCCCTGAGGGCAAGGGGGATGCGGCTGACCCCCCAGAGGTCGCGGATCGTTGATGCCGTCCGGGCGCTCGGGCATGCCACCCCTGACCTTCTGGCCGCGGCCGTTGGTGAGGACGGCGGGCCGGCCCTGTCCCTGTCCACCATCTACCGCAACCTGGAGGCGCTCGAGGCGGTGGGCGTCGTCTCCCACACCCACCTCGACCACCATTCGCCGACCTATCACCTGGCCGACCACGCCGAGCATCTGCACCTCGTGTGTCTGTCGTGCGGGACGGTCATCGAGAGCCCGGTCGCCACCGCCGATCCGTTCGTCGGGAATCTTTTGGCCCGCCACGGCTTTGTGGCGGATGTGAAACACATGGCGATCCACGGATGGTGCAAGGCATGTTCGGCGAAGGCGGCTCTGTGAGCGCGCCAGCTGTCGCGGCGCCCAGCCCGTTGCCGCCGAGCCCGATGTTGAGCCGGCCCCGGGCGGTCGCGGGTGAGGGCGTCGATGCCGAGGTCGCCGCGCACTACGGCGATCCCCTGCGCGAGCAGCGGCTCCTGGTCGAGGGCATGGCCGCGGTCGACCTGTCCCACCGCGGGGTCCTGACGATCGCCGGGCCGGACCGCCTGACCTGGCTGCACTCGATCACCACCCAGATGCTGACCGGGCTGGCTCCGCGCACCTCGGCCGAGACGCTGGTCCTCAGCCCCAAGGGGCACATCGAGCACGACCTGCACCTCGTCGATGACGGCGAGACCACCTGGGTCACCGTCGAGCCCGGCACGGCCCCGGCGCTCAAGTCCTGGCTGGACTCGATGCGGTTCATGCTGCGCGTCGAGGTCAGCGATGTCACTGCCGGCTACGCGGTGATCGGTGAGCCGCTGCGTGCCGAGACGACGTCGTCGGAGCCGTTGGCGTGGAGCGACCCGTGGCCGTTCCTGGTCGGTGACACTGCGGCATACAGCGTCGTGGTTGACCCGGCCCAGCACCCGGGGAGCGAGCGTCCCTGGCGCGAGCTGATCGTCCCCCGCGACCAGCTGGAGGCAGTGATCGGGGACCGGCCGATGGCGGGGATATGGGCCGCTGAGGCCTTGCGTGTCGCGGCCTGGCGCCCGCGTCTGGGTTTCGAGACCGACAACCGCACGATCCCCCACGAGCTCGACTGGCTACGCACTGCCGTGCATCTTCACAAGGGCTGCTATCGCGGGCAAGAGACCGTCGCTCGCGTCCACAACCTGGGGCGGCCACCGCGTCGACTGGTGTTCCTGCACCTCGACGGCTCCGGACACACCCTGCCCGCGCGGGGGGCTGAGGTCGAGGTCGACGGTCGGGTCGTCGGCCGGGTGACGTCAGTGGCGCGTCACCACGAGCTCGGGCCGATCGCCCTGGCCGTCATCAAGCGCAACACGGCCTTGGACGCCGTGTGTCTGGTCGATGGTCGCAGTGCCAGCCAGGAGGAGATCGTCCCGCGCTGACCCGGCCACCGCCGACCCGCCAGCGGCCACCCGGCAGCGGTCACCCGGCAGCGGCCACCCGGCAGCGGCCACCCGCCATACCTGGGACGTCTTCCGACACGTGCCGGCATACGTCCCACTTCTTGCGAGGAACCGGGACGTCTTCCGACACGTGCCGGCATACGTCCCACAGAGCTGGTCCTAGGGCTGCTCGGCTCGCTCGAGATCCTTCGCGCGTTGGCGGGGTGACTCGGGCGCGTAGCCGGCGCGGTAGTACGAGTAGGCGTCGCCGCCCTTGGTCGGTATCAGGTTCATGACAAGTCCGAGCAAGCGACCCTGGACGGTCTCCAGCGACTGCAACGACTTGGCCAGGTGGTCGCGGTTGACCATCCCGGCACCGACCACGATGACGGTCCCGCCGGTGATGGTGCTCAGGATTGCGGCGTCGGTCACGGGCAGCAGTGGGGGTGCGTCGATGATGACCAGGTCGAAGCGTGACTCGAGCTCGCGCAAGGCCTTGGCCATGGCGGCCGAGCCGAGCAGCTCGCTGGGGTTGGGCGGCACCGAACCGGCACCGACGACATAGACGCTGGTGTCGCCGAACCGCTGGATCACCTCGGTGAGCTCGGCCCGACCGATCAGCACGTTCGTCAGGCCCAGGGCGCCATCCATGCCCATGTACTCCAGCAGCCGCGGGCGGCGGAGGTCTCCTTCGACGATGCAGACCCGGGCGCCGCCGGCGGCCATGGTGATCGCGAGGTTCGCCGTCGTCGTCGTCTTGCCTTCACCGGGTATGGACGAGGTGAAGACGATCGAGAGCGGGTGGTTGGCGGCGTCCACGAACTGCAGGTTGGTGCGCAGAGTCCGGAACGCCTCGGCGCGGGGGCTGTGCGGGTTGGCCTGCACGATCAACGGGCGCTTGGGGGCCTCGGGGTCAAAGGCGATACCGCCGATGACGGTCGCTTCGGTGACTTCGGCGCAGTCCTTCTCGTTCTTGATGGTGGTGTCGAGCAGGTCCCGCAGCAGCGCCAGACCCAGGCCGAGCAGAAGCCCGAGCACCACGCCCAGGGCCAGGTTGCGCACCGGCTTGGGGCTGATCGGCACGGTGGGAACCGTCGGGGAGCTCACGATGCTCACCTTCACGGGGCTGGACTTGCCGCTGGTGACGCTTTCGAGGTCGGCCACGGTGGTGGTGAACTGCTTGCCCACGGCGTCGGCGACCGCCGCGGCCACGGCCGGGTCCGGGCTGGTGACGGCGACCTCGATCAGCACGGTGTCGAGCGGGACCGTGGCGGTGATCTGCCCCCCGAGCTTTGCGGCGGTCGTGTCGAGCCCGAGCGACGCGATCACCGGGTCGAGGACCTTGGGCGTGGTGATGACGTCGGCGTAGGACTTGACCCGCTGCTGGGTGAAGTTGCTTCCCTGCAGCAGGTCCCCGGTGTCAACGCCACCAGAGGTCGAGACGAAGAGCCGGGTCTGGGCCTCGTAGATCCTGGGACTGAGCGCTGTAGCGGCCGCGG
>DASRVZ010000237.1:0-7373 GCA_035654835.1 Dermatophilaceae bacterium | reverse complement strand
CACGAGAGCGTTTACCGGATCTGCCGGAAGGCGTGCGTGGCAAACGGAACTGCACCCCGGTCGGCCCGGATCGTCTCTACGTCGCCGTCATCACCCAGCACCGGACGAGCGAGGGATGGTGCTACCTCGCCGTCGCATTAGACTGCTCCAGCCGCCGCGTCGTAGGCTGAGCGATGGCTGACCACCTGCGCAGTGAGCAGGTCGTGGGCGCGTTGCAGATGGCGATCTGGAACCGCAAGCAGCACCCGGCGCGGTCCATCACAGCGACCAGGGCACGCAAAATACGAGTTGAGCCTTCGGCCACCGGCTCCGCGAGGCCGGCCTGCTCGGATCGATCGGATCGATCGGCGACTGCTTCGACAAGGATCTGGTTTCATACTGCACCTCCTGGCGCGGGTTGGGTGGGAACTCGGTTTCTGATGGGGCTTCCTTGCCTGGCGACGAGTCGTGGGTCGCCGGGGTCTGGTGGTTCGTAGAGTCGTTCGTTCTTGTTGTTGGCTTGGTGAGAGGTGAGCGGGTCGGCGCGGTGCCAGGCCTTGATGGTGGAGGAGTGCACGCCGAGTCGTTCGGCGATCTCGCCGATGCTGAGCAGTCCTCGCGCGCGGAGCCGGTCGGCGTGGCTGGGGAGGTTGTTGCTGCCGCGTAGGTCGAGCACGATCCGGGCGGTGAACGGCTTGCCCTCACCGGAGCGGTGACCGGCGGCGTTGAGCAGGGCGGCGGTCTCGGCGTCGGTGTGCTCGTCGAGTAACCGGTCCAGGGCGGCGACGGCGTCGGGGTGGGTCTGTCGGGCCTGCCACGCCTTCGGGGGGATCGGGATGGTCAGGGACTGGGTCTGTCCGCCGCGGAGCCGGAGGTGTAGGTGGATGCGGTCGGTCTTGACCAGGGTGACGTCGTCGATGAGCAGGCGGACCATCCGTTTGCGTTCCCGTTGCGGGGTGTGCGGGTCGGCCCACAGGGCGGGGAAGTCGGCGGCCAGTGCGCGGACCCGGACGCGCTGCTCCTCGGTGATGGCGTCGGAGTTGGCGCTGGTGTGCTGGTAGTCGTCGTGGGCGGCCTGCAAAGCGCGGAGCGCGTCGTTCCGGTCGGCCTCGAGGCTGTCGGCGACGAGTCGGTTGTCCGGGTCGACGGCGAGGTAGCGGCGGCGGGCGAGGTCGGCGCGGTGGCGGGAGCGTTCGACCTGGTGGCGGCGCAGCGTGTCGGCCTCGGCTGCGCGGGTGTCCAGCTCGGCTTGGACGGTGAGCGCGACCTCAAGGGCGAGCGGGGTGAGGGTGTCGAGCAGCAGTTGGCCGATCGCGGTGTCGACACCGGCGCCGGGGATGGTCTGGCAGCGTGGTGCACCGTCATCGATGGCGGCACGCATGCACTGGTAGTCGGGCACCTCGACCCCGCGGCGGGTGTGGTAGCGCACTGTCATCCGACGGCCGCAGCGCCCACAGACCGCGAGACCCTGCAGCAGCGCGGGGCCTTCCCGGGCTGGGCCGGCGGACCGGTCGGTGCCGTGGGCTTGAGCGTTGCCCAGCAAGCAGCTTCTGGTTGGCCTCGTACTGCTCCCAGCCGATGTATCCGGGGTGGGCGTCGGGGATCAGCGCGACCCACTGGTCACGCGGGACGACCTCGAAGGTCTTCTTCCCGTTGGCGCCCACGCGTTCGCGGCGGCGGCCGTAGGCGAACGCGCCGGCATAGCGCGGGTTGTGCAGGGTGCGCAGCACCCGCCAGTGCTTGAGCGGCATCCAGGCCAGCTCGCCCTTGTGCGCCCCGGTGCGGACCCGGACCGGGAACAGCAGCCCGGCGGCGTTGAACTCGGTGACCACGGACCGGGCCGAGCCGGTGCGGGAGAAGAGGGTGAAGACCTGCCGGATGGCGTCTTGGACGCCGGTGTCGGGGTCGAGCACCACGCGGCCGGCCGGGTCGTAGACCAGCCCGACCGGCAGCGGCATCTGCAGCTCGCCGCGGCGGGCCTTCGACAGTTGGCCGCCGCGCAGCCGGGCGCGGATGAAGTGCAGCTCGGCCTCGCTCATGGTGCCCTTCAGGCCGAGCAGCAGCCGGTCGTTGAAGTCGGCCGGGTCGTAGAGGCCGTCCTCATCGCAGATCAGGGTGCCGGCCAGAGCGCAGATCTCCAGCAGCCGGTGCCAGTCGGCGTTGTTGCGGGCGAGCCGGGAGACCTCCAGGCCGAGCACGATCCCGGCGTGGCCCATGCCGACCTCGGCCACCAGCCGTTGGAAGCCTTCGCGGTCGGTGGCCGAGGCGCCGGACTGGCCCTGGTCGGTGTCGATGACCACCACCCGGTCACTGGGCCAGCCCAGTGCCACCGCGCGCTGCCGCAGCCCGTACTGCCGCTGGGTGGACTCGGTGTTGGTGAGCACCAGACGCAGCGTGGACTGCCGGACATACAGGTAGGCGTCCCGGCGAAGATGCTCGGCGGTGACCTTGCTCGCGGCCTCGATCCTCTCCGCCGTCACCGAACCACTTGGCTTCACTGTCTGCTCCTCTCGTGTTCCTCAGGCATGGGCCAGGGTCATCGCGGCCAGGACCCGCACCAGTTCCATGGCCTGGGGACCGGACGGGCCGGACGGGCCGGACGGGCCGGCACGACTGCCCGAGGCGGCCGAGGGAGGTTCCGGCACGGGTTTGGTGCAGGTCGAGGCGGCGCGGATCCACCCGGCCACGCCCTTGCCGGCGAGCACTCCGAGCCCCAACCGCCAGCCGTCGGCGCCGCCGCCGAGGGCGGCGGCCCGCATCTGTTCGTACCGGTCGACGAGCCCAGGCCGAGCGGCGGGCTCAACCCGCTCCGGGGTCACTTTTCCGACTCCGTCGCCTGCCCAGCGCCCGTTCGATCGAGCGCGGATGCACCCGCACCCCGAACTCCTCGGCCAGCGGCTCGACCAGTTCCGCCGGCCGCAGCGAGGAGTCGGCGGCCAGCAGCTCCTCGGCGTGAGCGAGCACCTGCTCGGTGAGCTTGTGCGCCCGCCGGGGGCCGGGCCTGGCCGGCACCAGCGCAGGCAGCCCACCCTGGGCCAACGCCGCGGCCGCCTGATAGTACGAGGGGCGGGAGAACCCGAACCCGGACGCTGCTTGCGCCACCGGCACCCCGTCGACCTCCACCCGGCGCACCATCTCGTACTTGACCTGCACCAGGTCCCGGGAATCGAAGAACTCCGACCCGGTGAACCCCTCATCGACCACCGACTCCGGGCGCGGGTTCAGGGTGCGCGCCTCCCGCAACGCATCCACCTTCGGGTCCTCCACCCGGCGCCTGCCCATCGCTGCCTCCCGAATCACATTGATGTAAATATGATTACGCCGCCGATCTGCTTGGGGTATCAAGCGACACGCCGATGTATACCCACGTGATTCTTCCCTGAAGTACGGGGTCATAGCAGCAAGGGCATGTGTCCCCCGACTGTTCCGACGCAACCCCCAGGCGGCGTAATTCGCCTGACACTCACGGCATAGTCCGCTTTACAGTCCCGCCGGTGTCGCTGACGTCACCCGGTCCAGGAGATCGGCGAGCTCGAGGAGGTCGTCGAGCCGGAACGGGCATCTCCCGGCCGCCATCACCACGAACACATGCGGATCCACCGCGTCGGTCCACCCGACCGGCAGCGAGTGCTGGACGCCATCCTCGTCAAGGAGAAACACCCGATCCTCGGCCCAGGTCTGACGGACCGCGAGGAACACAAACTCGCGGCCATGCCACGGATGGAACAGGTGCGTTACCCGGACAGTCCGCTGCGCAGCAACGGAATCAGGAGTAGTTGACAACGCGGAACAACTCCGTGGCCGAGAGCTTCTTCGCCACCTTGCAGACCGAGCTGCTGGACCGCTCGACCTGGCAGCCCCCCGAGGATTTCGCGAACGCCGTGTTCGCCTTCATCGAGGGCTCCAACAACCCCGCCGACACCACTCGACCCTCGGATATCTCAGCCCGCCGACTACGAGACCCCGCAGCAGGCTGGACGCCAAACCGAGCGCGCAGCATGATCACACCAACCCAACCAGACCGTCCGGGCATTCGGGGGCACTTCATCATCACGGCCCTCTCCGCTGACTCAGAGCTCGGCGAGTCGGCCGGAACCCTGTTAGATCCACAGTCCTCGGAACGGGCGGCCCCGGAAGGGCACCGTGGCTGGAGCAGGCCAGGTGGTGATCGTGTGACTGGTTGGCACCGTCTAAGGCGCTAGGTCGACGCTGTCCGCAGCTCCCGGAACCCAGCAGGTCGGCGAGCCGGGGCAAGCCTCAGAGACCCGCTGACGCGACCCTGCGATCACGGCACGTCAAAAAGGGTCCGGGCCGACATTCTCACAGCCGGTCAACACGTCGGCGGGGTCGGCGACTTCGTCTTCGCCAGTCCAGAAGACGTCGTCCGTACCGTCGCCGCAGTCGATGACATCAGGTCGACCATCGACTTGCACGAATATTCTGTCGTCGCCGGCGCCCGCATTCACCGTGTCAGCCCCTCGGCCGGGATTGATCGCTTCCCGGGCGTCCCGCCCGATGATCACGTCGCGGCCACCCCCGCCTTGGAACGAGCCGCCAAAGTTCTCGAAGCCTGGGCCGGCGTTGCCCCCCTGCCCGCCGTCGATGTAGTCGTTGCCGAAACCGCCTTCGATCTGCTCGTCGCCCGGACCGCCGTAGAGGTGGTCGTCTCCGTTCCCGCCCCAGATGAACTCGAAGCCTCGGCCGCCGAAGACGTAGTCGTCCCCGCTTCCGCCGTCCCCACTCTCTTCTCCTGCCGAGCCGCTGCCGCTGCGGCCGAGGTGGAGGGTGTCGTTGCCCGCTTGCCCATTCAGGCTGTCTGCGCCGCGTTTGCCGAACAGCCGGTCCTCGCCGCCCCGGCCAAAGATGCCGTCGTGACGCCGGGTGCCGACCAGGGTGTCCGCGTCCTCGGTCCCTCGAATTACCGCGGCTTGGGCAGACGGCCCGGTGACCGCGAGAAGGGCTGTCAACATGACGCCAGTAGCGATGACTCGAAAACGCATGTCCATCTCCAAATGGTTGAGTGCGTCCCGGTTCAATCACCCTCTCTCCGACGACGACAGATGGGAATGGCCCGACAGGGTCATTCATCGACGGGCGCCTTCGCGGCCAGTGCGCCGGTACAGGGACGCCATGCGTTTCCCCGTTGCTGGAGACCTTTTCGCCCACCCCTTGGGCGCGGTCTGCCTCGGCTGGGGCCGTGTGTGCCCAAAGGCGCGCGTGATCGGAAATCGACGGCAGATGCGGGTGCGGGTCCGACACCGCCGCTGGCCCAAGCAGGCGGCCATGACTCAGCCGGCCCGCCCACGTGACCGGTCGACGGTGTCGCTGCGGATCTCATCGGCAGTGAACGTCCCGATCGTCCGCGAGTTCGTCCCGACCGGCTGGTACTGCACGTCAAAGGTGCGCGTGCCGTCTTCGTGCTGGGTCCATGCGCGCAGCTCACCGGGGCGCCACTGCCCGTCGATGAGGGCCTCGACGTCGGGACGCTCCGCTGGGCGGTAGACCTGGTGTTGTGGGGGCATGGCGCCAGCGTCCACTAGGGCTCCGACATGAGGACCAGTCGCTTGATCGCCATTTTGGACGACCAAGTGTCTCGGCGGTTAGTGGCGCGAGCAGCGTGTTGCTAAGAAGACGCTGATCATCCCGGCCAGGCCGACCAGACAGATCGTGAGGGCCATCTGAGCGCCAATGTAAGCGGCGGCAGCACCCGAACCATCGGCTCCTCCGGGGTCTCCCCGCCAACCTGAAGGCCGACCAGTTCCGCTCGAACGCGTACTGACCTCCACCCGCCATCTCTCCCGATGGTGGGTCACGCCGGAATTTTTCAAGTCAAGTGAGACATCTGCTGGTTAGGTTGTTTTCGCTGTCGCCGGTTCGGCCTCCTTCGCGGGTTGGTTGATCCAGACCTCGTTGCGGATCTGTGGTGGTCGGGGGCGGGTGGCGAACCGTTCGGGATGTTCCTGCCAGGCACGCTCGAGGGTCACGGCGCGGGCGTCGTCGATCGCACCGTAGGTGCCCTGGTGGACCGATGCGGGTGTGTGCCAGCCGATTCCGGAGTGACGGTGGACGTGGTTGTACTCGGTGAAGAACCCGTCACAGAAGGCCCTGGCTTCGGCGAGAGAGCCGAAGTGGTGGGGGAAGTCGTGGACGTACTTCAACGTCTTGAACTGGGCCTCGGAGAACGGGTTGTCATTCGACAACCGAGGCCGGGAGTGCGTCCTGGTGATGCCCAGGTCCGAGAGCAACGCGGAGACGGGTTTGGACGTCATCGACGTGCCGCGATCGGCATGAACGGTGTGGGGCGCGGACCTGTTGGTGATGATGGCGCCGTCGATGAAGTCGGCCGCGACGATCGAGTCCTCGGCCGCGCACACCAGATATCCGGGGCTGTAGCGCGAGTAGATGTCGATCAACGCATACAGGTGGAACCAGACGCCCTTGGCCGGTCCCCGCAGTTTGGTGATATCCCATGACCACACCTGGGAGGGGCCGGTGGCCACGAGCTCGGGTTTGATCTTCGCCGGATGAGACGCGAGCCGGCGCCGTTCCCGGGTCTGACCGGCAGCTCTGGCGATCCGGTACATGCTCGACATCGAGCAGTGATACCGGTCCTCGTCGAGCTCACGGGCCCAGATCTGGCAGATCGACAAGTCTGAGTACAGCTCGGAGTTGATCACCGCCAGCACGTTCGCCCGCTCGGCCTCCGACAGGGTCGAGGGCGGTTTCGTCCGCTCGGCGTGGGGCACCGGTGCCGCCCTGGTCTGCGGCGGGTTGGTGCGCCGGTAGTGGGTGGCCCTGGACCTGCCGGTCAGCCAGCACGCGGTGACCACGGTGACCGACAACGCGATCAACGCGATGAACGCCTCATCCATGATCGTCTTGGCGCTCATCGCCGGCTCTTCGTGGCCGGCTGGCTCTCGTCGCTGCTGATCGAGAGCAACTCCAAGAGCCTGTGCGCTTTTCCCATCACGTCCAGAGCTGCTTGCGTCTGCTCCAACTGCCGTGACAGCCGAGCGTTCTCGGCCTCCAACTTCACCGTCCGCGCAGAGTTCGTAGATGCCTTCGACCTGGGTTTACGGTCCCGTCGATACGACACGCCAGCCGCTGCCGCGTCACGGGCCTTGGCCCACTCCGCGACCTGCGTCTGATAGATACCCTCACGCCGTAGCACCGTGGACTTCTCGCCATGCTCAGCAGCCTCGTACTCGACCAGGATTCGGGCACGGTACTCCGCGGTGAACGACCGCCTCGTCGGCTTCGGAGCCGGATCATCCCCACCAGAAATCGATGGTTCCGGGGCTTGTGGATTCAACATCATTACGTCCGATCCCCGCCCTCAATTCAGGCCACCCCACAAGACGCGGGGTGTCTCACCTCAGCCTGACAGAGAGGGC
>DASRVZ010000236.1:0-22493 GCA_035654835.1 Dermatophilaceae bacterium | reverse complement strand
AGCCAGACCCGGCGTTGCCGCTCGGTCAGGTGCGGCCTGATCGCGTCGTACCGGTGGGCAAGGGACTCCATCACGGGGCTCATAGCACAGACCATATGCACGACGAGAACGGAAACTAAGTTATTTCGCTACGTGTCCTTACGTGCGAGGCGAGGAATCATTAGCGGCGCCCCCATCGAGGAGAACGTACCCCCCGGGACACCGGCGACGGCGAAGAGTCCGCTGACCCGTGCGGGATGCACGACAGCCAGCTCGAACGCGGTGTTCACCCCGATAGACCAGCCCGCCACCACGCACGAGTCGACGCCGGCGTGATCGAGCACCGCGACGGCGTCCTCGACGAACGCATCGACGCCGACTCGTTCCACGTCAGCGGGACGTTCGGAGCCACCCACGCCGCGGTGGTTCCAGGAGATGACGTTGACGCCGCAGTCCGCGCGGAGCAGCGCCGGCCATGCGTAGGGGCTGGTGCCCAGACCGTTGCAGAGAAGTACCGTTGGCCCCTCGACATCGTTCGTCCAGGCTTCGATGCGGGTTCCGTCGGCGCTGGTGACCGGGTAGAAGCGCAACGAGAGGTCGTCGTCGCCGGGACCGGGCGGCCCGGCCTGGCGTGCGCGGACGGGGAAGGATGCCATGGCGAAAGTGTGCCGGAAACTCAGCCGCCGATGACATCTTCGTGCCGGAAGTCACCCGAAGTTCGGGTGGGGGGTCGGGTCAGGTGTTCGCTCTGCGCGCGAGGTAGTCCTTCATGAACCGATCCACCTCGATCCGTTCGCGACGGCGCTGTGCCATCGCCGACGATGCGACGAGGGCGTTGCGACGCGCCGCCACATGGCTGCGCGCAGGGAGTTCGCCCAGTTGTTCGCTCAGGTGTCGCACCGGTGACCAGGGCACAGGGAACTTCATCGCGTCCTCCACGGTGGGGTCTGTCTCATGAAGTACGACGTTAGGGCCGGTGCGATTCTTGGGTGTCAACACGATGTGACATTGCGGTGAACTGTTGCTCGACGGGCGTGGCTTCGGGGACAGCGTCACAGATAGGGTCACTGGGTGACTGAGTCGAAGCCGTTGGTCTGGCTGCCGTTCGCACCCGATCTGCTGGGGAGCCGACCGGAGTCTCTGCGCTACGAGGTGTTCCTCCCGGAGGAGGGCGTAGCCCCGCCCCCGGAGATCCGCGACGTCGAGTTCTACGTCCCGCCGTTCGGGTTCTCGGCGCGTGTCGGCAGTGTCCTCGAGCAGATGCCCTCGCTGCGGGTCGTGCAGTCGATGAGCGCCGGGGTCGACCACCTGCGCTCCTTCGTGCGACCGGAGGTGACGTTGTGCAGGGGAGCCGGAGTCCACGACGCCTCGACCGCGGAACTGACCCTCGCGCTGATCCTCGCCTCGCTCCGCGCTCTCCCCGACTTCGTCCGGGCGCAGGACCGGGCGGAATGGAGCCCGCGTTGGACCACTTCGCTGGCCGACCGCACGGTGCTCATCGTCGGCTACGGGTCGGTGGGCTCGGCGATCGAACGCCGGCTCGAGGGGTTCGAGGTCGAGGTGATCAGGGTGGCCCGCACCGCGCGCGAGGGGGTGTCCGCCTTCGCGGACCTGCCCTCGCTGCTTCCCCGCGCCGACGTCGTGATCCTGATCGTGCCGATCACCGACGAGACGCGGGGGCTGGCCGATGCGGCATTCCTGTCGAGGATGAAACAGGGAGCCCTCCTGGTGAACATGGCTCGTGGGCCTGTCGTCGACACCGCCGCCTTGGTGAGCGAGCTGGAGAAGGGGCGGATCCACGCAGCCCTCGACGTGACCGACCCCGAGCCGCTACCGACGCACGACCCGCTGTGGAGCGCTCCGAACCTGCTGCTCTCTCCGCACGTGGGTGGGGCGTCGAGTGCGATGTGGCCGCGCGTCTACGCAGCGCTCGGGGCGCAGCTCGAACGCTATGCCGCTGGTGCGCCGCTCGAACATGTCGTCACCGGCGCATATTGACGCACTTTTCGGCGCGGAAGGGTGCTGCGATGAGTTCTGAGGAGCCCTAGAGTCTGCACTGGTGCGGGCGGGGACGCTGTTCGCAGGACGGAGGCAGAGACGATATGGCAACAGGCAAGCAGGCGAAGCTGTTGGTCGGCACTCGCAAGGGACTCTGGATCGGCACATCCGACGAGTCCCGCGAGCAGTGGACCTGGGACGGTCCGCACTTCAACATGGAGGAGGTCTACTCCTGCATGGTCGACACCCGTCGCGACACACCCAGGCTGCTCGTCGGCGCCGCCTCGAGCTGGATCGGACCACAGGTCGGCCGGTCCGACGACCTCGGCGCCAGCTGGCAGTCGTCCCCCGAGGGAGGGGTGCGCTTCCCCGACGACACCGACGCCTCGGTCGAGCGGGTCTGGCAGCTCCAGCCCGGACTCGGCGAGGACGTGGTCTGGGCCGGCACCGAGCCCGGTGCGGTGTTCCGCTCCGACGACCGCGGCGAGACGTTCAAACTCGAGCGCGCGCTCTGGGACCACCCGCACCGGACCGAATGGGCGGCGGGGTACGGCGGCCAGGCCTTCCACACGCTGTTGCCGCATCCGACCGACCCGGATTCACTGACTGTGGCCATCTCGACGGGCGGCGTCTACCAGACCTCGGACGGCGGCGCGTCATGGGCACCGCGCAACAAGGGGATCCGCGCGGACTTCCTCCCGGAGGACCAGCGCTACCCGGAGTTCGGACAGTGCGTGCACAAGGTCGCGCGACACGCCGCACGTCCCGAACGCCTCTTCGCCCAGAACCACGGCGGTGTCTACCGTTCCGACGACGAGGGCCAGACCTGGGAGTCCATCGCGGACGGGCTGCCCTCCGACTTCGGCTTCCCGATCGTGGTGCACCCCCGTCACCCCGACACCGTCCACGTGTTCCCGCTCTTCGGCGCGGAGGGCCGGTTCCCTCCTGATGCTCACGCACGGGTGTGGCGCTCCCGGGACGCCGGAGAAACCTGGGAGGCGCTGGGCTCCGCCGACGAGGGTGGCCTGCCGGACGCGTTCTTCGTGGGCGTGATGCGGGACGCCCTGACCATGGACGACCACGAGAACGCCGGCCTCTACTTCGGGGCACGCAACGGGAGCGTCTGGGGATCCTTCGATGCAGGCGAGACCTGGCGTGAGCTCGTGAGCGAGCTGCCCGACGTGATGGTGGTCCGGGCGGCCATGGTCTAGCGCGCCCTCGGGCGGCGTAGGCTCCCGGCATGACGAACGACCGCCCGCAAGGGCACCACGACGTCGACCTCAAGCCCCGTAGCCGCGACGTCACCGACGGCCTCGAGAAGGCGGCCGCGCGGGGCATGCTCCGCGCGGTCGGGATGGGCGACGACGACTTCACGAAACCCCAGATCGGTGTCGCCTCCTCCTGGAACGAGATCACCCCGTGCAACCTGTCCCTGGACCGGCTGGCCAAGGCCGCGAAGAACGGCGTACACGCGGGCGGCGGATATCCTCTCGAGTTCGGCACGATCTCCGTGTCCGACGGGATCTCCATGGGCCACGAGGGCATGCACTTCTCACTGGTGTCGCGTGAGGTCATCGCCGACAGCGTCGAGACGGTGATGATGGCCGAACGCCTCGACGGTTCGGTGCTCCTGGCCGGCTGTGACAAGTCCCTTCCCGGAATGTTGATGGCCGCCGCTCGGCTCGACCTCGCGTCGGTGTTCCTCTACGCCGGCTCGAGCCTGCCTGGCCAGGTGGACGGCAACGACATCACGATTATCGACGCGTTCGAGGCGGTCGGGGCATGTCTGGTCGGAAGGATCACCCGTGAGGAGGTCGACCGGATCGAAAGAGCGGTCTGCCCCGGCGAAGGTGCCTGCGGCGGGATGTACACCGCCAACACGATGGCCTCGGCGGCCGAGGCGCTGGGCATGTCCCTGCCCGGCTCGGCTGCACCGCCCTCGGTCGACCGGCGTCGAGACGGGTTCGCGCACAGGTCCGGCGAGGCCGTCATCGAGATGCTGCGCCGTGGCATCACCGCCCGGCAGATCATGACCAAGGAGGCCTTCGAGAATGCGATCGCCGTGGTGATGGCGCTCGGCGGGTCCACCAACGCCGTACTCCATCTGCTCGCGATCGCGAGCGAGGCGGAGGTCGATCTCACGCTCGACGACTTCAACCGCATCGGGGACAACGTTCCGCACCTCGGCGACCTCAAGCCGTTCGGCCGGTTCGTGATGAACGACTTCGACAAGGTCGGCGGCATACCAGTGGTGATGAAGGCGCTGCTGGACGCTGGGTTGCTGCACGGCGACTGCCGCACTGTGACCGGCAGGACGGTGGCGGAGAACCTGGCGGACCTTGCTCCTCCAGATGTGGACGGCACCGTTGTCCGGGGCCTGTCCACGCCGATCCACCGCAGCGGTGGCCTGACCATCCTGCGGGGTTCTCTGGCTCCCGAAGGCGCCGTGGTCAAGTCCGCCGGTTTCGACGATGAGGTCGCGGAGGGCACTGCGCGCGTGTTCGACGGTGAACGTGCCGCGATGGACGCGCTGGAGGCCCAAGAGATCGTGTCAGGGGACGTCGTCGTGATCCGCTACGAGGGGCCCAAAGGGGGACCGGGCATGCGCGAGATGCTCGCGATCACTGGCGCGATCAAGGGTGCCGGCCTTGGCAAGGACGTGCTGCTGCTGACCGACGGCCGGTTCTCCGGAGGTACGACCGGCCTCTGCGTCGGTCACGTAGCCCCCGAAGCGGTCGACGGTGGGCCTATCGCCTTCGTGCGCGACGGCGACGTGATCCGTCTGGACGTGGCGAACCGGACGCTCGACCTGGTCGTCGACGAGGCTGATCTAGAGGCACGCAGGCAAGGATGGACACCGAACGATGCGGTGCATCGCCGTGGTGTGCTCGCGAAGTACCGCAAGCTCGTGCATTCGGCCTCGGTCGGCGCCGTCTGCGGGTGACATCCCTGGATCTTTTCCGCGCGAAAGCGCTAAGTTATGGGATGCCCCGACTAGTCCACGTCCGAGGGGACCGGCGCGGTGAGCGAGTGGATCCCAACCAATCGGGAGGTCAGTCATGGGAGAAGCACGTGATGTGATGGATCGCGCAACGGCTGCGATCTTCAGCAACGACATGGCCGCCATAGCGGAGTGCTACGCCGCTGACGTGGTCGCGCAGACTCCGGACGCGGGAACGATCAACGGCAGGGATGACCTGGTGGACTACATGCGTCAGATGTCAGACGCGTTCCCCGACCTGAGCTACGAGATGACGCGCACGATGGAGGACGGCAAGTTCGCCATCGACGAGGGCACCGTGATCGGCACGAACACGGGGCCGCTCGCTCTAGCGACGGGTGAGGTCCTCCCCCCGACCGGGAAGCCGGTTCGCCTGCGGTCGATCGATGTGGCAACCGTCGAGGGGGGGTCATCACCAGTCATGACATCTACTTCGACCAGATGGCGTTCGTCGAGCAGCTCGGACTTATGCAGCAGGGAGCTGACGCGTAACCCGACGCGGCCTGTCACGATGTGGGATGCGCGTCCCGTATGATGGGACGCTCATCCGACCGGCTTGACGAGGAGTGTGCTTGCGGGAACGGTTGGGCTATGCGCCTCGACATTCTTGTACGCACGCGACGCGGAAGCTAACGCTGGAGGCCGCAGCTCACGCGTCACCCCTCGATCGCCCCAAAACGGGCCGAGGGGTTTTTTTTGTTGGGAAGAGCCAGAGGAAGAGCCAGAGGAAGAGCCAGAGGAAGAGGAGCCATGAGCGAGCAGGTCACCGGCGCGCAAAGCCTGATCCGGGCCTTGGAGTGCGCGGGAGCCGAGAACGTGTTCGGCATTCCGGGCGGTGCCATTCTCCCGGCGTACGACCCGCTGTTCGACTCCGTCAAGCTTCGCCACATCCTCGTCCGTCACGAGCAGGGCGCCGGGCATGCGGCTCAGGGGTACGCCGCGGCAACCGGCAAGGTGGGCGTGTGCATGGCCACCAGCGGCCCGGGTGCCACGAATCTGGTGACACCGATCGCCGACGCGCACATGGATTCGGTTCCCCTCGTCGCGGTGACCGGTCAGGTGCCTAGCGCAGCCATCGGCACGGACGCGTTCCAGGAGGCGGACATCCGTGGCATCACGATGCCGATCACCAAGCACAACTTCCTGGTGACCGACGCGGGCGATATCGCACGCACGATCGCGCAGGCCTTCTACATCGCCTCGACGGGCCGCCCGGGGCCGGTCCTGGTCGACGTGGCCAAGGACGCGATGCAGAAGCAGACCACGTTCGAGTGGCCCACCGAGCTCAGCCTCCCCGGCTACCGGCCCGTCACCCGCCCGCACGCCAAGCAGGTGCGCGAGGCGGCCCGGTTGATGCTGGAGGCGCGGCGGCCGGTGCTGTACGTCGGCGGGGGTGTGATCCGCGCGCGAGCCGCCAAGGAGCTGCGCGTCCTCGCGGAGATGACCGGGATCCCCGTGGTCACCACGCTGATGGCTCGCGGGGCGTTCCCCGACAGCCACTCGCAGCACCTCGGCATGCCCGGGATGCACGGAACCGTGTCGGCGGTCGCCGGCCTTCAGCGCAGCGACCTGCTGATCAGTCTGGGCGCCCGGTTCGACGACCGGGTGACCGGGAACCTCGACTCGTTCGCACCGGGGGCCAAGGTGATCCACGCCGACATCGACCCGGCGGAGATCGGCAAGAACCGCCCCGTCGACGTCCCGATCGTGGGTGACTGCCGCGAGGTGATCGCCGACCTGATCGTCGCTCTGCGGGCCGAGGCCGACCTAGGTCACCAGGGCGACTACGAAGGCTGGGTGGCGTTCCTGGCCGGCGTGAAGCAGAAGTACCCGCTGGGCTACGACCAGCCCGAGGACGGGTCTCTGGCGCCGCAGTACGTCATCGAGCGGCTGGGCCAGATCTCCGGGCCCGACTCGATCTACGTCGCCGGGGTGGGACAGCACCAGATGTGGGCCGCCCAGTTCATCCCGTACGAGAACCCCAACACCTGGATCAACTCCGGTGGGCTCGGCACGATGGGCTTCTCGGTGCCGGCTGCGATGGGTGCGAAGGTCGGCCGGCCGGACACGACGGTGTGGTCGGTCGACGGCGACGGGTGCTTCCAGATGACCAACCAGGAGCTGGCCACGTGTGCGATCGAGGGGATTCCGATCAAGGTCGCGGTGATCAACAACGAGTCGCTCGGCATGGTCCGTCAGTGGCAGACCCTGTTCTACAACCAGCGCTACTCGAACACGGACCTCCAGCGCCGCGAACAGGTGCGGATCCCGGACTTCGTGAAGCTCGCGGAGGCCTACGGCTGCGTGGGCCTGGCGTGTGAGAGGCCGGAGGATGTCGACGCCACGATCAACAAGGCGATGGACATCAACGACGTCCCGGTGGTGGTCGACTTCCGGGTGCACCGTGATGCGATGGTGTGGCCGATGGTCGCCGCAGGCACCAGCAACGACGACATCAAGTTCGCTCGGGACATGGCCCCTGCGTTCGAGGACGACGACCTTTGAAGCGAAGTAGGTAGGCAATGAGTAGGCATGAGTAGACACACGATCTCCGTCCTGGTGGAGAACAAGCCCGGTGTCCTGGCCAGGATCGCCGGACTCTTCAGCCGTCGCGGCTACAACATCGACTCGCTCGCCGTCGGACCGACCGAGAATCCCGAGGTGTCCCGGATGACGATCGTGGTCAATGTCGCCGACTCCCCGCTGGAGCAGGTCACCAAGCAGCTCAACAAGCTGGTCGAGGTGCTCAAGGTCGTCGAGCTTGAGCGCACCGCCTCAGTCCAGCGGGCGATCCTCATGGTCAAGGTCCGGGCCGACATGCAGACCCGCTCCCACATCCTTGAGACCACACAGCTGTTCCGCGCCAAGGTCGTTGACGTTGCCGCAGATGCGGTGACCATCGAGGCCACCGGGGACAGCGACAAGCTGGAGGCGCTGCTGCGGATCCTGGAGCCGTTCGGTATCAAGGAGCTCGTGCACTCCGGCATGGTCGCCATCGGTCGCGGCGGCCGCTCGATCATCGATCGCTCGCTGCGGTCGGCTTGAGAGCACAGCAGTTCCGGTACGCATTCCCAATGAAGTTCAAGGCAACCGCATCACATACCTGAAGGAGCCCACCGTGGCCGAAATGTTCTATGACGACGATGCAGATCTGTCCGTGATCCAGGGGCGCAAGGTTGCTGTGATCGGCTACGGCAGTCAGGGTCACGCTCACGCATTGAACCTGCGCGACTCCGGCGTGGACGTTCGGGTCGGCCTGGCCGAGGGCAGCAAGTCCAGGGCCAAGGCGCAGGATGAGGGGCTGACGGTCCTCTCGGTCGCCGACGCGGTCAAGGAATCTGACCTCGTCATGATCCTGACCCCGGACCAGGTCCAGCGCGGGGTCTATGCCGAGTCGATCGCCCCGAACCTCAAACAGGGCGCGGCGCTGTTCTTTGCCCATGGCTTCAACATCCGATTCGGTTACATCCAGGCGCCGTCCGGTGTTGATGTCGCCATGGTGGCCCCCAAGGGACCAGGCCACCTCGTGCGCCGTGAGTACGTCGACGGCCGTGGCGTCCCGGTGCTCGTCGCCGTCGAGAAGGACGAGACCGGCAAGGCCTGGGAGCTGGCCAAGTCCTATGCCCGGGCGATCGGTGGGCTGCGTGCCGGCGGCATCAGGACGACCTTCACCGAGGAGACCGAGACTGACCTGTTCGGCGAGCAGGCGGTCTTGTGCGGGGGCGCGTCGCAGCTGGTCATGTACGGCTTCGAGACCCTGGTCGAGGCTGGTTACCAGCCCGAGGTGGCGTACTTCGAGTGCTTGCACGAGCTCAAGCTGATCGTTGACCTGATGGTTGAGGGTGGCATCGCCAAACAACGCTGGTCTGTCTCCGACACGGCCGAGTACGGCGACTACGTCTCGGGTCCGCGCGTCATCGACGAGCGGGTAAAAGAGAACATGAAGGCCGTGCTCGCGGACATCAAGAGCGGCGCTTTCGCTGAGCGCTTCATCGCCGACCAGGACGCGGGCGCCCCTGAGTTCAACGCGTTGCGGGCCAAGGGCGCTGCCCACCCGATCGAGGAGACCGGTCGCAAGCTGCGCGGCCTGATGAGCTGGATCAAGCCGTCCGACGCCGACTACGTCGAGGGTTCTGCCGCCCGCTGAACACTCGGACTTCTTCCTCTTGCTGCGCCGAGACCACCGAATCGCCCCATGCGGTCGGCGGTTTCGGTGGTTTCGGCGCAAGGAGAGAGCACCCATCACGGCGTCATCCCGCCGGTGGGTGGGCGGTCCCTGGTCTGACCTGGCAGGACTCTGGTCGTCCACATCGCGGGCTCAAACCGCCCAGACAGGCTGGCGCGCCCTAAACTGATGCCTGGGCACAACGCGGTGCCGAGGAATCTGCTCCCACCGGCCGGCCGCACGCATGGACTGGCCGACCCTCCAGCTGTGTAAGGACAGGTCCAGTGACCAATCCCGTTGCCTTGACTGCCATCAAGCCCGTTGTCTTGACTGCCACCAAGCCCGTTGTCCTGATTGCCGAAGAGCTCTCGCCTGCGACCATCGACGCCCTCGGGCCTGACTTCGAGATCCGGCGGTGCGATGGTGCCAACCGCGGAGAGCTCCTGGCAGCCCTGGTCGACGTGGACGCCGTGCTGATCCGCTCTGCCACCAACATCGACCGAGAGGCGCTCACTGCCGCCAAGAGGCTCAAGGTCGTCGCCCGCGCGGGTGTCGGTCTGGACAACGTGGACGTCAAGGCCGCAACGGTCGCCGGGGTCATGGTCGTGAATGCTCCGACATCGAACATCACCTCTGCCGCCGAGCTGGCCATCGGCCTGTTGCTCGCGACGGCCCGCAACATCGCACCCGCCAACCAGGCGCTCAAGGCCGGCGAGTGGAAGCGCAGCCAGTACGGCGGCGTCGAGCTGCTCGACAAGACCGTCGGAGTCGTCGGCCTCGGTCGGATCGGTGCCCTGACCGCAGAGCGGCTGGCGCCCTTCGGTGTGAAGCTGGTCGCCTACGACCCCTACCTGACCCAGGCGCGCGCTGGACAGCTCGGCGTCAGGCTTGTCCCCCTCGACGAGCTGCTCCGTGAGAGCGACTTCATCACCATCCACCTGCCCAAGACGCCGGAGACCGTGGGGCTCATCGGCGAGGAAGCCCTCAAGCTGGTCAAGCCTTCCGTGCGCATCATCAATGCTGCCCGCGGCGGGATCATCGATGAGCAGGCGCTGGCCGATGCCCTCAGGGAGGGTCGGGTCGCCGGCGCCGGCATCGATGTGTGGGCGAAGGAGCCGTGCACCGAGTCCCCGTTGTTCGAGTTCGAGTCGGTCGTCGTCACTCCTCACCTGGGCGCGTCTACCGAAGAGGCCCAGGAAAAGGCCGGCGTCGCCGTGGCCAAGTCGGTGCGGCTGGCGCTTGCGGGTGAGCTGGTCCCCGATGCTGTGAACGTCTCGGGCGGTGTCATCGCCGAGGAGGTCCGTCCCGGAATCGCCTTGGTGGAGAAGCTCGGTCGTATCTACACCGCGCTTGCCGGGTCGGTCCCGGCGCAGCTCGACATCGACGTCAGGGGCGAGATCACCCAGCACGACGTCAGTGTCTGGAAGCTGGCGGCGCTCAAGGGCCTCTTCCAGGGCGTCGTCGAGCAGCCGGTGTCCTACGTGAATGCCCCCTTGCTGGCCCAGGAACGGGGGTGCGAGGTGCGCCTCCTGACCGATCCGAACAGCCCGGACTTCCGTAACGTCACGACGCTGCGCGGAACACTGGCGGACGGCAGTGTCATCAGCGTCTCCGGCACCCTTACCGGTCCGCGGATGATCGAGAAGGTTGTCGGCGTGAACCAGTTCGACCTCGAGGTTCCCATCTCCGAGCACATGGTCTTCTACACGTATGCCGACCGCCCGGGCGTGGTGGGCAGCCTCGGCCGCGTGCTCGGCGAGGCTGGGATCAACATCGGGGGCATGCAGGTGGCGCGTGACGTGGCGGGTGGCCACGCCCTGGTGGTGCTCACCGTCGACTCGCAGATCCCGCCGGCGGTGCTGAGCGAGCTCTCCCAGGAGATCGACGCGACCACCGTCAGGTTTGTCGACCTCGATAGCTGAGCCCGATCGGGGTGACTGAGGTCACGGGGTGCTTCGTCTCAAGTTGCGAGAACTGTGTCCCAAAATGTTCGACGTCGACGTAATCTTTGAGCCATGCAGCCACGGCTGATCACCATTGCCCGCCGCCGCGATATTTTCTGAGTCAGCACCCCGTCGCGGAGACCCCGCACCCTGGCTGGCTGGCTTACCGGCAGGACCCAATTGCCGCCAAGCCTCCCAATACCTCTGTGCGACAGCCCTTCTGGGCAAAGGACGTGATTGACATGAGCGAAGAAGAACAGGTTGTCCGCCGCGCGTTGCAGGAGTCCATGGACCTGCGGGACCAGGGTCACTCGGACGAGTGAGCTACAGCAGCTGATGACGAGCGGTGTCGGGGATCATCCCGGCGCCGTTCGTCATGTGAGACGAGAGATCCAGAATGCAAGACCGCTCCTACGCTGAGCAGCATGGTTGATGCGCACGCACATGAGTCGCTGGACATCGCGGTTATCGGGGGTGATGGCATCGGCCCCGAGGTGGTGGCCGAGGGGCTCAAGGTCCTTTCCGCGATCACCTCGGCTGCTCCGAGCAACGACCGCAAGGTCAGCGGCCTCACCGTCAACACCACCGAGTACGACCTGGGGGCCCGCCGCTGGCTTGCCACCGGTGAGACGCTGCCTGACTCGGTCCTGACCGAGATACGCGGACACGACGCGATCCTGCTCGGCGCTGTGGGCGACCCGGGCGTTCCGAGCGGTGTGCTGGAACGAGGGCTGTTGCTGGGGCTTCGCTTCGCCCTCGACCAGTACGTCAACCTGCGCCCTGTCCGGCTCTACCCGGGGGTGCAGAGCCCCTTGGTGGTCGAACGCGTGGCTCCGAACGGTATCGACTTCATCGTCGTACGTGAGGGCACCGAGGGCCCCTACGTCGGCAACGGTGGCGCGCTGCGGGTTGGTTCACCGGCAGAGATCGCTACCGAGGTCAGCATCAACACCCGGTACGGCGTGGAGCGTGTCGTTCGCGATGCATTCGTCCGCGCTCAGGCCCGGGAACGTCAGCATCTGACCCTCGTCCACAAGCACAACGTCCTGGTGAACGCGGGTGACCTGTGGCGCCGGACGGTCGATGAGGTGGGTGCCGAGTTCCCAGACGTGTCAACGGCTTACCAGCACGTGGACGCGGCCACGATCTTCATGGTCACCGACCCCGGTCGTTTCGACGTCATCGTGACGGACAACCTCTTCGGCGACATCGTGACCGATATCGCCGCGGCCATCGCAGGTGGCATCGGCCTGGCCGCGAGCGGGAACATCAATCCCGAGCGCACGTCTCCCAGCATGTTCGAGCCGGTTCACGGTTCGGCGCCCGATATCGCAGGCCAGGGCAAGGCCGACCCGACCGCAGCGATCCTGTCCGTCTCGATGCTCCTGGATCATGTCGGGCGCGCGGACGATGCCCGCAGGGTCGAGCGGGCCGTGGCCTCGGACCTGAGCACGCGGGGGAGCGTGCCCCGTTCGACCTCCCAGATCGGTGACGCCATCGCCGATCTGGTCAGCTGATCGGAGGCTGAGCGCGAGTACTGCCTACCGTCGCTGAGGGTGGCGAGTCGCGCCCCGGTAGCCTGCTCGGGCAGACAACACGCGCACGTCCTTGGAGGACCCATGTCACCGGCAGCACTCTCGTTCACCGTCGAGCCGCGTTCCGACGCACTGCCGGACGACCTGCGCGAGGCGGCCCTTGTCGACCCGGGGTTCGGCAAGACGTTTACCGACCACATGGTCCTGGCGACCTGGACCACCGACCAGGGCTGGCATGACGCGAAGGTCACGGCCCGCAGGCCGTTGTCGCTCGACCCTTCTGCTGCGGTGCTGCACTACGGCCAGGAGATCTTCGAGGGTATGAAGGCCTACCGGCGCCCTGACAACTCGGTCTGGACCTTCCGCCCGGAGATCAACGCGGCCCGATTCGCTCGCAGCGCAAGGCGGCTGGCTCTCCCGGAGCTGCCGGTGGCTGACTTCATCGAGTCGCTCAGAGCGCTGGTTTCGACCGACGAGAAGTGGGTTCCCTCGGGTGATGCCGAAGAGACGAGCCTCTATCTGCGCCCGTTCATGTTCGCGTCAGAGGCATTCTTGGGAGTCCGGCCGGCAGCCGAGGTGACGTACTGCGTCATCGCCTCGCCCGCGGGTCCCTACTTCGCCGGTGGGCTGAAGCCGGTGTCCATCTGGCTGTCCACCGACTACACGCGTGCCGCCCCGGGCGGCACCGGCGCGGCCAAGTGCGGGGGCAACTACGCCGCCAGCCTGGCCGCACAGGTCCAGGCCAACGCCAACGGCTGCGACCAGGTCGCGTTCCTGGACGCGGTCGAGCACATGTGGGTCGAGGAGCTCGGCGGGATGAACCTCTTCTTCGTCCACGGCGACGGCACTGTCGTGACTCCCGAGCTGACCGGGACGATCCTTGAGGGCGTGACGCGCGCCTCGATCCTCGAGCTGGCCGCCGACCTCGGCCTCAAGGTGGAAGAACGTCGCATCTCCATCGACGAGTGGCGGGATGGCGCGGCCAGCGGCGAGATCACTGAGGTGTTCGCCTGCGGTACCGCGGCGGTCGTGACACCTATCGGGCGCCTGGCATGGCAGGGCGGCGAGGTCATGATCGGCGACCACGACACTGACGGTGGCGTGGGGCCGGTGACCAGCTCGATCCGTCACACGCTGCTCGACCTGCAGTACGGACGCACTGCCGACTCGCGCGGCTGGCTCACCCGCCTCGTCTAGTAGTCGTTCAGAACTCGTCCAGAACTCGTCTGAGCTAGTTCGGAGCCGGCCCCTTCATCGGCATCACGTGACCACCGTCTGCGTGACCACAGTGCGAGACGGGTAGCCAGATGGTGGACGGGCGTGCCACGCTTCTTTTTCGTTCCGCGAGACAGGGCTGACGATGACTGAGCTGCAGGTTTACGACACCACGCTGCGCGATGGTGCCCAGCAAGAGGGCCTTAACCTCTCGGTCGCTGACAAGCTTGTCATCGCGGGGCACCTGGACGAGCTCGGCGTCGGCTTCATCGAAGGCGGTTGGCCCGGTGCCAATCCCAAGGACACCGAGTTCTTTGCCAGGGCCAAGCGAGAGCTCCACCTGTCCAACGCGACCCTGGCCGCGTTTGGCGCGACCCGGCGTGCGGGCGCGGTGGCCGCGGACGATCCGCAGGTCCGAGCGCTCGTTGACTCGGGGGCGTCGGTGATAACGCTGGTGGCCAAAGCGCATGTTCGCCACGTCGAGTCTGCTTTGCGCACAACGCTTCCCGAGAACCTCGCGATGATCCGCGACACCGTGTCATTCCTTCGCGGTGAGGGTCGGCGGGTATTCCTGGACGCGGAACACTTTTTCGATGGATACCTGGCTGACCGCGCATACGCGCTCGAGGTCTTGCGTGTCGCGGCCGAGGCCGGGGCCGAGGTCATCGCCCTGTGCGACACCAACGGGGGGATGCTGCCTCCGCAGGTGGGCGACATCGTCGCCGATGTGCTGGCCGCGAGCGGGGCCCGGCTGGGGATCCACTGTCACAACGACACCGGTTGCGCGGTGGCCAACTCCCTCGCCGCGGTCGCCGCCGGCGCCACCCACATCCAGGGCACCATCAACGGGTATGGCGAACGCACCGGTAACGCTGACCTGCTCACGGTGGTGAGCAACCTTCAGATCAAGCAGGGGCGCACGGTTCTGCCCGAGAGCCGGCTTCGTGAGGCCACCCGCATCGCCCACGCAATCAGCGAGGTCACGAATGTGCCTCCTTACAGTCGACAGCCCTATGTCGGCGCAAGTGCCTTCGCGCACAAGGCGGGCCTGCACGCGAGCGCCATCAGGATCGACCCCGACCTGTATCAGCACACAGACCCCACCGCCGTCGGCAACGACATGCGCATGCTGGTCTCGGACATGGCGGGGCGGGCCAGCATCGAGCTCAAGGGTCGCGAGCTCGGCTACGACCTGAGCCAGGAGCCCGAGCTGCTCAGCCGCGTTGTTGCCAAGGTCAAGGAGATGGAGCTCGCGGGCTACACGTTCGACGCCGCTGACGCATCGTTCGAGCTCCTCCTGCACGGGGAGGTGGCGGGTGAGCGGCTCAACTACTTCGGGGTTGAGTCCTGGCGGGTCATCACTGACTCGACGGGGCACGGCCAGGCCCTCTCCGAGGCCACGGTCAAGCTCACCGCCGGGGGCCAACGCGTCCTGGCCACGGGGGAGGGCAACGGCCCCGTCAACGCACTGGACCACGCTCTGCGACAAGCCCTTTCGAGCGCCTACCCCGAGCTGGACAAGCTCGAGCTGATCGACTTCCGGGTGCGCATCCTGGATGCCGCGCACGGCACCGACGCCGTGACCCGAGTGCTTATCGAGACCTCGGACGGGACCACCTCCTGGAACTCCGTCGGGGTGGCGCCGAACATCGTCGAGGCCAGCTGGATCGCCCTGGTTGACGGGATCACGTACGGGCTGTGGCGCCAGTCGGTGCCGGAGCGCTGACGGCCGACAGTCAGGTCGATGGCACGTCCGGGACGGCCCAGTGACAGCGCTGCTGAGCTGCTCTAGGAGATCCACGACCCGAGTCTGCCGCAGGCCTCGATGAGCCTGAGCCGCAACGCCTGCGCTCGCGTGTTGAAGTCGCGCTGCGCGGCGACGTAGGCAGCCTTGCCTGCCGCGGTCTCGATCTCCACCGGCTCGTATCCGAGGGTTCGCAGATCATATGGCGCAGCCCGCATGTCCAGCTCTCTTACCTCCCGTGCGAGGTCGAAGCAGTCCAGGGTCAGGCTGCTCGGGATCGCGGGGGAGAGCTTGTACGCCCACTTGTACAGGTCCATGTTTGCGTGGAGACAGCCGGGCTGCTCCATCGCAATCTGCGAATCCCGTGTTGGCGCAAGGGTGTTCAGTGAAAGCGCGGCAGAAGTGAAGAACCGGAACGCGTCGAAGTGTGAGCAACGGATCTGCTGCGACTCGACCACCGCATCGGTCCCCTCCGGGCCGAGCCGCAGTGGCCAGTCGGCGTGGCGCACCTTCTGGGGCGTCTGGCGGTACACCATCGCCCACTCGTGCAGCCCGAAGCAGTCGAGGTGGGCAGTCCGCGAGGCAGTCGCTGACAACAGGTCGCGGATGAATCGAACTGTGTCCGAGCGAGCCGCGAGGAATGCCGTGAGGTTCACCTGCGCCGCGCCGTCGACATACCGGTAGAACGTCCATCCATCCCTGTCGTCGGCACCATCGAGAATCACTCCGGGACCTGGGTGCCAGCGGCGAAGCTGGGCAGGGCTGTGCATGTAATAGGTAAAAAGGAAGTCCTCGACAGGGTGTTTGCGGGCACCCTGCCTCCGGTTCAGGTGTGCCGCGGTGACGGCGTCGACGCGGGCGTGATGCGCGGCCTCGAGCGGGCGCCACTCGTCCTCGGTCAGTCGCTGCGCCATGGTCGTCAAGCGTACGTGGAGCACCAGTCGTGGAGCACCAGTCGTGGAGCATCAGTCGTGGAGGACCAGTCACGGCGGACCGGATTCGAAGGGCCGGATAGGCTCGGGACCGTGCGCATAGCGAGATACACCACCGGTGAGGACCCGACCTACGGCATCGTCGAGGGGGAGCGTGGCGCCGAGTGGATCGCCGAGATCCAGGGTGACCCGCTCTACCAGCCGGTTGTCTTGACCGGCAACCGTGTCCTGCTGGATGACGTGCGCCTGTTGGCCCCGATCATCCCTCGTAGCAAGGTGATCGGCATCGGCAAGAACTACGCCGACCATGCCGCCGAGATGGGCAGCGAGCCCCCGGCCGAGCCGCTGATGTTCCTGGTCCCGAACACCGCGGTGGTGGGCCCAGGAGATCCGGTCGTGATGCCCAGGCAGAGCGCCGAGGTGCACTACGAGGGTGAGCTCGCCGTGGTGATCAGCCGGATGTGCAAGGACGTCCCGATCGAGCGCGTCAGGGATGTGGTCTTCGGCTACACCTGCGCCAACGACGTCACCGCCCGCGATCTCCAGCGCGCAGATGGTCAGTGGTCCCGGGCCAAGGGGTTCGACACCTTCTGCCCGCTCGGCCCCTGGATCGAGACCGACCTCGACACCGGTGACCTTTCGATCACCACCCGGCGTGACGGCGAGGTCGTCCAGCAGGGCACGACCGCCGACATGATCCACGACGTGGCCACCCTGGTCGCCTACGTGTCGCAGACCTTCACGTTGTTGCCGGGTGACGTCATTCTTACCGGCACACCCGCCGGCGTCGGGCCGGTACAGCCGGGGCAACGCGTCGAGGTCGAGATCGAGGGCATCGGCATCCTCTCGAACCCGTTTGTCCGTCGCGACTGACCGGCAGTTCTGGTCGCTCCGTTCGCCCGTAGAATCGGGTCATCATGACTGCATCTACCTCCCCTCGTCCTGTTCGCCTCCGCGTTGCACCCTCGCCCACGGGCGATCCGCACGTCGGCACGGCATACGTCTCGCTGTTCGACCTGGCCTTCGTCCGGCAGCAGGGCGGGAAGTTCATCCTGCGGATCGAGGACACCGACCAAGTTCGGTTCCGTGAGGACAGCGAGCAGCAGATCTTCGACACGCTGCACTGGCTGGGCCTCAACTGGGACGAGGGCCCGGACATCGGGGGACCGTACGCGCCGTATCGCCAGTCGGAGCGTCTTGACCGCTACACCCCGTATGTCGACCGGCTGCTGGAGAGCGGGCACGCGTACCACTGCTGGTGCTCGACGGAGCGTCTGGCGGAGATGCGAGAGGCACAGCAGAAGGCCAAACGGCCGACCGGCTACGACCGGCTGTGCGTCGGCAAAACCCGCGACGAGCGTGCCGCGCTTCCTGGTTTCTCCGAGATCCCGGTCGTGCGCATGCTCATCCCCGCTGACTTCGACACCCGGTTCACGGACCTGATCCGCGGCGAGCTCAACGCCCCGCACCCTGACGACCAGGTCATCGTCAAGGCGGATGGCTTCCCGACCTACCACCTCGCGGTTGTCGTCGACGACTTCGAGATGGGGATCACCCACGTCGTCCGCGGCGAGGAGTGGATCAGCTCCACTCCCAAGCACATCCTGCTCCACCAGTGGCTCGGGATGGACCTGCCCGCCTACGCGCACATGCCGTTGCTGCGAAACCCCGACAAGTCCAAGATCAGCAAGCGCAAGAATCCCGCGGCCCGCCTCACCTGGTTCCGCGAGCAGGGCTACCTGCCTGAGGCACTGGTGAACTTCCTTGCGTTGCTTGCCTATCCGCCAAAGGAGGACGGGCGCGAAGTCTTCACCTTCGAAGAGTTTGTCGCCGACTTCGACTGGGCCAAGGTCAATCCCGTCGGCCCGATCTTCGACCTCGACAAGCTTGGCTGGCTCAACGGTCACTACATCCGGTCGCTGGACTGCGATGAGCTCGCAGCCCGCATCGTCGGCCACCTCACACTGACCGGCGTGCTGGACCCGGAGCCCCCACCGGAGCAGATAGAGCTGATCAGGGCTGCGACGCCATTGATCCAGGAACGCATGCAGCTGCTCTCGGAATCCGAGGGCATGCTCGCCTTCCTTCTCGTCAGCGACGGCGACCTTGCCGTCCAGGACGATGCCCGCTCTCAGCTCAAGGACGACGCTGACGGAGTGCTCGACACCGCGATTGCGACGCTCGCGGGTTTGCCGCAGTGGACTGCCACCGACATCGAGGCAGCCCTGCGCGCAGCCCTGGTCGAGGGTCTCGGCCTCAAGCCCAAGTTCGCCTTCACGCCGTTGCGCGTCGGGGTGACCGGCCGCCGGATCTCGCCGCCTCTTTTCGAGTCGATGGGGATCCTCGGCCGTGAGTCCTCCCTGACCCGTCTGCGGTCGCTGCGCGCTTCGCTCTGAGCGCGATGAGACCGGTGACCAGGGCGCGATGAGACCGTGACGGCTGCACTGCTGCTCGACATGGATGACACCCTGATCGACACCAAAGCTGCGATGGTGACAGCCGGGGCGGTTGCCGTGGCCACGCTGTGGCCCGAAGCCGGGGACGAGGTGCATCGCGCTGCAGGCGCTCGTTTTCACGGTGACCCGGCCGGCTTCTTCGGGCGGTTCACCACCGGAGAGCTGAGCTTCGCCGAGATGAGAGAGGCGCGGGTCGCCGATCTGGTGGAGGTGTTCTCCTTCACGGCGATCGACGACGTCATCCTGCGGTTCGAGGACGTCTACGCTCCGGCATTCTTCGCTAACGTGCGCCTCTTCGATGACGTCCTGCCGCTCGTCACGGCGACCACCGCCGCCGGAATCCCGATCGGTCTGCTCACCAACTCGGCGTCGGACTACACGCAACGAAAGCTTGAGATCGCCGGCCTCGAGGGGGTCTTCGCCGTCGTCGCGACCAGAGACACCCTCGGATTCGGGAAGCCAGATCCCAGGGCGTTTCGCCACGCCTGCGAGCTGCTCGGGGCAGCCCCGAGCGAGACGATCTACGTCGGTGACCACGTCGAGATCGACGCCATCGCAGCCAAGGACGCGGGGCTGTATGCCGTGTGGTTGCGGCGCGATCAGGGTGACCGGTCTGGCGCGCGCCTGGCGCACGCGCACGGCATACCGGTGGTGGCCTCGCTCAAGGAAGTGGTGGCGTTGCTGGTCACGGGCTAACGTCCCCGACATGACCCAATCGCCCTGGCCGCTGTTTGACCTTCGGCTGACCCGCGCGGAGGTGGCGTTGCGGCCGATGACCGAGGTCGATCTGCCGACCGTGGCGGCGATCCTGCCAGAAGATCTGGAGCTCAACCCCGCCGCGACGACCTACCCAGGTCTGGACACTCCTCTGGGGCGCCGGGTTGTTGCCCACCAGGAGTACTGGCTGCGCTGGGGCCGCTGGAGCATCCCCTCATGGGCGCTGACGTTCGTCGTCGAGATCGACGGTCGAATGGTCGGCACCCAGACGCTCGAGGGCGAGGAGTTCCCGACGCTGCGCACCGTGGACTCGGCATCGTGGCTGATACCGCAGGTACGGGGCCGGGGAGTCGGCAAAGCGATGCGATCAGCCGTGCTGGCGCTGGCGTTCGGGCCCCTGAGCGCTCAATGCGCGGTCACGTCGGCGTGGGACGACAACCATGCGTCGCTGGGTGTCTCGAGGGCCATCGGCTACCAGCCCAACGGCCAGCACCGGCAGCGCCGTGACGGCCGTGATGGGGTCGGGACCATGATTCACCTGAGGCTGACCCGCGAGGATTGGCTGTTCTCGGGCGCGGGCGACGGTGTGCAGATCACCGGGTTCGAGGCGTGTCGGCCGTACTTCGGCGTCTGAACGTGGTCGACCGGGTCTGGACGTGACCGATTTGGGGGACCAGCGATCCGGCCGGTAAGGTTCATCCTCGGGTCACCGTCCGAGCGCCGCGAGGCACACGAACACGTGATACCCCCATGGGGTATGGTGTAATTGGCAGCACGACTGATTCTGGTTCAGTTAGTCTAGGTTCGAGTCCTTGTACCCCAGCGTTGATCGTCCTACTCCTTGAAGTGGGGCGCGATTCGGAGACAAACCGCCCTTACCGGTATGGTTTCCTCCGCTGCCGAGGAGCATTGAGCAACTCGGCAGCATCAGCTAGGGCCCCGTTGTGTAGCGGCCTAGCACGCCGCCCTCTCAAGGCGGTAGCGCGGGTTCGAATCCCGTCGGGGCTACAAGTCCAAACCCCCCTGTTTCCAGGGGGTTTGGTCATTTCTCAGCCCACCGACATCGGGGTGATGTCGGCCCGGGTACACAACGGGTACACAACAGCGCGAGCCGCGGCGTCCAGCCGGTCGGCGACCTCGTCGAGCTGGTCCGGGAACAGATGCCCATACAGGTCGAGCGTCATGGTCGCGGACTTGTGCCCGAGCATTTGCTGCACGACCTTCACGTTCGCGCCCGACGCGATCGCCAGCGACGCCGCGGTGTGGCGTAGCGCGTGTGGATGCAGGCCCTTGAGGCCTAGCGACGCGGCCGTCTCGGTCAGGACCGTGCGCTGGAACCCCTGCGCCCGCAGCGCGCCGCCCTTCACAGCGGTGAACACCAGCGCCCCGGGCTCGCGGCCGGCGACGTGCGCGGCCAGGTCATCGACCAGGAAGCGGGGGATCGGCACCTCCCGGCGCTCGTGACCCTTCGGTGTTCCCCAAGTCTGCACACCGCGTACCAGCGTCACCGATTCTGCGATCGTCGCTCGCCGGCGCATCAGATCCAGGCGCCCGACACGCAGCGCTGCCATCTCGCCGAAGCGCACCCCCGTGTAGGCGAGGAAGAGCACAACGAGCCTGTGTGACCCGCAGGCTTCGGCGAGCTCGTGCACCTGCTCGTGAGACAGGTACATGCGCTCTGCGGCGTTAACGCGCGGGAGGGAAACGCCCGCGGCTGGGTTGCGCACCAGCCGGTCGTCCTTCACCGCCATCGCGAGTACCAGCGACAGGACCCGGTGCACCTTGCGGGTCGTCGCCGCCGATCTCGACGCCGCCACCTCCGAGACCCAGGTCTGAACGGCGCTGTGTGAGATGTCCGCCAGCTTGGTCGTTCCCCAGCGTGGGTCGATGTGCTCCCGCAGGATGCCGGCGTACCGCTCACGCGTGGACGGCTTCAAGTGCGTCTGGCCGTCGAGCCAGCGTTGCGCCCAGATCCTGACCGTGAGACGGGAAGCCGCAGGGTCGATATAGGAGCCGGTCAGCTTGGCTGACTCCACCGTCGTCAGGAATCGCTCGGCGTCGACCTTGCGGTCGAACGTCTTCGTCCGCTGCGCGCCGCCCGGGTCGCGGTACCGCATGTACCAACGCACCTGCCCATTGCGCGTGCGCTTTTCGATGCTTGCCATGTTTGAGCACCTTTCTGCTTCCAAGGCAGGCTACGTCCCGTTGGTGACGTTGCCACGTGTCGTGTTCTCCTGGGCTATCCCTGTTCGCTGGCTGCTGTGCCGGCGTCAGAAGCGTCGGCCTGTGCGTCTATCCAGGCCCGAAGGTCGCCGACTCGGTAGACGACTCGTCGGCCGAGGCGGAAGCTGCGGGGGCCGGTGCCGAGGTGGCGCCAGTAGCGCATGGTGGCGATGGGGGCGCGGACGATCGCGGCGACCTCGCTGATGGTGAGCAGCTCGTCGCCTGCGGGCGGCGGGTCGTTGGGGTGGCTCTGGTGGGTCATTGTGAGCTCCTTCGTGGTGTGACTGGATACTTGCCATAAGCGCGGTTCGGCCCCCCGGGTGGACATCTGGGCGTTGCCTTCTTGGTTGTGGTCGGGCATCGCTGACTCTGTGCGGTACTTCCCTAAGGTGAGAGTCGCGGGTATGCGATCAGGTCTCCGGGAATCGTTGCGCAGACGTGAGCTGCGGTTAGCAACGGGGTGTTGTTGTCAAGTGGCGTGGGGGCATGTTGCTTTGACGCGCGGCGTGGCCGGCGTCTGGTCCGTTGTCGGGTGGCTGTGTGGTGGCTTCCCGGCGGTGCAGGCTGATCACGCGTGCTCGCCTT
>DASRVZ010000235.1:0-6555 GCA_035654835.1 Dermatophilaceae bacterium | reverse complement strand
ATAGTGCTCAATCGGCGCGGCAGGAGGCGTATACAACCGCTGGTCCGCATACGGAAACACCTGCGGCGGGCCGTACACGTGAAAGTGCGTGTCCCAGGTTCCGGGCGGCGGCGGGAAGGATAGTGCACGAGGGTTCGGGTCGGGTGGGAGATTGACGCGCAACTTCGCTTCCATGGCGATCGGGTCTCCTGTTCTTTGTCTGCCGGGGAGCTCGCTGCCTGGATGCCTGCCTCTGGACAAGGGGCGCAGTGTTTGATAGTACTCTGCCGACTTGAGGGCTGATTCAGTGATTTCGTACATCGATCGGCAGCCATGCAAATCGCCGAGAGAACGAGGAAGCTGTGAGTGAGACAGTCGCGGACGGGATTGCGGGTTACGTCGTGGGACAGCGCTTCGCCGAGCTGCCGCCGGCGGTGATCGAGAGTGCAAAGGCAGCCATCCTCGACACCATCGCGGTCGCCCTCGCAGCATCGCGGGAACCGATCGGACGCAAGATCATCCGTTATGTGCAGACCGCGACCAGCGGGGGCCCGGGACTCATCCTGGGCTCAACCGTCCAAGCGCCGTTCGAACAGGCGGCGATGGCGAACGGCACCTTGGCCCATGCCATGGACTTCGACGATCGCGGGCACGCGAGCACGCACATCCTCGGGACCGCCGTCGCGCTCGCCGGCAGAGCAGCCCTGTCCGGCGAGGAGCTGATCGTGGCCTACGTCGTGGGACGGGAGGTGCGCATGCAGCTCGACGAGCTGTTCGACCGAGGCCGGTTCAAGGGGGCCGGGCGCGGGCCCGGCGGCCACGGGTGGCACGCGACCGGTACGTGGGGGGCCTTCGGCTCCACCGCCACCGCAGCGAAGCTGCTGCAGCTGGACGAGCTGGAAACCGCCAACGCCATGGGGATCGCGGCGTCGTTGGCCAGCGGGGTGATCGGGAACTTCGGAACGATGACGAAGTCGATGCACGCCGGCAATGCGGCAAGGAACGGGGTCTTGAGCGCCTTGCTCGCCAGCGATGGATGGGACGCTGAGCGGGACATCTTCAGCGCAGAGCGAGGCATCACGCAGGCGATGACCGGTGGCCAAGGCGAGTGGGACGTCAACGCTCTTGTCCACCGGCTGCACGACGAGTTTCACATTACGGATTCCAGCTGGGCCCTCAGGATCAAGCCGTATCCTTCCTGCACCGGCAGCCACGCCTATATCGAGGCGGCACGCGCGCTGTTGGATCGCCGCTCCATCGATATCTCCGAAGTCGAGGAGATCGTCATCCCCACCAGCCCGTCGTTGAATCGGCACTATCCTGAGAACGCGTTGCAGACCAAGTTCAGCGGCGGCTTCTGTGTGGTGGCCACGCTCATCACCGGCACGGTATCGATGGAGACCTGTACAGAGGAGTTCTTGCACAGGGCGGATGTGCAGCGGCTGATGCGGGTGGTCAAGTATGTCAAGGGCGGCGACGAGAAGCTCGTCGTGCGAATGCGCTCTGGCGAGTTGTTCGAGGAGCCCTTTCCACCAGTCCGCGACCTGGATACGGCCGAAGAGCGCATGGCAAAGTTCTTCTCGCTCACAGAGCCCATCTTGGGCACCGCCTCCTCCCAAGACCTCGCCGATGGCGTCGCCAAGCTGGAGGCGGTCGGCGACGTGCGGCAGCTCATCGACCTCACGCGAGCATCAACCTGAGTCAAACCCCCAGACTCAGGATGGCGACAAGGACCGGTGGAGCCCCGACTTCCGGGTTTGAAGGCGATGACGCGTTGTGAGCAATACCACCAGGGTGTCCGACGGCCCGACCGTCGTGCCCGCCTGGCGGAGAAGAACGGGTGGACGGCACGCGTCCTCGGCGTACCGGTCGAGGCGTGCGACGCATGCGGTCAAATCTGGCTCCGGATGCTAGTCGCGAAGCGCTTGGACGAGATCCTCGCCCAGCTCCTCGCCAGTGGAGCCGAAAGTGCGGAGACCCACTGGGATTCCGCCGACACTGCATAGGCCCACGCTGGAAGGTTGGGCGCTCGTGATTGTGGGCGCTGAGGGACTCGAACCCCCGACCCCTGCCGTGTAAAGGCAGTGCTCACAGTGTCACGACTGGCGCAGGCACATCTTATTGAGGCAAATCTGGAGAATGCCGTTCTGCGCCATACACTTGGAGCGGGCGATCCTCTTTAGGGCCAACATGAGTGGCGCCGGTTTCTTGTATGCATACCTGAACAACGCCTACCTGGCGGAAGCGCGTATGGACGGTGCTCGCTACTCAATGCACATCTGAGGGCGCCATCTTAAAGGAGGCGCACCTTGAAGATGCGAGGTTCCTCTTGGCGCATTTAGCAGGTGCAGACCTCTCCCACGCACACCCTGAGGGAGCCAAACTTTCCCAGACGGACCTAAGGGGCGCCATCCTGACGGGTGCGCAGCTGGAGGGTGCCGATCTGTCGGACGTTAAGAGCGCCGACTTGTCAGAAGCTCACGTAGAGCCAACTGAAGACAACGGCGGGACTAGCAGCTAGCCCCGTCAATCCCACCCGCCGAGGAACAGCCGGTGGATGCCCAACGCGACCGTCCACCAGCTCACCAGCGCGGCCACCACCGCCACAACAGGCGGTGCGTCGATGCGGTAGGTCAGCCACCACCAGGCGGCATAGGCGACCGCACCAGCGATCAGCGGAGCCAAGGCGTAGACGAGGCACCCGATGCTGAACACCGCTTCCGCGAGCACCCGGCGTACCTTGTCCATCTACTCCCCGACCATTGTTGGGTATACTTCTAGAACACAAACATCAACCGGCCCGCAACGTGGACGGTGCCAACAAAATGTGTCGAGCGTGTACATACATATAAGTGCACACCCCTCTCGGCACTTCCCCGGTCAAACGTTTACCACCCTCCCGACCCATAATGGTTATTTATTCTGTGGCACGCCTGGCTACGCCCACGGTTGTCCTAGTTGCTAGCGGGATAGGATACGACCGCCTACTCCCCACCTAGGGACAATAACTAAGGGGCAGGCGTCGGGCTGTACGTATGGACGTGGCCACCAAGCCTGGGGACTTGCCCAAGGCCGCATGGCTGTGACGTGGGGAAACGGCGTATAGTCCACCCTCCCGGCTTCACCTTCCACGGTAATCTTGCTTGCTCACCTACTCGCAGCGAACGTCGCTGAGCATCACACAGTGAAGCCGTCTTGCCTAGCTGTGCGGTGTCCAGCCTTGGCACCACTCCCCTGTCCAGCAGTGCTCCGTGGACTACCCAACCCTGACCCGCAGCCTGTGGATAACCCGGCCGTGACAGCCCTTGAAAGGGGCTGTCACGGTCACTGCCTTGTTGAAGTAGTCCCTTGGGCACGCACCACGACAGGAGCATCGGATGGACCGCCACGAAACTGCCGAGGAAGCCCGCACGCTGGTCGCAGGCGCCAAACCCTCGCAACCTTCATCGACCCCATCCCGCGCCGCGCACGCCTGCCGTCGAAGGCGCAGGAGGCTGATACCGCCGTCCGCAGAGACGAGAGTCCCAGGCGACGCCTCTACCTCCGCGAGCCATTCCTCGGCATAGCGATCCCTGGACTCCGCTGGCAGTCTCCGGGCCGCTCGCACCACTAGGCCATTTGACCATCGAGGAACCCTGCCTGTGATCTCCTCCGTGGCCAGGTTCACCAGCACCGGCACAATGACCGCGACGGCCAAGAAGGTAAGGATCGCCAGGGGCGTGGTCGTCAGGCTGCGCACCTGCGAATCCCCGGCCGCAGCGCAGCGGCCCCAAGGCACGCCTGGCCTCACGGACGTGCGCCTGGGCTACATTGACTCCATGCCCAGTGAGCCTGTAGAAGCGACGACGACGCCGACCCGCCTAGGATTCGTTGGTGTCCTCCCATTCGGAGGTGACAACGCCATCCGGCTCCAGGCGGGCAAGGATCAGGTAGATGGTGCCGGTGGCAACACCGGCAGCCTTGGCAATCTCGAGCCGTAGTGATCACCGGCCCCTTCGTTCAAGAGGGCCGACAGGATGGCGATGCGGCGTAGCTCTTCCTGACCATGGATCAAGTATGTTGCCCATTGTCGGTTTGCAACATAGGGGTCAAGGTTTGGGCCAGGAGGCCGCCGTCGGCCGAGGGCCAGCCCACCCTTTAGTGGGCGGCCTTCTCCTGCTTGCGACCGGCGATCTGCTGCACTCGCTGGAACGAGAGCCCAAGTAACTCGCCCACTGCCCGGTAGCTGAGGCCGGCTGAGGTCAAGACATCGACGGCACGTGCAGTCGCCTTTCGCGCCGCCTCCTCAGACTTGGCGGCCTGGTCTCTTAGGGCCACCGCACGCGTCATGGCCTCCAATAGCTCGGGCGATAAGTTGAAGCCCTCCACGATGTTGCAAGTACCAGCGTCGTCTACGAACAGGTCCAAGGCTTCGCGCATCCGTTCACGGAGCACAGCCAAGGTCTTCGCCTGTGTGTGGCAGCCGGGCACGTCGGGGAAGTCGGCCACCCAGTAGCCGTCCTCGTCCCGATAGATCACCGCGCGGTACTCGCTCATCGCATCCACCTTTCCCCCAAGGCTGGCTCCGGGTCCCGCTCGATCTGACGCAGCAGGCCACGACCGATGTCCTCGCGGGCATGGACGGGAACGGTGGTCTGGCAGTCCCCGACCGTGACCTTGCGGTGGGACCCCTTCCCCCACTCCAGGTCAACCTCCAGGCCCCGTTCGTCGGCTCGCCGCTTGATCAGGCGGAGTACCTGTCGTGCTGTCATGCAGGAAGTCTAGGATACTAGACGGGCATCGTCAAGCGAGATAGACAGTTCGGTGGCAGGCCACCCCGCTCTAGGGCGACGGCTTCCGCGCACGGCCTGCCCGCGGTAGCGGCCCACGCCCTCGGGCTTGATCGGAATAGCCGCGCCGATGCGGTGGTGAGCGACGGCCCGACCATACAGCCCTGCGCACCGTCTTCTCAGACACGTTCAGCAGCCCGGCAACCTGCCAGATGGTGAGCACGGCCACGACCGTCAGAAGCGCGGAGGCGGCAGGTAGTTCGGTGCTGGCATCGACATGGACCGTGGGGTCCAGTGACGGTACGGCAGGCTAGTGAACCGCCACAGCCACCGGAAGCCGTTGCCATGGGGCTGCCCACCATCGGCTACGGCTGGTTCGACGTGTTCATGCTGCTGATCCCCGTGCCCAACGCGATCATGTTCTGCCATGGCCGCGATGTAGGCCAACCTGTCGACGGTGTCCACCACGCCGAGGTATGCCAGGTAGTCGGCCTCGCTGAGTCCAGTGCCGAGGTACATGGCCTCACCTACAGAAAGGGCCACAGTTGCCGGCATGAGCCAGACCGCGATCTAGCGCCAGCACCATCAGCTCGACGTGGGTCCGCGCATCGGGACGGCCCACTGACGGCCCACTGCTTCACACGGTGTGGTTTTGGAGTGACTCGATTCGGCCGGCAGGCCTTTGAGCTGGGGTTTTCCGCGGTGGGCGCTGAGGGACTCGAACCCCCGACCCCTGCCGTGTAAAGGCAGTGCTCTAGCCAGCTGAGCTAAGCGCCCGGGCGGGTGGCAGTGTACGGCTGCGGTCGCGCGGCCCGTCGGCGGCCACATGTCGGAACATCCGCTCCCCATGGGCAACGTGCAGCGGCAGCCGGAACTCGGAACCGCGCCCCCGTGCGGCACGTCCTACGCAGCACGCTGACCCGACCCTCACTGGAGCGAGCGATGCATGGGCTGCTGAGCATGCTGTTGGTGCTGATGACGACGTCCCTGCTGGCGGCCTGCGGCGTCCCCGCAGGTGCGGGCGGCCCCACAGAGGCGGAGGAAGCCACCGTGCGGATCCGGTTGGAGGACATCGGCGGGGACGTGTTCATCGAAGGCTTCGAGCTGGAGGTGGAGTTCCGCGACGCCGGAGACGAGGTGCTTTCGGTGTACGACTGGAACGACGACATCGTGGTGGCCGACGATGACATCCGTGCGTTCTACGAGGCCGAGCACGTTGAGCAGGTACCGGCCGGCCCGGTGACCGTCATCACCCGGATGCAGCTGGGGATGGAGCAGCCACAGCCGCCGTGCCGGACACAGCTGGACCTGGCCCCGGGAGCCGAGGCCGTTGTCACCGTCCGCTTCCATCCCGAGCCGGAGGTTTGCGCGTCCGTGGAGCTGGGCGACTGACCGAGGTCGCGTCCGCGGAACTCGGTCGAGGTGGACTTCTAGCATCGACGCATCGAGGGCTGGGCAGGACCGATCCAGAGGACACCCGTCCAGCCCTCCCCGAGCACGCAACCAGGAGCAAACCGTGAGTGATACCCCCGACCAGCCGAGCCCCCAGCCGCCGCCGCAGCCGCGCCAGAACCCGCCCATCAACGTGAGCGTCCCACCCGAGGTGCGCCACGGGACCTACGCCAACTTCCTCGCTATCAGCCACAGCCCGCACGAGTTCACCCTTGACTTCTGCCAGGTCATGCCGTCCGGCGAGGGCACGGTCACGGCGGAGGTCGTCGACCGCATCCGCATCGCCCCCACCATGGTGGGCAGGATGATCCAGGCGCTCAACACCAACATGACCACCTACGAGGAGCGCTTCGGG
>DASRVZ010000234.1:0-2496 GCA_035654835.1 Dermatophilaceae bacterium | reverse complement strand
CCTACGGCGACGCGAAGGGCGCTCCGAGTGGGTCTGTACGTACGGAGATCGAGGCGCGGTCCGACTGGTGCAGCCGGGTCGGCATGACGCGGGTGGAGGACGTGACCGTGGAACGGTGCGAGCAGCTGTTGATGGAGCGATGGGACTGGACGGCCTTCGGCACGGCGGTCGCTCCGGGCTTCGACGTGGTGGAGCGCGTCAAGCGGTACCGCGACGAGGACGGCGACCTGCTCTCCTCGGCTGTGCGGGCGCGGCTCATCGGCCACCTGGTCGAGGAAGCCCTCGGCCACGACCCGCGCATGAGCAAGAACACGGCGACTGTCTATCGCCGGTTGAAGCGGCGGCTGGGCGTGGTGCCCTCGCCTGCGCTGCTGTCGGCACGAACGGGCGAGCCACGACGGCTCGACTTCTACGTAGGCACGGAGGTATCAGTCTGATGGCACGCAAGAAGCAGAAGGGCCCGACCTACTTCACGCTCATGGTGCAGCGGGTCGGCTTTAAGAAGACGCGGCGGGCCATGGAGTACGGCCTGTGCTACCTGACGGTGCGCGTGGACCTCGGGCACCGGCCGTCGATGGAGGAGTACGCGGTCTGGTGGAAGATCGGCTCGGCAACGGCGTTCCGCGAGCAGGCGCTGTGGCGCGAGGCGATGCCGGACTTCTCGACGCCTGAGGACTTCCTGCGGGCGGTCCGGCCGGACTTCGACTGGGACCGGGCGACGGCGGAGGACGCGGGGAAGGTCATCGGCTCGCTGCTGGGTGCCTCGGCGTGATGGGCGTCGGCTCGGCGCAGCTCATGCGTGTGACGGTCGATGCGCTCGATGAGCTCGAGCGCGTGGACACCGACGAGGCGCACGCGCTCGCCTTCGGGCTGATGCTCGCGCTGGCGGACCGCATGGACCTCGGGGACCAGGTCGCGGCGGCGCTCGGCTTCGAGATCGTTCAGCGCGGCGACGACGCCTGGGGGCTTCGCTGGCTGGGCGAGTTGGTGCCTGACGACATCGCTGGCGTGTAGATCTGGGGCTGCTGTTCGTGTGTGTGGATCGCGCGGGGGGTGGTGCCAGCACCGGCCTCGGCTCGGCTTCCCTCCGGGGACGTCCTGCCGGGGCCGCTGGCGTGTCCGGGTTGGACCCGGTGTGCGGGTGGGCCGGGCACCGCAGGCCGCGCAGCGGCCGAAGGGCACCGGCCCGGTGCTCACGCGTCCCAGTCCGGGTCGCTCAACGAGTCGGCCAGCCGGTCCAGAAGGGCGGCTGCCTCGCTGGCTTGGCTCGGCAGGGGTGCGCTCTGCGGGATGCGTCCAACGGCTGCGGCGAGTGCGCGCGCTTGCTGGGCGAGGGTGCGGGCTTGCTCGGCGGCTTTGTGGCGGTCCATGCCTTGCTCCTGGTCGTCGTCGTCGCTGGCGGCGAGGGTGCCCCCTCGTCGCGTAAGCGAGCAACGGGGGGTCCGGGGGGCGGGCGACCGGAGCGGGTCCAGGTGGAGCGCCCGGACGCGTTCTCGGGCGGGTTCCGGCCCGCGCTTCTTGGGCCGGGTTCTGGCCGAGGTTGCCTACGGCCGTACGACCTTGAGGCGTGCAGGGCGGTCGCGGTCTCCCCCGGGTCGCCGGAGGCGACATGAAGCCGCGTAGTGCTTAAGGCAACAGCGAACCCCACCGATGTAGTCTCAGTAATGGTGGTCACTGACGATGTACAACGGAGGGGCGCTGGTGGTTGACGGTACTGCGTTTTCGGCTGGGTGAGAGCCAAGCCGGTCGTGATCCCCTCTCTAACAGAAGGGGATCAGTCCCAAAAAATGGGATCGGGGGGTCGCGGGGTTGGGTGCTCGGTGGGCATCGACCGGCTGTCGATCTCGTTTCCGGTGCGCTCGATTGACGGCGATCTCACGCGCTGGGCGACGCGCACGATCAGCCAGCCGGGGACGCCGAACGAGCGTTGGACCTTGGGTCAGCCGGTGAAGGCTTTCGACGGCAAGGCCACGGTCTTCGTCGGGGTGACGGAGATTGAGGGGCGGCTGTTCGGCAAGGTCGAGTCGAACCCGGCCCGGTTCTACGACCCGTACGGCTGCAACCTGATGCCGTTCGGGATGGTGCCGCAGGCGGCGTCGGTGATGTACCTGCTGGCGTCGACCTTCATGGACGTGGCGCACGAGGACCCAGGCGCGGCTCGGGTGAAGCGGCTTGACGTGGCGCGGGACTTCTCCGGGGTCGAGGACCCGGCGCTCTACGTGGAGTCGCTGCGCGGCATCCACCGGCCCTATGCCTCTCGCTCCTACGTGTACTCAGACCCGCAGAAGAACCAGGCGCAGACCCTCTGGGCCGGCAACGGTGCCGGCGGCGGCCGGCTGTACGACCAGCACGAGGCCTACGGCGACGCGAAGGGCGCTCCGAGTGGGTCTGTACGTACGGAGATCGAGGCGCGGTCCGACTGGTGCAGCCGGGTCGGCATGACGCGGGTGGAGGACGTGACCGTGGAACGGTGCGAGCAGCTGTTGATGGAGCGAT
>DASRVZ010000233.1:0-19288 GCA_035654835.1 Dermatophilaceae bacterium | reverse complement strand
TGCGACTCCGGAGGCGCAGCAAGACGCGATCGCTGGTGCGATGGAGTCGGTGGCCGGGCTCATCGCGGCCGGCCACGAGGTGGTCATCACCCACGGCAACGGCCCCCAGGTCGGCAACCTCCTGGTCAAGAACGAGCTGGCTGCTTCGGTCGTCCCCCCGGTGCCCCTGGACTGGTGTGGCGCCCAGACGCAGGCCACGATCGGCTTCACCATGATCAACAGCCTGGAGCGCAGCCTGGCCCGGCTGGGCTGTGACCCTCGAGTCGCGGCCATCGTCACTCGCACCCGGGTGGACGCGAACGACCCGGGCTTCGAGCACCCGACCAAGCCGATCGGCCGCTTCCTGCCGTACGACCAGGCCAAGCCGATGATCGAGCACGGACAGGTGTGGCAGGACCGTGGCGAGAAGGGCTGGCGCCGGGTGGTCGCCTCACCGGCACCGCTCGAGGTTCTCGAGACCCCGACGGTCCTCACCCTCATCGCCGCCGGATACGTCGTGGTCGCAGCCGGCGGCGGCGGCATACCGGTGGTGCGCGATCGTGATGGCGGCGTGAGCGGTGTCGAGGCAGTCATCGACAAGGACCTCACCGCGGCCCTGCTCGCGCGCTCCGTCGAGGCTGACGTCCTCATGATCGCCACCGACGTCGACAACGCGATCATCGGCTTTGAAACCCCCTCGGCCAGGCCGATCCACAGCGTGACGCTGGAAGAGATGCGCGACCTCGCCGCGGCCGGCCACTTCGCCAGCGGCTCGATGGGCCCCAAGGTTGCCGCCGCCATGCAGTTCGTCGAGCAGGGCGGTCAGCGGGCGGTCATCACCTCGTTGGAGCACATCACGGCTGCCATCAGCGGCGACTTCGGGACGGTCATCCAGGGCCGCTCTTACTCATCAGCGAGCCAACGCTCGTAGACAGACACATCGCAAACACAGTGCAGGACAACGCAAACACAGTGCAGGACAACGAAAGGTGACACCGGTGCCAGAGCCCATTGAAGTCCGCAAGGTTCCGATCCACAGCGTCTCCGATGCATCCGAGCTGATCAAGCTCATCGATGAGGGCGTGCTGGAGGCCAACCGGGTGATCGCGATCATCGGCAAGACGGAGGGCAACGGCGGGGTGAACGACTATACCCGGATCCTCGCCGACCGGTCGTTCCGCGAGGCGCTCGTCTCCAAGGGTGCCCCGGCCGAGCAGGTCAGCCAGATCCCGATCGTGTGGTCGGGTGGCACCGACGGCGTGATCAGTCCGCACGCGACGATCTTCGCCACCGTCGACCCGGCCAAGGCCGAGCAGACCGATGAGCCGCGGCTCACCGTCGGCTTCGCGATGAGCGAGCCGATCCTGCCCGAGGAGATCGGCTACGTCGGGATGATCACCAAGGTCGCCGACGCGGTCAAGGTCGCCATGGAGCGGGCCGGCATCAGCGACCCGGCTGATGTCCACTACGTCCAGACCAAGACCCCTCTGCTGACGATCCACACGATTCGCGACGCCAAGTCGCGCGGCAAGAGTGTGTGGACCGAGCACACGCACGAGTCGATGGACCTGTCCAACGGCACCACCGGCCTGGGTATCGCCGTCGCGCTCGGTGAGATCGAGATGCCCACCGACGCCGACATCATGCACAACCGCAGCCTCTACTCCGCGGTGGCCTCCTGCTCGTCGGGCGTGGAGCTCGACCAGGCCCAGGTCGTCGTGGTCGGCAACGCCCGTGGTGTGGGCGGCCGTTACCGCATCGGTCACGGCGTTATGCAGGACGCGCTCGACGCCGACGGCATCTGGTCCGCCATCAAGGACGCTGGGCTCGAGCTGCCGGAGCGTCCGCGCAGCAGCGACCTGAAGGGCCGCCTGGTCAACGTGTTCCTCAAGTGCGAGGTCAGTCAGGACGGCACCGTTCACGGGCGCCGCAACGCGATGCTCGATGACTCGGACGTGCACTGGCACCGTCAGATCAAGTCTGCTGTCGGCGGGGTAGCGGCTTCCGTCACCGGCGACCCGGCGGTCTTTGTCTCCGTGTCGGCTGCCCACCAGGGCCCTGATGGCGGCGGCCCCGTCGCCGCGATCGTCGACCTCGGCTCGGGTGAGGCAACCGGCTACCGCTACACCAGCTAGGCGCTACTGCCACACCCGCTGGGCACAAGGCCCCCGGTGACCCCGCTGCGTCCATCGACGTGGCGACGGTCGCCGGGGGCGCCTGTTTCTCACCCTGCGTAGGCTTCGTCGCGATTCATCGCGCACGACAGCTCGCGACATCTCGCCCGACGGGAACCAAGGAGCAGGCATGAGTCACGTGGTCATGGCGGAAATGGTCGCCAGCGTGTGGAAGGTCGTGGCCAGTGCCGGTGACATCGTTGAACCCAACGACACGCTCGTGATCCTGGACTCCATCGCGGTGATCGAACCCTCCTGAGGCCGTATGCCGGCCGGCCGGGCAGGAGCCGGGGAATGCGTTGACCGCCGAGGACGTTTCTGGGATCGTTGAAAACGAAACGACCTAGGAGTCTGCAGTGCCTGCCTTCACCGTTCCGGACGTGACCGTTCTGCCGCCGGTGCCCGCGCTGCTTCCGAGCGTGATCCAGCGCCCGGTCGTGTCCATCACGAGCGCGCCATCTGCCCTCGAGGGCCTGGGTTTCCCGGTCAAGCGAGCGTTCGCCGGCGTCGACCTGAAGCTGCTCGACCCGTTCATCCACATGGACGAGATGGGTGAGGTCGAATACGCGCCGGGGGAACCCAAGGGCACGGCGTGGCACCCGCACCGAGGTTTCGAGACGGTCACCTACATCATCGACGGCATCTTCGAGCATCAGGACTCTTTTGGCGGCGGCGGCACGATCACCGACGGCGACACCCAGTGGATGACTGCCGGTGCGGGCATCCTTCACATCGAGGCGCCGCCGGAGCACCTCGTCGTCTCGGGGGGCCTGTTCCACGGGTTCCAGCTGTGGGTCAACCTGCCCAAGCGCGACAAGCTGCTCGTTCCGCGCTACCAGGACCTACGATCCGGCGCGGTGGCCCTGTTCCGCTCGGGCGATGGCGGTGCGCTGGTGCGCGTGATCGCCGGCGACGTCGCGGGATACGTGGGCCCCGGCTCGACACACACCCCGATGTCGATGGTCCACGCCACGATCGCACCCGGCGCCCAGCTCGAGCTGCCATGGCGCCCGGACTTCAACGCGTTGGTCTACGTCATGAGCGGTGACGGTTTTGTCGGCCCCAGCCAGTCGCCGATCGGGACTGGCCAGCTCGCCGTGCTGGGGCGTGGTGACGCGCTGAGGCTGTCGGCCGCCCGGTCGCAGCAGGCGCGCCATGCGGCAGGTCTGGACGTCGTCATCCTTGGCGGCGCGCCCATTCGTGAGCCCATCGCGTGGGCCGGACCGTTCGTCATGAACACCCGCATGGAGCTGATGCACGCCTTCGAGGACTACAACGCCGGACGTCTGGGCAATCCAGTGCCGCACGGTGACGTCGGAGGTCAGGCCTAAACGTCGGAGGCCAGGCCTGAACAGTCAGGCGCCGACGCTCGACTCCCAGCGCTGCTCGATCCGGCCAAAGCGCCATACGGCCAACGCCACCGCCCAGGTGATGACGCACAAGCCGACGATCCAGTAGCCCACACTTGCGAGGTCGACCGAGCCGATGCTCGCCAGCAGCCCAGTGGTGATGTCGAGCTTCTCCGTGAGGATTGAGATGAGCTCGATGCCGCCGATCAGGAGCGCGACGGCCACGGACAGCGCCGTGATGGTGATGTTGTAGTAGATCTTGCGGACCGGCTTTGAGAACGCCCAGCCATAGGCGAAGTTCATGAACGAGCCGTCGATGGTGTCCAGCAGGGACATGCCGGCCGCAAACAGGATCGGCAGCGTCAGGATGGCCCACCACGGCAGGGCCCCGGCAGCGGCACCACCGGCCACCACCAGCAGCCCGACCTCGGTTGCGGTGTCGAAGCCGAGGCCGAACAGCAGTCCCACGGGGTACATGTGCCACGGCTTGGCAACGGCCTTGGTGACTGGTCGCAGGATCCGGTTGAGGAGTCCGCGCTTGTCCAGCTGCTCCTCGAGCGCTGCTTCGTCGAGGTGGCCGTGGCGCATCGCGCGGAAGACCTTGAGGATGCCGATCAGCGCAGCCAGGTTGATCAGACCGATGAGGATCAGGAAGACACCAGAGACCGAGGTGCCCCACACGCTTGTGCTGCGCTGGAGGGCAGACTGGTCGTCGCCCAGCTGTGCGGCGACGGCGCGGATGCCGAACGCGAGCAGCGTCACCATGATGAAGACGACCGAGCTGTGGCCGAGGCTGAACCAGAACCCAACGCTGAGGGGACGTCTGCCCTGGCCCATCAGCTTGCGGGTGGTGTTGTCGATCGCCGCGATGTGATCGGCGTCGAACGCATGCCTCATGCCGAGCGTGTATGCCGTGACACCCAGGCCCACCCCCACGAGCTGGCCGCCGACCGCGTAGCCGCGAGGCACGACGAAGGCGATCAGCACACCCCAGCCGACGATGTGCAGCAGCAGGATGAAGATGCCCATGCCCCACAGGCTGCGTGCCTCGTCCCGGGAGATCGGGGTTCGGGCCTCAACGGTCATGCCCCCACGTTAGGGACCGGAACCATCTTGTTGCAAGTCATTCGCAATAAGGGACAACCTCGGCGCTCGACAGCACCATGGGGGTGGCCGATGTGGGTCCACGAGGAATGTGTAAATTGCCAACCACACGTACGTGAACATCACACGACAGGGAGTTTGCTGTGCGCATTGGTGTGCCCAAAGAGACGCGGCCAGGTGAGACCCGGGTTGCCGCCACGCCCAAGACCGTCGCGCAGCTGATTGCCCTCGGCCATGAAGTGCGCCTGGAGTCAGGCGCAGGAACGCTGGCCAGCTTTACCGACCATGCGTATGAAGAGGCCGGCGCCTCGATCGTCCCCACCGGTGAAGTCTGGGGCAGCGACTTCATCGTCAAGATCAACCCGCCGTCCGACACCGAGATTGCGCTGCTGAGGCCGGGCACCATGCTCGCCAGCCTGCTGGCCCCCGCCCTGGCCCCCGAGCTGCTCGAGAAGCTCAGTGCCCAAGGCGTCACGGCGCTCGCGATGGACGCGGTCCCGCGCATCTCCCGGGCACAGGCCCTCGATGTTCTCAGCTCGATGGCCAATATCGCCGGCTACCGCGCTGTGATCGAGGCCGCCCACGAGTTCGGCAGCCTCTTCACCGGCCAGATCACCGCCGCGGGCAAGGTCCCGCCGGCCAAGGTCCTCGTCGTCGGAGCTGGCGTCGCCGGGCTGGCGGCCATCGGCACGGCCCACAGCCTCGGCGCCATCGTGCGTGCCTTCGACGCCCGACCAGAGGTCGGCGAGCAGGTTGAGTCGATGGGTGGTGAGTTCCTGAAGATCGACATCGAGCAGGCGGCGCCGAGCGCCGACGGCTACGCCAAAGAGACCTCGCAGGACTTCAACCGTCTGGCGGAGGAGCTGTATGCCGCGCAGGCCACCGAGGTGGACATCATCATCACCACCGCGCTGATCCCGGGGAAGCCAGCGCCAAAGCTGATCAGCGCCGCGATGGTTGCCACGATGAAGCCGGGCAGTGTCATCGTCGACATGGCAGCGGCCAACGGCGGCAACTGTGAGCTCTCCCGCCCCGACGAGCTCGTCATGAGCGACAACGGCGTGCGGATCATCGGCTACACCGACCTTCCGGGGCGCCTGCCCACTCAGTCCTCCCAGCTCTTCGGCACGAACATCGTCAACCTGATGAAGCTGCTGACTCCCGGCAAGGACGGCCAGATCGTCCTCGACTTCGACGATGTCGTGCAGCGCGGTATGACGGTGGTTCGTGACGGCGAGACGATATGGCCGCCGCCGCCGGTGCAGGTGTCGGCCCAGCCGGCCGTCGTCGCCGCCCCCGTCGCGGTGAGACCCGAGCCCAAGCCGAAGGACCCGCGACGGAGGTACGCCATCATGGCGCTCGCCGCGGTGCTCTTCCTCGCGATGGCGAAGGTGTCGCCCGCCGCGTTCCTCGGCCACTTCACAGTCTTTGCACTCGCCTGTGTCATCGGTTACTACGTCATCTTCAACGTCACGCACGCCCTGCACACACCGCTGATGTCCGAGACCAACGCCATCTCCGGCATCATCCTGGTCGGCGCCCTCAGCCAGATCGGCCACGGCGGCCTCGTCACGGTCGTGTCCTTCATCGCCCTGGCTGTGGCCAGCATCAACGTCTTCGGTGGTTTCACCGTGACCCAGCGCATGCTCACGATGTTCCGGAAGGGCTGAGTCGAGATGACCACCATCGTCCAGGCGGCATACATCGTCTCCGCCCTGCTGTTCGTCATGGCCCTCGCCGGCCTGTCCAAGCACGAGACCGCCAAGACCGGCAACGGCTACGGTGTCGCCGGTATGGCCATCGCGATCGTCGCGACCATTTACCTGGCCCTCCAGGGGGCCGACGTAGAAGGCGCTCTGGGCGTCCCGGCCGCCATTGGGCTGATCGTCCTCGCGATGGCGATCGGCGCCGTCATCGGGATCTGGCGGGCCAAGCGCGTCGAGATGACCCAGATGCCCGAGCTGATCGCGATCCTGCACAGCCTCGTCGGCGCTGCGGCCGTACTCGTCGGCTACAACTCGTTCCTGACCGAGGAGGGGCTCACCGGCTCCCTCGCCAACATCCACTCGGTCGAGGTGTTCCTCGGCGTGTTCATCGGCGCGGTGACCCTGACCGGTTCAGTCGTCGCGTTCCTCAAGCTGAGCACCCGGATCTCGTCCAAGCCGCTCACCCTGCCTCAACGGCACAAGATGAACCTCGCGGCCCTGCTGATCTCGGCCGTCCTGATGGCCTGGTTCGTGAGCTCGGGCAGCGTCGTGCCGCTGCTGATCATGACGGTGATCTCCCTTGCGCTGGGCTGGCACCTCGTCGCCTCGATCGGCGGTGGCGACATGCCTGTCGTGATCTCGATGCTCAACTCGTACTCAGGGTGGGCCGCAGCCGCAGCCGGCTTCATGCTCAGCAACGACCTGCTGATCGTGGTCGGCGCCCTCGTGGGTTCCTCGGGTGCGATCTTGAGTTACATCATGTGTCGCGCCATGGGCCGTTCGTTCATCAGCGTTATCGCCGGCGGGTTCGGTGGAGCCCCGGTGAGCACCGAGCAGAAGGACTACGGCGACTTCCGTGAGACCAACGCCGCCGAGGTCGCTGAGCTGCTCAAGGACGCTTCGTCGGTCGTGATCACGCCTGGCTACGGCATGGCCGTCGCGCAGGCCCAGTACCCGGTGGCCGAGCTGACCGCACGGCTGCGCAAACGCGGTATCAATGTCCGCTTCGGCATCCACCCCGTCGCGGGTCGGCTGCCAGGTCACATGAACGTCCTGCTCGCCGAGGCCAAGGTGCCCTACGACATCGTCCTCGAGATGGACGAGATCAACGATGACCTTCCACAAACCGACGTCGTGCTTGTCATCGGCGCCAACGACACGGTGAACCCGAGCGCCGAAGATGATCCGTCCAGCCCGATTGCCGGGATGCCGGTGATTCAGGTGTGGAAGGCAAAAGAGGTCATCATCTTCAAGCGGTCCATGGCCCCCGGCTATGCGGGTGTGCAGAACCCGCTGTTCTTCAAGACGAACAGCGCCATGCTCTTCGGTGACGCCAAGGATCGGGTCGAGGACATCCTCAAGGACCTCTGACGCACGAACCTCTGACGCCGAGCGATCTGACCCAAGAACGTTCTGCCGCAACAACATCCTGACGACAGTGACCCTCAACGGTCGCTGTCGTCAGTTGTTTGGTCGAGTCGTTAGCTGGGCGGCCAGTAGGAGATGGGCCCAGTGTCGGCCTCGTGGATGTCGGGGGCGCCGTCGTCAGGCTGCTGGCCGCTGATGCGGATCGGGATGGCGGTCGAGTAGCCCGTGCCCTCCGGCCCAGCGGGCACGCGCGCGTCGTGGTCTCCGACGCCGAAGATCTCAGCGCAGATGGCACGGTAGGTGTGGTCGGGCTGAGGCACCCACTCGACGCGATGAAGGGCCTGGTCCTGGCCGGCGCTCTCCATCACGAAGGTGCCGTAGCCGAGCAGCCGCCCCACTGGCGAGCGGTTGTACGACATGTCGGTGACCTTGAGCAGCGGCATCATGGCGACCTTCTGGGTGATCAGCCCGTAGGACAGGATCAGACGCTTGTCGGTCGCGACGAACCAGTCGTGTCGCCACTCAAGGATCTTCCAGACGGCCCGTCCGACCAGGACGAACCATGCCCACCACAGCAGGTTGGCCACGACCCCGAGCGTCGCCGGCAGTGAGGAGTCGAGCGCGAGAACCAGTACGAGCCCGGCCACGACGGAGGCGACCGGCTCGGCAACCTTGGCCCAGTGCTGGTGGACGGCGGTGAGGATCCGCTCGCCGTCCAGGAGGTAACGACCCAGGACACCATGGCGTGGCCGCTCGGCCACGGGGTCGGTGCGCCGCGCCATCGCGGTGGTCCTACTTGGTGTTCAGCAGCGCGTCGAAGAAGCTGCCGATGCTCTTGGCGCCCTGCACGACGATGTCCCAGAGGGTGCGGAGGATGTCGGCAGCCTGGCTCGGCGACTTCACGATCGCATAGACGAAAAAGGCAAGCACGCCCCAGAGCACGATCTTCTTGACGCGCTGCACGTCATCTCCTTTGTAGGGCTTCCTGCGGTGGTCACAACTTCACCCCACCATGCCAAGGAAGCGTTCCCTCGTGGCTGAGGCGCGCCGGTCACCTGGTCAGACGACACCGTACAGACGGTCGCCTGCATCGCCAAGTCCGGGCACGATGTAGCCGCGCTCGTTGAGCTTCTCGTCCATTGCGCCGGTGACGATGGTGACGGGGACGTTGAGGTCGGCGACGGCTGCCTCGAGCCTCTCGATGCCCTCAGGGGCGCACAGCAAGGTGATCGCCGTGATGTCGTCGGCGCCGAGGTCGACCAGGTAGCGGATGGCCGCAGCGAGGGTGCCGCCGGTCGCCAGCATCGGGTCGAGCACGTAGCACTGCCGACCGGACAGGTCATCGGGCAGTCGATTGGCGTAGGTCGTTGCCTCGAGGGTCTCCTCGTTGCGCACCATGCCGAGGAAGCCGACTTCGGCGGTCGGTAACAACCGCACCATGCCGTCCAGCATCCCGAGGCCGGCCCGCAGGATCGGCACGACCAGTGGCTTGGGACTCGCCAGCTTGACGCCGGTGGTCGGGGCGACGGGAGTCTCGATGTCGAACGACTCGACACGGACCTCGCGGGTCGCCTCGTAGGCCAGCAAGGTGACCAGCTCGTCGGCCAGCCGACGGAACGTGGGGGAGTCGGTGTTCTTGTCCCGCAGCGCCGTGAGCTTGTGGGCGATGAGCGGATGGTCTGCAATGTGGACGCGCATACGCGAAACTTAGCGCGTGACCGATCCCTTGGCCCCCCCAGCCCGCCAACGGTATGCCGTATGGATGGGTCAGGCGCTCGAGGTCGCCTCCGAAGCGCTCGCTTCGGGCGACGTGCCTGTCGGGGCGCTGGTCTTCTCCCCCGAGGGGGAGATCCTCGGGGTCGGGCGCAACATGCGCGAAGCGAAGGGAGACCCGACCGCGCACGCCGAGGTGATCGCCGTACGTGCCGCCGCAACAGCATTGGGGCAGTGGCGCCTCGAGAACTGCACTCTCGTCGTCACCCTCGAGCCGTGTGTCATGTGCGCCGGGGCGCTGATGCTGGCGCGGATCGAGCGTCTGGTGCTGGGAGCCTGGGACCCGAAGGCCGGCGCATGTGGGTCGGTTTGGGACGTCGTGCGCGACCGGCGGGCCACACATCGGGTCGAGGTGATCGGCGGGATCCGCGAGCAGGAGTGCTCACAGATCCTGCTCGATTTCTTTGCGGGGCACCGACTCTAGTAATCTCCCCCACGGTGGCGTGTCCGAGCGGCCAAAGGAGCACGCCTCGAAAGCGTGTGTGGGTGAAAGTCCACCGTGGGTTCAAATCCCACCGCCACCGCCGTTTCTGAGCACGAATTCGTGCTCAGCACGCCGCCCCGGGCAGTCAGCCCGGGGCGGCGTTTCGGGTCCTAGTCTCAGTTCTAGTCTCATTTGGCTCCGCGCAGGCGCTACTTTTCACGCGCCCAGCGCTCAACCCCCCCGGCCGAGCTGAGAGGGGCAAGCGTCCAACGAGGTGAGGCGGCTATTTGGCGGAAGCCCTCGCTTGGTCACCCCAGAGCAGGCCACCGACTCGGGTCGCGATATCCCGGCGAATCGGGTCGGCCATGTGTGCGTAACGCTGCGCCATGGCGGGGTTGGACCAGCCCATCAGGCCCATCATCGTCTGTTCGCTGACGCCGAGCAGGAGAAGAACTGTCGCAGCGGTATGGCGTGCGTCGTGAAGGCGTCCGTCGCGGATGCCGGCGTCCTTGAGCAGCCTCTTCCACTGCCCCCAGTCGGTCCGGGGGTTGAGCGGAGCACCGGTCGGCGTGGCGAACAGCCAGTCCCCGTCCTCCCAGATCTGCCCCGCTTGCAGACGCTCCTGGTTCTGCTTGGCGCGGTGTTCCTTGAGCAGATCGGACAGAGAGTCCGGCAGGCCGACATACCGACGTCCCGCGCGTGACTTCGTGGTGTCGGTCTCCGGTCGTGTCTGGACGCGCTGGGGGCAGTAGCCGGCATACTTTCGGTCGCACTTGCCCGCGCAGCCATGCTCGTACTGCGGTCGCAACCGGCCGCGCCGGATTGCCAGAGTCTGGGTCCTGAAGTCGACGTCCGACCACTTCAAACCCAGGGCTTCTCCTTGCCGGAGTCCGAGTGCCAAGGCGATAGCCCACCTTGCGCCGTTTCGAGTTTGCGTCGCAGTACGGAAGAGGCGCTGGATCTCATCCACGTTGTACGGCTCGACCTCGTCCGAATCGATGCGCTGCGTCCTCGCCAACGTCGCGGGGTTCTTCGCGAGATAGCCGCGGCGAACCGCTTCGTTCAGCGCCGTGCGAACGGTGCGGTGGACCTGATGCGCCGTCGCCGGCTTCGTCAGCGTGCCGCCTTTGGTCCTCTTCAGGAGCATGTCTTGGTAGAGCTTCTCCAGGTGCTCCGGCCGCAGCTCGGTGAGCTTGTGGTTGCCGACACCTGGGATCAAGTGGTGGTTCACTGCGACCCGGTAGCCCGCGAGGGTGTTGACCTTCACAAAGGGCGCCGCGATGTTCTCCAGCCAGTGAGTCAGCCACTCTTCCACCGTCCACTTCTCCCCTGGCTTGAGCAGTGAACCGGTGTTCCGGCTCTGTTCAAGGTCCCTGACCTTTTCGGCGACGACGGACTTGTGCCGAGACATGACATGGCGCCGATCTGGGTGTCCATCAGGTCGGACGCCAACCGTCACGCGCCCGTGCCAGTAGCCATCGTTGCCTTCGTAGATCGTTGATCGACCGTTGGCCTGGCGGCCGGCCTTCTCGCGCGCCATTGCTGAGCTCAGGTTGCGATGTGGGCGTGGGACTCTCGCAGCTGGCTCAGGAAGTTCTCCAGAGCGTCAAGCGGGATCCGGCGAAGTCGGCCGATGCGGACGGACTCGACGGCGCCGCCCTTGACCAAGGCGTACATCAACGTCCGGCCGATGCAGAGCCGATCGGCCGCTTCCTCGATGGTGAGAACGAGATGCTCTCCTGTTGTTGTTGTCATGGTTCCTCCCGGGTCATTCGGCGCCTTCAATGTTCGCCCTTGTGCGTTCACTACTCAACGGCTACGGGCTGGCGGGGACACCATGAGTCGCTGAGCATTCGGGTGGCTGTCTTGGGGTTGGGGTAACCCCGCCATCCTGTTCGGCGATGCTCCGACGTGCGTCGTGTCGTCGGCTCTTGTGACGAGGTCACGCGAGAGTTCCTGTCAGAACAGTGACGCTGTGTTACGGTTGTGACATGGCTGGTTGGGATGCACTCTGGGAGGTTGCAGCTGACCAGCACGGGTACGTGACTGTGGAACAGGCTGAGGAAGCGGGCGTGAGATACGACGCCTTGAAGCAGGCCGCGTGGCGTGGGCACATCGAACGGCCCGCCCGTGGCATTTACCGGCTCCCGACCGTGCCAGCGACCGGCCATGACCTTGAAGCTCTCGCCGTCCTGTGGACTCGTGACCCCGCGGCAGCTCTGTCGCATGACAGCGCCCTGGCCGCGTACGAGCTAGGCGACATCAACCCTTCGAAGTACCACGTGACCGTTCCTCTCGGGCGCCGCATTCGCAGAGCCGGCGGCGAGGGGTACGTCATCCATCACCAGCACCTGCGCCCCGAGCAGGTCACATGGTGGGAGGGCATACGCACCGTGACCCCGCTTACCGCGATCGAACAGGGGCTCACCTCCGGTGTGCCCACCTACCTGCTCCGGCAAGCGATCACCACCGCATACAAGAAGGCGATGATCCGGGACGCGGACCGCCGGCGCCTCAACGCGCACCTGACTCGAAAGGTCTCATGAGCCAGTCCCCATTCAGCGAAGCCATCAACCAACTCAAGCCCAAACAGAAGGAACCTCGGTCTGCCCGCGTCCTTGACGGTTGGATCGCTCAGGCTCAGCAGACGCTTGGCGGGGAGATCAGTGGCGGCCGGCTTGGGTGGCTCATCGCTTCCACGGTGGTCGTCGCAGCTCTGCAACGTGCAGTCGATGAGGCCGGTCCGTTGTTCCTCCTCAAAGGCGGAACGCTCCTCCAACACCGCCTTGGCCTTGACGCACGCGCAACCGGCGACATCGACGGCCTCGTCCGTGGTGACCTGACCCGGTTCCTGGTCGTCCTCGACGAAGTCATCAAGGAGCCGTGGGGTCCGCTGGCCATTGAACGAGGACCAGTCGAGTACATCAAGACACCATCCCGGGTCACGAAACCGATGCGTTTCAGTGTGAAGGTGCGCGTCGGAACGACGACGTGGCGAAGAGTTCAGGTCGAGGTTGCCTCTGACGAAGGTGGTGCCGGAGACAGCTCCGAGGTCGTCATTCCCCCATCCCTTGCAGGATTCGGACTCCCGAGCCCGGACACCCTCGCGACTCTGGCATTGCGGTTCCAGATCGCACAGAAGCTCCATGCATGCACCGATCCGCATGACCCGCCTGCGTCGATCAACGACCGGCCCCGCGACGTCGTCGACCTCTTGATGCTCCGTGACCTGGTCCGCACGGAAGGCCGCCCGACGTTGCTCGAACTTCGGGTTGCCGCGGAGGCAATCTTTGCGGCTCGTGCTGTTGATGCCCGTGCGCTCGGACGGACCGAACGCACCTGGCCGTGCGTGGTTGTCGCGCATGAGCACTGGCGGGCCGACTTCGCGGCCGCACGGGCCGGCTCGTTCGTCGACCTCACTCTCGAGGAGGCTGTCGCCGCGGTCAACACGTGGGTCGACCAGATCGCCGAAGCCATGTAGATCCAACGTCGTGGGCCAGAAGGCGGGTGCTGACAGGGAGTCTGTGGCCCATGGTTCGCCCAGGGATCGTTCACGGTGCTCTGGCCTGGGCCCAGACCGATGGATAGTGGAGCTTCACCAGGGCAGATCCTCTTGTTGGCCTGACCCGCCTTGTTCGCTTGGACCCCGCCCTCAGACAAACCCTTCGATCTATCACACGTCTGGCACTCAGGTGGTCTCAGTGGCGATAGTGCCCCGCCCGGCCGGTATGCCGTGTGGCTCGGTCGGCTTCGCGACCGTCGCCGCGAGGACGTTGGTGAGGGCCGAGTCTATGACGATGTCGATCCGCCGGATGAGTTTGGGAGCCGGGTACCGGTACCTCATGTCCTCGGTCGCCAGGGCCGACGGGTCGGGGCATACGGCCTCGGCTTTGACTCGGTACTACGCCGAGTCCGGCACCCCACCGGGCCGGTTCCTCGGCCGCGGACTCGCTGGTCTAAACAACGGCAAAGGCGTCCTGGTCGGCACCACAGCGACCGAAGAGCACCTGTTCCGGATGTTGGGGATGTTGCAGGATCCGATCACGGGAGAGCAGCTGGGCCGGTCCCCGCGACGTGGCGGGCCGGCGCACTTCGACTCCCGCGGTGTGACGCGCAAGGCGTCGCTGCCGGTGGCCGGGTTCGACCTGACCTTCAGCGCCCCCAAGTCCGTGAGTGTGGTGTGGGCGGTCGCGGACGAGGCGACTCAAGGGCGCATTTACGCCGCTCATCAGCGCGCGCTGGAGCACGTCATCGCCTACGCGGAGGAGCACGTGTTCTCCTCCCGGTCGGGTGCGGGTGGTGTGGTGCAGGAGGACATTCTTGGGGTGGTGGCGGCGGCGTTCGATCACTGGGACTCCCGGGCGGGGGACCCGCAGCTGCATACGCATGTGGTGGTGATGAACCGGGTTCAGACCACGGATGGGGTGTGGCGGACGCTGGATTCCCGGGGCCTGTTCCGGTCCGTGGTGGGCCTGTCGGAGATGTACAACGGGGTGCTGTCGGACTACCTGACCGAGGCGTTGGGGTGGGGGTGGCAGGCGTGTACGCGGCGTCATTCCGACGTCCCGAAGTACGAGGTGGCCGGGGTGTCGGAGCGGTTGCAGGAGGAGTTCTCCAGTCGCAGCACCGACATCGAGGCGGCGAAAGAGGTTCTCGTTGCGGGGTTTGTGGCTTCCAGCGGGCGGCAACCCAGCGCGCGGGAGGTGCTGAAGCTGCGCCAACAAGCAACGCTTTCGACGCGGCCGGACAAGCACGTCCGCCCGCTCGCCGAGCTAGTTGACGGTTGGCGTGGCCGAGCCCGAGAGGTGCTGAGGTCGGATCCTGTCGCCTGGGTCGAAACGCTGGCCGGACGTAACGACCTGCCCTTGCTTCGAGCGGGTGACCTGGCCGATGAGATGCTCGTCGAAGCCGCGAAGGTGGCGGTTCATACGGTGGCCGAGAAGCGGGCGACGTTCGCGCGGTCGAACGTGTTCGCCGAGGTGCTGCGGCAGTTTCATGGGGTCCGGTTCGCCACCGCGAACGACCGGATGGCCGTGGTGGAGCGCACCTGCGATCTGGCGGTGGGGGAGGCGCTCCTGATCAGCGCGCCCGAGCTGGTGCACACCCCTGTCGCGTTTCAGCGCCCGGATGGGTCGTCGAGGTTCCGGCCGCGTGGGTCCGAGATCTACACCACGCAGGACCTGCTCGACGCCGAACTGCGCCTCCTCGCCGCGAGTCGAGCCCTGGGTGGGCCGAGTGTGTCCCCGATCGTCGCCGCTGATGTCTGCGCACGGAACTTGCCCGGGAAGGGCCATCCGTTGTCGGCCGGCCAGTCCGCGGCGGTGCAACAGATCGTCGTCTGCGGGAGGGTCGTCGACGTCCTGGTCGGTGCCGCAGGGACGGGGAAGAGCACCGCGATGCGCGGGGTCCGCGAAGCTTGGGAGCGTGAGCACGGGCCCGGCTCGGTAGTCGGCCTTGCCCCGTCCGCCGCTGCGGCGGAGGTGCTCGCCGACGTGGTGGGCATAGCGACAGAGAACACAACCAAGTGGCTCACCGAAGCTGGCCGCCAACCCCAGCGCCTCGCGGAGCTCGACCAGTTACGAGCCCAACTGCACCAGGCCAGTCCGTCGTTGCGTACCCGCACCCTTCTCCGCCGGGCCAGAACAATCACCGATGAGGTGGATCGGTGGTCGCTTCGCCCCGGGCAGTTGGTGATCGTGGACGAGGCATCCATGGCCGGCACGTTCGAGCTCGACGCCCTCACCGAGCAGGCGAGGAATGCGGGGGCGAAAGTTCTCATGGTGGGGGACTGGGCCCAGCTGTCCCCGGTCGCCGCCGGCGGGGCGTTCCACCTGCTCGCCAAGGATCGGGACGACGTCCCGCAGCTGTACGACGTCCGCCGGTTCCGCAACGAATGGGAACGAGACGCGTCCGTCGAACTGCGCCACGGCCGGCCCGACGCCGCCGACACATACACCGAACATTCGCGGGTCGAGGGAGGGGACCGGGAGTCCATGCTCGACCTGCTCTACGAGGCCTGGCGCGACGACACCCGCGCCGGGAAACGCTCACTGATGATCGCCAACGACTCCCAAACCGTTCTCGACCTCAACAACCGCGCCCGGGTCGACCGCGTCGGCGCCGGCGAAGTCGCGTCGGTGGGGGTCGAGACGGCCAGCGGATCCGTTGTGGGCATGGGCGATTCGGTCGTCACCCGCCGCAACCAACGGGGCCTGGCCACCGGGCGGGGTTGGGTGAAGAACGGCGACCAATGGACTGTGGTCTCTATGCGCCGCGATGGCGCTCTCGACGTCCAGCGCGCCAATGGAACGGGTCGCGCGACTCTGCCCGCCGCCTACGTTCGCGAGCATGTGGAGCTTGGATACGCCACCACCGCGCACCGTGCCCAGGGCCGAACCGTCGACACCGCCCACGCCTTCGTCTCGGCCACCACGCTGCGCGAGCCCCTGTACGTGATGGCGACGCGGGGGCGGGAGAGCAACCGGCTGTACGTCGACACCAGGTACGACGCCGAGGTAGCCACCTCCCACGAACCGCCCGAGGAGCTCGCGCCGGTCGACGTCTTGCGGTACGTCCTGGCCAACTCGGGCGTCGACAAGTCCGCCACCCTGACCATCAGCGAGGAATGGGCGAACAGCCAAAGCATCGCCAGACTATGGGCCGAGTACGACACCATCGCCCGCCACGCCAACGAAGAGCGATACAAGACACTCGTCGCCTCATCCGGGCTCACGCCGAGCGACGCCGACGCCGTTCGTGGCTCCGAGGCTTGGGGCCCGCTCATGGCAGCGTTCCGCGATGCCGAAGCACGCGGACTCGATCTAAGCCGTGCTCTGCCGGCGCTGGTCCAGGGCCGAAGCGTCAGCAGCGCAGATGACATCGCTGCGCTGCTCCACGGCCGGGTCAGCAAGTGGCTCGAGTCCGCCGCCGGACGAGTACAGCCGGACCGCATCGTAGGACTCTTCCCGGCGGCCTGCTCTGTCACTGACCGGGACGCCGATCGAGCGCTCCAGGAGCGCCGCACGCTCATCGAGCAAAACGTGAGAGCACTTGTGTTGGAAGCGCTCCAGCGCAGAGACCCTTGGACCCTAAGATTCGGCCGCCCGCCAGCAGTACCTGTACGTCGAGAAGAATGGCTGAGACGACTCGATACGATCGCCGCCTACCGCGAGCAGCGGCATGTCAATGCGAGTGCGGTCCTGGGTGGGGAACCCCGGACACGGGAACAGATGGCCCAGCGACAGGCCGGGCAGCATGCGATCTCGACCGCGGTGGCGATTGCGCACCCGGCTGACTTGGCCCGAGACGCGTACACGACACCAACGGTCATTCAACCCAGAGACCGCTGAGCCAAGCGTTGTGCGCTCAAACATCGAAACCAGCCAATTCTGGGACGCCTCACGGAGTCCGGTCTTTCTTACAGATCAGACGTGTCAGACTTCGCGCCTAGGGTTGTGTGCAGCATCAAAGAGGGCTGGGTCGAGGCTCAACCACCCTGTGGCGACACGGCTTTCGTGGCGCTTCGGCTTTCTGACGTCGACATTCTTCATGCCCACCCGTCCGACGACGGGATGCGCGTGATCCATGTAGCAATGCGTGTAGCAACGCCGCAGATTTCGCCGCAGTCCGTGAGTGTTCGCCATCGTTGAAATCGTTGGCGTTGCTCAGGATTCGGACATTCACGAACAGCGACGCACGTGCTGCCGAGGTCTGGGGGTCAAGGGCGTCAAGCCGGTAGATGCAGCTGCCGCCATCGCCGTGCAGGTACATGTTGACCCGCACGATCCGGGCGGGCGCCGGGTCGTGGGCGACGTCACGACGTCCGGGATTGGTCGCAGGGCCAACTTGGCCAGTTCTTGCGGTGAGTGCTCTGGATCGGCGGCGAGCCGACCCCAAGCGATACAACAGAGTTGCCCGCACTACCGGGACAAGGTCTTTCACGGCCTCCGCCTGATCAGTGAGAATGGCAACGCCTGGTCCCACCGGGCCATCACCGTGTCCGCTTGGCCTTCGCCTGAGTTCCTGCACGAGTTTTTGCGAGGTCGGGTGGTCCATGAATGTTTCCTATTCGAGCAGAGCACCGGAGATGATCTCGGCAGTCGCGCCGAGGTCTGGAACCGGGCCGTTGAACCGGTGGAAGTTGGCCTCGTGCAGCAGCACGGCCACGAAGGTACCGGCGGCCGCTGTCCTTCGACCGCGGTCCAGCTTTCGCGGGCTGGCCGCGTCGAGAACCGCTTCGGTGAGCTCCATCAGCGCGGCGTACAGGGCGCGAAGGTGGTCGCGCACGTCAGGGTGGGTACTGGCCTCGCGGAACAAGATCGCGCTGAGCACCTGCGAGTGATGACCGGTGAGGCCGATCTTGTCCGCCAGCCGCACCAGCGAGCCGGCCACGTCCCCCGGGACTGCGATCCCGGCGACGCCCGACAAGGGATGCACAGGGAGTCGCTCGACGAACAACGTGCGCAGAAGGTCCATCTTGCGTGGGAAGTAGTAGAAGAGCAGTCCCTTGGCCACTACGGCTCGACGAGCGATGCGGGCGGTGGGTGTCGCATCGAAGCCGTCTGCGGCAAAGAGGTCCTCGGCAGCGTCAAGAATCCGTTCGCGCGCGTCGCCGCTGCCCACAACCTCGCCGACGCTCGAAGAGGTGCCGCCGGTCGAAGAGCCATCCCGAGGGCTCAAGGAGCCATCGGTAACGAGGGCGCGGGCCCGCCCGGGACCTGCCGTGCGAACCCGCACCATCGAAAATCCTCCTCCTCAGCGGTGCGGCACCACCTCAGTGGTGGGCCACCACGCCGCGACGGTGCTCCGAGCGGGTCATCTGCACATCCGCCGCACCTGCCACCAGCGCCACGATTCCCACGATCCACGCGGTCCACGCCAACGCAGCGAAACCGGTGCTGAAACCCATGACCCAAGGCGATACGACGAACAGCACGCCCATCAACCCGACGAGTCCCTCGAAAGCGATCCTGCCCGGGCTGGTCAGGGAGAACAGCGCCACCGCCGCAGTAATGACCCCAAGAGCGATCATCGTGTACATGGCCTTGTTGGTATCTGTCGGCGTCGTCGTCCAGATCGGGGACAGCGCCGCGTAGAGCCCCGCAACAAGCGCGGCCAGACCCTGTGGGTGCGTCCACTTACTCATGCAAACCAACCACCTTTCGCACTGATGGCCCGCCCTTCCGAAGACGGACCGGTACTGCCATTCTCACCCTGACTGACCGCCCGGTCAAGGACCTCGCGTTGACTCATCGGAAAGGTCCGCGTGGGTCGGTTCGTTGCCTCATGTAGGAAGGTCCGGCACGGCGGCGTGTCTGCACTGATGGGCCGTGGTCCTGATCGCAGAGGGCACGCTGTCGCTCCCCGCCCGTGACTGGGACTGATCGCAGGGCGTCCCACGCGATGTCGCTG
>DASRVZ010000232.1:0-11260 GCA_035654835.1 Dermatophilaceae bacterium | reverse complement strand
AACTAAGCAAGTTGCGCTCCCGTCCGTGCCCTCGGCTGCTGCGGTCGGCTCAGAAGCGTCACGATGGCGACGCTCAGACGCTCCAATCGCGTCGGCCTAAATGAGCCCGAGCGCATGGAAGTTGACAACAGATCCAGTCGCGATGTGCCACAAATGTGCCACAAGCCTCTCCCGAGGGACGGTTTCGGGAGGCGGGAGGCAACTCGCAAGCCTCTGACCTGCGGAAACACCAGTGGGGCAGGTCGGGCTTGAACCGACGACCGACGGATTATGAGTCCGTTGCTCTAACCAGCTGAGCTACTGCCCCGTGAGCACGGCATACGACTGCGTGCGCGCGGGTGAGCCTATCGCGAGTCTCGACAGCCATCCGGGTCGGGCGCTGGGGCCTGGCGTTTCCCGGGTGTCAACAATCTATCGCGCGACCTCTGGTGCTCCTGTGACTAATGGGGCACAATTGTCGCGACTGCCGATTCGTTTGGCAGCCGTTGCATGACAGAGCCGGTCCGTGTCGAGGTCGTTGGGGAAGACGTCCCTCGCACACAGGAGGCCCGGATGCCTGTCTCAATGCCACGTGTCATGACGCGCGGGGTGGTGTTCATTCACTCCACCCCGACTGCGCTATGCCCTCACATCACCTGGGCGCTGGAGTCGGTGCTCGGTCAGCGAGTTGCGCTGGAGTGGACCGGTCAACCACTGGGCCCGACCTTGGTGCGCAGCGAGCTGTCCTGGGTGGGCGAAGCCGGCACAGGTGGCCGGGTCGCCAGCACTCTGCGCGGCTGGGACAACCTTCGTTACGAGGTGACCGAGGAGCCGAGCGCCGGCAGCGACGGCTCTCGCTGGTCACACACGCCGAGCCTGGGAATTCACCACACGTGGACCTCGGCCAGCGGCGACTCCGTGGTCAACGAGGATCGCCTGAGGGCGGCCATCTCGGTCAGCAAGGGCGACCCCACCGTCCTGAGCCAGGAGCTCGATCTGCTGCTCGGCCGGGCCTGGGACAACGAGCTCGAAGCGTTCCGGTATGCCGGTGAAGGAGCCACCGTTCGCTGGCTGCACAAGGTGGGTTGAGGCGCTCGAACCACCACCCTGGAGCCGTTGCCCGCGAGCAGTTGCCCTAGAGCGGGATGTTGCCGTGGTTGCCGTGGTTGCCGCGGCGCTTCCGCGATCGCCACAGCCAGGGCGCTGCGCGTGGCTGTGGGCGCAATGATCTCGTCGACCACGGCGATCTCCACTGCCCGCGGCAGACTCCGGAGAGCGCCTCGTGCTCGACGGCCACCTCGTTCTCGACCTGTGTGCGGTCCTCTTCGGGGACCTCAGCGAGGCGTCGACGGTGCAGGATACGCACGGCCGCAACCGCGCCCATGACGGCGACGGTGGCCGTCGGCCACGCGAATACCTTTGTCGCGCCCAAGCATCGGGCGTTCATCGCGATGTACGCACCGCCATACGACTTGCGGGTCACGAGTGTGACGCGCGGAACGGTGGCTTCGGCAAAGGCATGCAGCAGGTTGGCGCCACGTCGGACGACGCCGTCCCACTCCTGGCCCACGCCGGGCAGATAACCGGGCACGTCGACCAGCACGATGAGCGGGACACCAAAGGCGTCACACAAGCGCACAAGACGCGCAGCCTTCTCGGCCGAAGACGAGTCGAGACAGCCACCAGCTGCGAATCAGACGCTGCGAATGGTCAACGCCACGTTGTGGCCACCGAACCCGAACGAGTTGTTCAGGGCCGCGATGTCGCCGGCCGGAAGCTTGCGGTGCTCGACGTGGACGACGTCGAGGGAGATCTCGGGGTCGAAGTTCTCGAGGTTGATCGTGGCGGGGGCAAGACGGTGGTGCACGGCAAGGATGGTGAGGATCGTCTCGAGCGCACCGGCCGCGCCGAGCAGGTGGCCGGTCATCGACTTGGTTGCGCTCACTGCCATGTGTTCGGTGTCGTCACCGAAGGCGAGACGTATGGCGTTGGACTCGGCGATGTCACCGACCGGGGTCGACGTGGCGTGGGCGTTGATGTGGACGATGTCCTTGGGCGAGAGCCCGGCGCTCGACACGGCTTCGAGCATCGCGCGGGATGCGCCGGCGCCCACGGGGTCTGGTGCGGCGATGTGGTACGCGTCCGAGGTCATGCCCATCCCGGACACCTCGGCGTAGATCCGTGCACCGCGGGCCTTGGCATGTGCCTCGGTCTCCAGCACGATCACTGCGGCGCCTTCGCCCAGGACGAACCCGTCGCGGCCGGTGTCATAGGGACGGGAAGCGCCCTCGGGATCGTCATTGCGAGTGGACAGGGCCTGCATCGCTGCGAAGCCGGCGATCGGCATGGGGTGCATGGCGGCCTCGGTGCCGCCGGCGACGACGACATCAGCGCGGCCGCTGCGGATCATCTGCACGGCGAGGCCGATGGCCTCTGCCCCGGAGGCGCAGGCGCTCACCGGCGTGTGCGTCCCGGCTCGGGCGCCGAGCTCGAGGGAGACTGCTGCGGCCGGACCGTTGGGCATCAGCATGGGCACGGCCAGGGGGAAGACGCGGCGAACGCCCTTCTCCCTCAAGGTGTCCCACTGGTCCAGAAGTGTGTTGACTCCACCGATACCAGAGCCCATGACGACGCCAATACGCTCCGGCTCATCCTGCGGTGTGCCCGCGTCGGCCCAAGCCTCGCGGGCGGCGATCAGACCGTACTGGCCGGCCGGGTCGAGGCGCCGGGCCTCGACCCTGCCAAGGACCTCGAAGGGAGACTGCTTGATCATGGCCGCGAACTTCACCGGAAGCTGATAGGTCTCGACCCACTCGAACGGCATGGTGCGCACGCCTGAGGTGCCGTCCAGGATCGCTTCCCAGGTCTCGGCGACGGTGCCTCCGACGGGGCTGGTCGCGCCCAGACCGGTCACGACGATGCGTTGCTCGTGGTTAGGGGTCATTGGCGGTTCTGCTCCTTGTGTTCAGGGGTCCGGGGCACGGGTGCGGTCCGGTGAGTACGGCATACGGCGGTCGGCTTGATGCTTGCGGGGGGAGCCGCTTGCCTACAGTTCAGGTGGGGCTTGCCGTGGCGCGTGGCAACCGATCGGGCCATCACGCGCCACAGCGGACAGACAGGGTCAGGCCTGCGCGCCGACGATGAAGCCCACGGCGTCGCGGACCGTCTTGAGGTTCTTGACCTCGTCGTCGGGGATACGGACGCCGAACTTCTCCTCGGCATTGACGACGATGGTCATCATCGACAGCGAGTCGATGTCGAGGTCGTCCGTGAAGGACTTGTCGAACTGGACCGAGGCGGTGTCGAGACCAGTCTCTTCGTTGACGATCTCGGCGAGACCTTCGAGGATTGTCTGCTCAGTGAGGGCGGCCATGGTGTGAACTCCTTGTTGTCGCGGTTCTTGGGGATCTACGTGTCGAACTGTCTGACCCGAATGGCCCGTCGGGACGGCGGGAGATTTCAGGGCAGGACGATGACTTGCGCGGCGTAGACGAGCCCGGCGCCGAACCCGATCTGCAGGGCCAGGCCACCGTGCGGCGCCTCACCGGAGTCGAGCAGCCTCTGGGTGGCGAGGGGGATCGATGCCGCTGAGGTGTTGCCGGTCTCGGCGATGTCGCGGGCGACGGCAACGTGGTCAGGCAGCTTGAGCTTCTTGACCAATGCGTCGATGATGCGCATGTTGGCCTGGTGGGGGATGAAGGCGTCGAGGTCTTCGGCCTTGATGCCTGCCTGGTCGAGCGCCGCCTGCGCAATGGGTGCCATGGCCCAGACTGCCCAGCGGAAGACTTCCGGCCCCTCCATCGTGATCGCCGGCCAGTCGACGTCGCCGTCGCGCACCTCGATCCAGGAGTTGCGCTGCGAGATCGTCTTCCACTTGGAGCCGTCAGAACCCCACACGGTGGGGCCGATCCCGGGAACGTCCGAGGGACCGACGATCGAGGCGCCGGCGCCGTCGCCGAAGATGAAGGCCGAGCCGCGGTCGGTCTTGTCGGTGAAGTCGGACAGCTTCTCGACGCCGATCACGAGGACGAACGTGGCGCTGCCACCGCGGACCATGTCGTTGGCCAGCGCGATGCCGTGGCAGTAGCCCGCGCAGGCCGCGGAGATGTCGAAAGCGACGGCGGAGGTGGCGCCGATGCGCTCAGCGACGATCGGGGCGGCGCCCGGTGTCTGGTACGGGTGGGTGACCGTGGCGACGATGACGGTGCTGATCTGCGAAGCCATGAGACCTGCCGACCGGAGCGCCTCGTTAGCAGCGGCGGACGCCATGTCGACCACGGTCTCGTCAGCGGCCGCAAAACGACGCGTGATGATGCCCGAGCGCTCACGGATCCACTGGTCGGAGGAGTCGATGTGCTCGCAGATCTCCTCGTTGGTGACCACACGCTCGGGCCGGTATCCGCCGACGCCCCAGATGCGGGAGTAGGCGGCTCCGGCCGTGGTGGTCAGGGTCCGGCGTTGCTGGGGAATCGTTGTCATGTGGTGGGCTCCATGGTGTTCAGCTGCTCGACCTTGTTCTGTCGCACGACTCAGGAATGGGTGGGGTGCAGCCGCAGGAGAGGCTGATCGGGGGAGACGGGGTCACCGTCTTCGACCAGCCACTCGATGACTTGGCCGCCGTGGGGTGCTGTGACGTCGAACGTGTCCCGCAGGGTGTTCACGGCAGCGACCACGGAGCCGGGAACCACAGTGGCGCCAGGCTCGGTACGGGTGAAGCTGACGACGCCCTTGGCCGGTGCGATGACCAACCGCCAGGTGGGGCTGTCGGCGATCTGATTGGGCTGTCCGTGCTCACGCACCATGCGGTGGGCCTCCGAGAGCTGGTCGGGAGACTTGAGCGCCAGGACCTCGACGCCCGGAAGTCCCCGCTTGGCCAGGTTGGCCAATGCCCCGGCCGGCGGGATCTCGATCAGGCCGGTGACCCCGAGGTCCTTGAACGTCTCCATGCACAGGTCCCAGCGGACGGGGCTGCTGATCTGGGTCACCAGGCGGTTGAGGACCTCACGGCCACTGTGCACCACCGTCCCGTCCCGGTTGGACACCAGACGAGAGCGGCTGTCATGGGTGGAGATCGCGCGAGCCAGGTCGGCCATCCCCTTGACGGCGGAGGCCATGTGCTCGGTGTGGAAGGCGCCGGCAACCTGCAGCGGGATAACCCGTGCCTTGGCAGGTGGGTCGGCGTTCAGCGCCGCGAGCTGCTCCATGGTCCCGGCAGCCACGATCTGGCCTCCGCCGTTGTTGTTCGCGGCGGTGAGGCCGTGCCTGAGCAGGGTCTGTTCCACGTCATCCTTGTCGCCGCCCAGGATCGCGCTCATGCCCGTTGCGCTGACCGCGCTCGCCTCAGCCATGAGCTGCCCGCGCTCGCGGACCAGGACCATGGCCTGCTCGGCGCTGATGACGCCGGCTGCGGCTGCGGCAGTGATCTCGCCGACCGAGTGCCCGGCGCCACCGGCAACCAGGCGGAAGCCGTCCGCTGGGTGCTCGAACAGGGCCAGCAGCGAGATGAGACCCGCGCCGACGATCAGTGGCTGCGCGACCGCGGTGTCCCTGATCGTCTCGGCATCGGACTGGGTGCCGTGCTTGACCAGGTCGATGCCGGCGACGGTGGAAAGCCACTGCATACGGTCGCGGAATCCCGACAGCTCGAGCCAGGGCGCGAGGAAGCCGGGGGTCTGGGAGCCCTGTCCAGGGCAGACGATGATGAGCACCTCTTCAGCCTCGCGCCTGAGCCGTGATCATGTCGTAACCGACCGGTACCAACTATCGCTACTCCATTTGGAGGATTCCTCCAAAAGAGTCTTTTAGAGGGTTCCTCCAAGAAGCGACGTGTCGTGGGTCGGGGGTATCTCGGGCTGATGACCCTCCAGCGAACGCCGCCACTGTCGTTGGCTGGACTCGGCCAGGCGGCCGACCGCGAGCGCCATCCGCACGGTGTGTGCCTCACGGGGATGGCTCAGGTCATAACCCGTCACCGTGGCGATACGTCCGAGCCGATAGCGGACGGTGTTGGGGTGCACGAACAGGATCCTGGCCGTGGACTCGAGGCCGCCGCCGCCGTCCAGATAGGTGGAGGCTGTCTCGAACAGGGCGCTCCCCGAGGCAAGCAGCGGACGGTAGACGTGTTCGATGAGGGCGAGGCGGGCCTGGGCGTCACCGGCCAGCACCCGCTCCGGCAGCAGATCGTCGGCGAGGACGGGACGGGGAGCATCGGGCCAGGCGCGGGCAGCTCCGAGGCCAGAGAGCGCCGCCCTGGCAGAGCGTCCCGCGGCGAACAGATGAGGCACCGTGGGGCCGATGACGATGGGGCCGTCGCCGAAGCACTCGGCCAACGCGTGGACCGTGGCCGTGGGGTCCTGCAGGCCCCCGAGGATGGCGACCAGCCGTCGTCTCTGCACTGCAGCCAGGGACTCGATCCCGTGGTGCGACGAGGCTCGCCGGAGAGTGTCCACGACCCCCTCGGTGTCGCCCTCTGGTGTGGAACCGGCGACCACGGCGACGTGGTTGACCGACCCCCAGCCCAGCGCGGACGCTCGGGACTGCATCGAGTCGTCGGCCTCACCACGCAGGACGGCGTCAACCACGAGGGACTCCAGCCGCGCGTCCCAGGCACCGCGGGCCTCGGCTGCGCGGGCGTAGACCTGAGCGGCCGCGAAGGCGATCTCGCGTGAGTAGCGCAACACCCCCTCGCGCAAGATCTGCTCCTCGCCGGGAGCCGCGAGATGGGCGACGTCGTCCTCGACAACGTCAACGACCGCCCGTAACAGCTCGAGAGTCTGTGCCAGGCTGATCGACCGGGTCAGCTCGCGCGGTGCCATCCCGAACACGTCCACCGAGACCTGGGGGTTTTCGCTGGGGTCGCGATACCACGCAAGGAAGCCCGCGATGCCGGCCTGAGCGACGAGTCCGACCCATGAGCGGTCCTCCGCCGAGAGGGCGCGGTACCAGTCGTGCCGGGTCTCCATGTACTTGTTCGCGGTGGTCGAGAGCGCGCCGGAGCTGCGCTCGATGCGCCGTTGTGTGGCCGCGCTGCCGCGCGGACGTGTGGCTGCCATAAGGTCAGCCTAATTGTATGTCGGCCACAATGACCCTTCCACGAGGCAGTCATCGCACCGCGGCCGTGAAGTCGCAAAGATCGTTCCCCCCAGGCTTGGCGAGCAGCAATCTGTGCGACTTCACGAGGTGCGGCCATGAGCTGGCATGCCGGTGAGTCGCCTACGACTCGCCACCGGCGTTTCCGGAGGCACCCGCGGTGATGTCGAGCAGGCGGTATCGCGCGGCTGCCTCGCGGGCCACCGATGCGTCGATCTCGCCTCGCTTGGCCAGCATCTGAAGCGCCCGCACGGCGACCGAGGGGCCGTCGATGTGGAAGTAGCGACGAGCTGCGGCGCGGGTGTCGGAGAAGCCAAAGCCGTCGGCTCCCAGCGCGGTGAAATCACCGGGGACCCACGGCGCGATCTGCTCCTGGACCGCACGCATGAAGTCCGATACCGCGACGATGGGACCGGGTGCGTCCTTGAGCCGCTGGGTCACGTAGGGCACGCGCTCCGGTTCGTCGGGATGCAGGAACGTCTGTTCGTCTGCGGCCAGGCCGTCGCGCCGCAGCTCGCCCCATGAGGTGACCGACCAGACGTCTGCGACGACGCCCCAGTCGTTGCGCAACAGCTCCTGCGCCTCCAGGACCCACGGCACGCCGACGCCGGAACCGAGCAGCTGGACCCGGCGTCCATCGTCGTGCAGACCTTCTCCGGAGCCCGGCGCGAGGAGGTACATTCCGCGCCGGATCCCTTCAGCGTCAACGTTTTCCGGCTCGGCCGGCTGGACGTTCGGCTCGTTGTAGACCGTGATGTAGTAGATGACGTTCTCGGGCTGTTCGCCATACATGCGGCGCAGGCCGTCCTGCATGATGTGCGCGATCTCGTAGCTGTACGCGGGGTCGTAGGAGACGACAGCGGGGTTGGTGGAGGCAAGCAGCGGGCTGTGACCGTCGGCGTGCTGCAGACCTTCGCCGGTCAAGGTCGTTCGACCGGCTGTGGCACCGATGAGGAAGCCGCGGCTCATCTGGTCGGCGGCGGCCCACAGGGAGTCCCCGGTGCGCTGGAACCCGAACATCGAGTAGAAGATGTAGATCGGGATCATCGGCTCGCCATGGGTGGCGTAGGACGTCCCGGCCGCGGTGAACGCTGCCACCGAACCGGCCTCGTTGATGCCCAGGTGCAGGATCTGCCCCTCGGCCGACTCCTTGTAGGCCAGCATCAGGTCGGCATCGACCGAGGTGTAGTGCTGGCCGTGGGGGTTGTAGATCTTGATCGTAGGGAAGAACGAGTCCATGCCGAAGGTGCGAGCCTCGTCGGGGATGATCGGGACGACGCGGCGACCGAACTCCTTGTCGCGCATCATGTCCCGAAGCAGCCGTACGAAGGCCATGGTCGTGGCGATCTGCTGCTTGCCCGACCCACGCTTGACGACCTCGTACACACTGTCGTCGGGCAGCTTCAGCGGCGCGTGCTCCACCCTGCGGTGAGGCAGCGATCCGCCGAGCTTGGCGCGGCGTTCCTTCAGGTACTGGATCGCCGGGTCGTCCGCGCCGGGGTGGTAGTAGGGCGGCAGATACGGATCGGCATCAAGCTGCTCGTCGCTGATCGGGATCCGCAGAGTGTCACGCAGGCCCTTGAGATCGGTCAGGGTCAGCTTCTTCATCTGGTGCGTGGCATTGCGCCCGGAGAACTGTGTGCCCAGGCTGTAGCCCTTGATCGTCTTGGCGAGGATGACGGTGGGCTGGCCGGTGTATTCCATCGACGCTTTGTAGGCCGCATAGACCTTGTGGTAGTCGTGCCCGCCGCGCTTGAGCCTCCAGATGTCGTCGTCGGACATCTTCTCGACCATCTTGCGGGTGCGCGGGTCGCCGCCGAAGAAGTGCTCCCTGACGTATGCGCCGTCGTTGGCGCGGAACGTCTGGTAGTCGCCATCGGGCGTGGTGTTCATCAGGTTCACCAGAGCGCCGTCGCGGTCCTGCGCCAGCAGCGGGTCCCACCCGCGGCCCCAGATGACCTTGATGACGTTCCAGCCGGCACCACGGAAGGTTGCTTCGAGCTCCTGGATGATCTTGCCGTTGCCGCGGACCGGTCCGTCGAGGCGTTGCAGGTTGCAGTTGATGACGAAGGTGAGGTTGTCGAGCTCCTCGTTGGCGGCGAGCTGGAGCAGACCTCGTGACTCGGGCTCGTCCATCTCGCCGTCACCCAGGAACGCCCAGACGTGCTGCTGGGAGGTGTCCTTGATGCCGCGGTTGTGCAGATAGCGATTGAACTGCGCCTGGTGGATCGCGTTCATCGGGCCCAGGCCCATGGAGACGGTCGGGAACTCCCAGAAGTCCGGCATGAGCCGCGGGTGGGGGTAGGACGACAGCGACAGCGGCTTGCCGTCCACCACGTGGCTGTGCTCCTGACGGAACCCGTCGAGCTCAGCCTCGGACAGCCGACCCTCGAGGAAAGCCCGTGCGTAGATGCCGGGGGACGCATGGCCCTGGACGTAGATCTGGTCGCCGCCGCCTTCGTGGTCACGGCCACGGAAGAAGTGGTTGAAGCCGACCTCATACAGCGTGGCAGCTGAGGCGAAAGAAGATATGTGGCCGCCTACGCCGATCCCGGGCCGCTGTGCGCGGTGGACCATGATCGCGGCGTTCCAGCGGATGAAGGCGCGATAGCGACGCTCGACGTCCTCATCGCCGGGGAACCACGGCTCAGCCTCGGGATCGATGGTGTTGATGTAGTTCGTCGTGGTCAGCGAGGGAACCCCCACCTGGCGCTCGCGGGCTCGTTCGAGCAGCTTGCGCACCAGATAACGGGCCCGGGTGCGGCCGACCTCGTCGATGACGGCATCCAGGGAGTCCAGCCACTCCTGGGTCTCCTCAGGGTCGATGTCGGGGATCCGACTCGGGATGCCGTTCAGGATGGGTCCGGCTTCGTCGCGTGCCATCGAGCTGTGTCCTTTCTCGTGACGTGCGTGTCACTGATGAGCGTGTCACTGCCGTCGGCGATGGTGGATAGTGACGCCAGATGCGTTCAGGTGACGTCCGCCATCCTCTAACAAATCGCTCAAGCGTCACAACGTGGTGGGGCTACTGTCCGGTATGACCAGCCGGTCCGACCCGCAGTGATGGTATTTATCGTGTCTGCTTGCAAGATTCACCCAGACCGGGTGGACTACGCACAGGAATATCCAACGATCGCGGCGTGAGCCGGGGTCCACGTCAGAGGGGAACACTCGTGGTTGCGACCGCGGAAGCCGCGGCGACGAACGGTTCGGTGGCGAAGCTTGGCTTTGCCGCTGGACAGGTAGTCCAAGAGTACGGATATGACCAGGACGTCGATGAGGACTTCCGTCTGGCGATCGAGGAGATCTGTGGCTCCGAGCTCGAGGACGAAAACTACGCCGACGTCGTCGACGCAGTGGTCCTGTGGTGGCGCGAGGAGGATGGCGACCTCATCGATGCTCTTGTGGACTCACTGACCAACCTTGCGGAGCGTGGGTTCATCGTGCTGCTCGCGCCCAAGGCTGGACGGGTGGGGCAGGTCGATCCCAGCGACATCCAGGAGGCAGCTGTGACGACAGGGCTTCATACCTCCGGCAGCACGAATGCCGCCAGAGACTGGAACGGCACCCGACTGGTCGCCCCCAAGTCAGCCCGACGCTGACGTTGGCAGGCCGCTCAGGTGACTGCCGGCATGCCGCGCTGGTGACTGCTGACAGACTGGGGCCATGACGGGCACCGACGGAACCACCGCCGCACGCGAGGTGCTCACAGTCGGAGAGGTCGCTCCTGACTTCACCCTGAGGGACCAGAACGGCAAACCGGTGTCACTGTCCGACTACCGGGGCGTCAAGAGCGTCGTGGTGGTCTTCTACCCGTTTGCGTTCTCCGGCATCTGCACCGGTGAGCTGTGCGAGATTCGCGACGACCTCGGCGCCTTTGAGAGTGACGACGTCCAGGTTCTGACCATCTCGTGCGATCACATGTTCACCCAGCGGGCCTGGTCTGACGATCAGGGCTACTTCTTTCCGCTGCTCAGCGACTACTGGCCGCACGGTGGGACCGCGCAGGCCTACGGGGTCTTCGATGAGTCTGGAGGGTTCGCCAAACGTGGGACGTTCCTGATCGACCGTGACGGAGTCGTGCGGTGGGCGTTGGTCAACGGGATGTCCGAGAAGCGTGACTTCAGCGGCTATCGCGCCGCTCTCGAGGAGCTGATCGGTTCGGTTGGCCGACCAGCTTGACGGCGGTGCC
>DASRVZ010000231.1:0-34134 GCA_035654835.1 Dermatophilaceae bacterium | reverse complement strand
CGAGGGCCGGGGGGTCGGTCTGCTCAGCAAGCTGCAGGCTTATGAGCTGCAGGACAAGGGTTTTGACACCGTCGATGCGCAGACCGAGCTGGGCCTTCCGATCGATGCCCGTGAGTATGCGGCCGGCGCGGCGATCCTGGCTGACCTCGGCCTTGAGGCGGTGCGGCTGCTGACGAACAACCCGATGAAGGTCAACGCGATGCGCGACTACGGCATCGAGGTCGTGGCGGTCGAACGGCTCAGGATGGTGCCGGGTGCACACAATGCGGCATACCTGCGCACGAAACGAGATCGCATGGGTCACGATCTGAATCTTGACGCAGACGACAAAGGGGCATCCGCATGAAGCTGGGTGTGCCGACTCTGCAGATCGACGGCAGCGGTCTCAACGTCGCGATCGTGGCGGCTTCCTGGCACACGACGGTGATGGACGGCCTGATTGAGGGCGCCCGGCGTGGTCTGGCGGATGCGGGGGTTTCTTCCGTCACGTTGGTCCGTGTGCCCGGTGCGTTCGAGCTGCCCGTTGCCTGTTCCCGGCTGGCGCTCTCGTATGACGCACTGGTTGCCCTCGGCGTCGTGATCCGGGGGGGCACACCGCATTTCGACTACATCTGTCAGGCAGCGACCATGGGCCTGATTGACGTCAGCCTTCGGACCGGCGTCCCAGTCGGCTTCGGCGTACTCACGTGTGACGACGAGGAGCAGGCGCTGGATCGCGCGGGTCTGGAAGGCTCCAGTGAAGACAAAGGCCACCAGGCCGCGACCGCAGCGGTGGCAACCGTGTCCAGCCTGCGTGACCTGAAAGCCTAGGTTCCCGAAGACGCCCAGTGCGCTGGACGAACGAACGACGGAGACAATCTCGTTTCGTCGTTGCCCTTGGCCGAGTCCAGCTGCGACTGGACAAGAAAGATGCTCCCGGTCAGGTTGGCACCCCCAAGGTCGGCGCCTCGCAGGTCGGCACCGATGACGTCGGCCAATCTCAGGTCGGCACGTCTGAGGTCGGCACCGATGAGGTATGCCCCTCTCAGGCTGGCGCCCCTGAGGTCGGCGCCCTCGAGCTTCGCCCCGATCAGGTCCGCCCCCCGGTAGTCCGTCTTCGTGTGCTGGATCTCGGATCGCGCGTTCTCGCTCGTCTGCAGCAGCAGGGCATTGACGTCTCGTCGGTGTGCTGCCACGTCGAGTCGAAGGAGAGCATCAGGGCTGCCCCGGGTGAGGCGGCTGGTCTCCCGCAGCGCGAGGCGGAGCCAATCGTGGAGCTGACCGGCAGCTTGCAGCGTCAGCGCTTCGGTCAGATACCAGCTCAGCTCATGGAGATCCCGCACGATCGAAAAAACCTCGAACATCAACGGTGCGGTGTGCGGGGCTTGCCGCCAGCTCTGTCCGCCGAAAGTGACCTGGGAGACCCGCTGTCCCGCGCCGAAGCAGTCGTACACCGTGCAACCCCGAAAACCCTTCTCCCGGAGGCTTGCGTGAGTTCCGCAACGGAAATCCGGTTGCAGGTGAGGACAAGCCTGCCCGGCGGGTTTGTCGATCGCGAAGTCCGCCGAGGCCGAGAAGGCCGGAGCGACGCAGCACAGCGCGAAGCAGCTCGCGCAGTCAGCACGCAGGTCAGGTCGATCTCGGTCTGGCGCGGACCCGGTGTGCTCGTGACTTGTGGACAACGTGGGTGGTCCCTTGGACAACAGCTCGGATTCCTGGCTTGCTCTGGTGGTCTACTGCACTCTCCCCGCGCGGGAGCCAACCCGTCAATCGGTTCGGGTTCTCCGCTGCACGTATCGGCGCGCCAGCCCGCTCAACGGCACCCGTTACGGCGTCGCTTTGGCGGCGACAAGTAATCTGCGCGGGTGACTGACTCTGTGGTCCTGACCGACGATGCCTTGACCGACAATGCGATGCGCCGCGCCCTGGCCCGCTCCCGTGACGGCAAGGCTCTCGACGAGGCAGAGGCGAGGGTCCTGCTCGGCGCCCGTGGCGACGACCTCGAGGCGTTGTTCGAGTCCTCGACCCGGGTACGCGATGCCGCGATGGTCGCGGCCGGCCGACCCGGGGCCGTGACCTACTCGCGCAAGGTCTTCATCCCGCTCACTCGTCTGTGTCGGGACCGTTGCCACTACTGCACCTTCGTGACCGTCCCGCATCGTCTCCCCGCGGCCTACCTCTCACCTGACGAGGTGCTCGACATTGCTCGGGCAGGTGCCGCACAGGGCTGCAAGGAGGCGCTGTTCACCCTCGGCGACCGACCTGAGGATCGCTGGCCCCAGGCACGCGAGTGGCTCGACGCCCACGGGTATGACGACACGTTGGCCTACGTGCGGGCCATGGCCATCCGGGTCCTCGAGGAGACGGGCCTGCTGCCGCACCTCAACCCCGGCGTCATGTCGTGGTCAGACCTGCAGCGGCTCAAGCCGGTTGCGCCGTCGATGGGGATGATGCTCGAGACCACATCACGGCGGCTCTTCGAAGAGGAGGGGCAGGCGCACTTCGGTTCTCCCGACAAGGATCCGGCCGTTCGGCTGCGGGTGCTCGAGGACGCAGGGCGGGTTGGGGTCCCGTTCACGACCGGCATCCTGGTAGGCATCGGTGAGACGCTGCCGGAGAGGCTCGACTCGATCCTGGCCATCCGGCGGGTCGCGCGCGAGTACGGCTCGATCCAGGAGTGCATCATCCAGAACTTCCGGTCCAAGGACGACACGTCGATGCGTTCGACGCCGGACCTGGGCGAGGAGGAGTACCTCGCCACGATTGCCGTGACGAGGCTCCTTCTGGGGCCCTCGGTCAGCGTCCAGGCGCCGCCGAACCTGTCCGAACCGGAGCAGATCCCGCTCCTGCTGGCTGCCGGCGTCGACGACTGGGGCGGCGTCTCGCCGGTCACCCCGGACCACGTCAACCCCGAGCGTCCGTGGCCCGAGATCGACGACCTGAGTCGCTGGACCGAGGACTGCGGGCTGAGGCTGGCTGAACGGCTCACGACCGGCGCGCGATACGTCCTTGGGGCTCTCCAACGGGATGAGCCCTGGATCGACCCCAGACTGCATCCGCATGTTCGGGCGTTGGCCGATGGGCAGACCGGCCTGGCCAACCCGTCCGCCCAGCCGCAGGGCCTGCCGTGGCAGGAGCCGGACGGTGGCATACATGTCAGCGGCACCGGTCATGGGCGGGTGGATCTCCATCGCGAGGTCGACGAGGGGGGCAGAAGCGCCGATCGCCGCAGTGACTTCGACGAGGTCTATGGCAGCTGGGCAGAGGTCGCAACCCGCGCGCCGGATGCCCTCACTGCGGCTCCGCGTCTCGACACCGACGTAAGGGCGGCCCTCCTTCGCGCGCAGAACGACCCTGCAGGCCTGACGGACGACGACTATCTGGCCTTGCTCACCTGCGATGGCGCCGACCTCGAGGCGGTCACGTCACTGGCCGATGACGTGCGCCGCGACGCCGTCGGCGACGACGTCACCTACGTCGTCAACCGCAACATCAACTTCACCAACATCTGTTACGTCGGATGCCGGTTCTGTGCATTCGCCCAGCGCAAGAGCGACGCGGATGCCTTCACCTTGTCCCTCGAGCAGATCGGGCAGCGTGCCGCCGAGGCTCAGGCGCTGGGCGCCACAGAGGTCTGCCTGCAGGGCGGGATCGACCCGTCGCTGGGGCGGACGGCATACGCGGACATCGTCCGGTCGGTGAAGTCGGCTGCGCCCGGCATCCACGTGCATGCGTTCTCCCCGATGGAGATCGCGACCGCATCGGCGAAGTCCGGCATCTCGGTGCGTGCCTGGCTCGAGGAGCTCAGGGACGCCGGACTCGACTCGATCCCCGGAACTGCGGCCGAGATCCTCGACGACGAGATCCGGTGGGTCCTGACCAAGGGCAAGCTGCCTTCGGCGCAGTGGGTCGAGATCGTCGCGACGGCCCATGAGCTGGGCATCCCGTCGAGCAGCACGATGATGTATGGCCATGTCGACCACCCACGCCACTGGGTCGGACACCTGCGCACCCTCACGACGTTGCAGGACCGCACTGGAGGCTTCACGGAGTTCGTGCCGCTTCCGTTCATCCATACCAATGCGCCGGTCTATCTGGCCGGACTCGCGCGCCCGGGACCGACGATGAGGGACAACCGGGCGGTCCACGCGGTGGCCCGACTCATGCTGCATGGGCGCATCCACAACGTCCAGACCTCATGGGTGAAGCTCGGAGTTGACGGCACCCGTGCGATGCTGCAAGGCGGGGCCAACGATGTGGGCGGCACCCTGATGGAAGAGACGATCAGTCGGATGGCCGGATCGGACCATGGGTCGGCCAAGACCGTTGAGGAGCTGACGTCCATCGCGGAGGGCATCGGCCGCCCCGTTCGCCAGCGCACCACCACGTATGCCGCGCCCGAGGTGCGCTCGCTCGCCTAGCGCGACCGGGAACGAGCCCCCCGAGACCAACCAGGAAGCAAGGTCATGGACAAAGTCGTCACCAGCGCAGCGCAGGCGGTCATCGGGATCGTCAACGGCTCGTCGCTGGCGGTGGGTGGATTTGGCGTCTGCGGGGTGCCGAATGTTCTCCTTGGCGAGCTGCATCGCAGCGGCATCACCGATCTTGAGGTGGTTTCGAACAACTGTGGTGTGGACGACTGGGGGTTGGGGATTCTGTTGAAGCACAAGCAGATCCGACGAGTGGTCGCCTCCTACCTGGGCGGGAACAAGGAGTTCGAGCGTCAGTTCCTCTCCGGCGAGCTCGAGGTCGAGCTCACGCCACAGGGCAGCCTCGCCGAGAAGATGCGGGCTGGCGGGGCGGGCATAGCGGCGTTCTTCACGGCGACCGGGGTTGGCACCCAGGTCGCCGAAGGGGGGGTGCCGATGCGGTACGCCCCTGACGGGTCGGTCGCCAAGGCGTCGCTCCCGAAGGAGACCCGCGAGATGATCTGGAACGGCGAGCGCCAGACCTTCGTGCTGGAGCACGCGCTCAGCACCGACTTCGCCCTGGTGCGGGCCTGGAAGGGCGACCGGCACGGCAACCTGGTGTTCCGACAGTCCGCCCGCAACATCAACCCGGTGGCTGCGATGGCGGGCCGGATCACGATCGCCGAGGTCGAGCACCTGGTCGAGCCGGGTGAGATCGACGCCGACGCCGTCCACCTGCCGGGCATCTACGTCCAGCGGGTCCTGGCGCTGACGCCTGAGCAGGCTGTCGACAAGCACATTGAACACCGCACGGTGCGCGCCAAGTAACCTTGACCCTCGTGAAGACCTTCGAGCAGTTGTATGCCGAGCTGACCGACAAGGCTGCCACGCGCCCACCGGGGTCGGGCACCGTTGTCGCGCTGGACGCCGGGGTTCATGAGATCGGCAAGAAGATCGTCGAAGAGGCGGCCGAGGTGTGGATGGCCGCTGAGCACGAGGGCAAGGAGCGCACGGCCGAGGAGATCAGCCAGCTCCTGTATCACGTGCAGGTGATGATGATTGCTTCCGACGTCTCTCTCGACGACGTCTACACCCACCTCTGACCCGAGCCCACCCCTGACCCCAGCGCCCGCCCGCTACGCAAGGACCCATCACATGTTACGAATCGCCGTGCCCAACAAGGGTTCTCTGTCCGAATCCGCTGCGGGCATGTTGCGTGAGGCTGGATATCGAGGGCGCCGAGAGCCCAAGGAGCTCGTGCTGATCGACGTTGAGCAGGACATCGAGTTCTTCTTCCTGCGGCCACGTGACATCGCGGTCTACGTCGGCTCTGGCAGTCTCGATGGTGGCATCACCGGTCGTGATCTCCTGCTGGACTCCGGCGCCGCCGCGGTCGAGTCCATGTCTCTGGGTTTTGCCGCCTCGACCTTCCGCTTCGCCGCAAAGCCGGGGGTTGCCAAGAGCGTCAAGGACATCCAGGGCAAGAGGGTCGCCACGAGCTACGCCGGGCTGGTGTCCGCCTATCTGGCCTTGCACGGTGTCGACGCCGAGGTCGTTCTTCTCGACGGCGCGGTCGAGACCGCCATCACGCTGGGCGTCGCGGACGTGATCGCCGACGTGGTTGAGACCGGAACGACGTTGCGGCAGCAGGGGCTTGAGGTCTTCGGTGAGCCGATCCTGCGCAGTGAAGCGGTCTTGATCCGGCGCGCGGACAGTCCGGCTCACGGCTCGCTCGACATACTGGCCCGACGTCTGCAGGGCGTGATCACCGCGCGCAGCTACGTGATGATGGACTACGACGTGCGGGTTGAGCTCGTCGAGCAGGCATGCGCGCTGACCCCCGGTCTGGAGTCACCGACCGTGTCGCCCCTGCACGACAAGGGCTACGTTGCCGTACGTGCGATGGTGCCACGGAGCAGTACGAACCAGGTCATGGACGAGCTCTACGACCTTGGCGCCCGCGCCATCCTTGTCACCGACATTGCGGCCTGCCGGATCTGATGTCCCGTTCGTCAGCCGACGGTCGTCATGAGTCTGACCCGTACGCGGTGTTTCGTCCGCGGCGCGGGCGGCGGGTGGCACTGGTGATGGCAGCGCTGTCCTTGGTGATCTTCACCGGGGGAGCGATCTCGCTGCCCAGAGTGGATCCGCTCTATGGCGGCTGGGACCTCCTCGACCGGGTCTTCCTCGCCCTCTGCGGTGTCGCTGTTGCGGCAGCGCTGTGGCGCTACGCCTCGATCCGGGCGACTCCATCGACCGAGGGACTGGTGATCCGCAACCTGATCACGACGCGCAAGCTCGAGTGGGCGCAGATCGTCCGGGTGCAGTTCGGAGGCGGCGCGCCGTGGGTGAGCGTGGATCTCGATGACACCGACACCGTTGCGGTCATGGCGATCCAGAAGGCTGATGGACCCCTTGCCCCGGCGGAGGCGGCCCGCTTGACGGCGCTGGTCCAGGTGCATGCTCGGCCACGCTAGCTAGGGCACCTTCGGCAGGCCCGGCTTCATCTGCATCGCCAGAGCCATCTGGACCAGCATCATCAGAGACATGAGCAACCAGATCACATGGAAGTCACCGGTCAGGTCGCGCAGGGCTCCGGTGACGGTGGGTCCGAATGACGCGATCGTGTAGCTCACGAAGAAGGCCATAGCCGTCAGACGCCCACTGCCGGCGGGGGTCTTTGCGTAGTCCACGAGCAGCACCAGTCCGATGGAGAACGCTGCGCCCTGCCCCAGCCCGAGCACGCACACCCATACCCAGGCGCCGGCGTCGGGTGCCACGAGCAGGGCCACCATGCCCACGAGCCCCAGGCCGGCGGCCGGCATCAACAGGACTCGGTGGTCACGAACCTTGTCGGTGAGCACCGGTCCCAGCAGACCCGAGATCAGCTGGGCGCCGACAAACGCCGACAACAAGTAGCCCGCCGTCGAGCCGTCCCAACCGCGCGCGACATACGTCGGAGCTATCCAGGCCAGGCTCGAGTAGAACTGCCAGGACTGGATGGTGAGGTAGGTCGCGATGAGCCAAGCCGTCGGGTGTCCCCAGGGCAGTCCATGGCTCGTGGCCGCAACGGGGTTGGCCGCCCGATGCCGCGAGAGCCGCAGCGCGACCGGCGCCCAGGCGAGCGCACCGACTGCCGCAGGGATGCACCAGGAGGCCAGGGAGCCTTGCCATGATCCGAAACGTGCTGCGAGAGGCGCTGACACCGCAGACGAAACCGCAGCGCCGCCCATCATGGCGAACATGTAGAGGCCGGTGATCGTCCCGGTGCGTTCGGGCGGGAACACGGACTTGACCAGGTGGGGGAGCAGCGCGCCAGCCACGGCGATGCCGAAACCCGCCACGAACGTACCCGCAAACAGCGCCCAAACCTGGTCGCCCCACCAGCGCAGGAGGACACCTGCGAACACTGCGATCATCGCGATCTGGACCGAGACGGCGGCACCGAGTCGTTCGCCCATGCGCCGGGCCGCAGGCGCCATGAGCCCCATACAGAGCACCGGAAGCGTCGTGACTGCGCCAATCCACGCGTGGGACAGATCAAGATCGGCGGCAATGACCTTGGTCAGTGGCGGGACACTGGCGATGGCCACTCGCAGGTTCGCTGATACAGCGACCAGTGCCAGCGCCATGAGCCACACCGGCGGCAGGCTGACCTCTTCGACGGGCTGACTGTCGGTGGGCGCTGAGGAGGTCAGGGCTCAGCCGTTCTGGTCGTAGGCCGCACGAAGCAGTGGTTCCAGAGAACGAACGTCGTTCTCGTCGGAGTCGGAGGCGAGGTGGACCCAATGGGTTGACTGCCCGAAGGCCTTGGCTTCGCTGAGCCTCGTGTCGGCCGGGACCTTTGCGCGGAAACAAAGACCAACCCGCAGCGTGCCGTGTGGCCCGGGCGCCACTGAAGCGAACTGAGTCCGTCGGACGACATGTGTGGCGGTCGAGCGAGCCTCCACCGCGCAGTCATCGCCCAACCCGGCGGCAAGGGCGACGACGCCGTCGTGGAGGGGCCGTAGCTCAGCCTTGGACCCGGCATACAACGCGTCCGGGTAGTCGTCCAGGGTCTGTTCGACCCATCCCGCGCGACGGGCTGCAGCATCCGCAATGGTCGCTTGGATGTCTGGCGGGATGTCATGGACGTCCTTGAGCCAGCGGCGAACATCGTCCGGCTGCAGCGGGTCGAGCCCCGCGTGCCGCACGAGGTCGACCCACTCGTCGAGCGTTCGACCGGTCCGTTCCTGCATCGCCGCAGCGTCCGCAGCACTACTGTCCGCCGGTTCCATGACGCCCATCATGCCCAAAGATGGGTCACGTCGTGGTGTCCATGATGAGGTCGGCGCGATGACGTGTCGCGTCGGCGCGGAACAGTGTCTCTTCCTGCTCGGCCCACCGGCGCCAGTGGGGCAGAAATGCCTCGGCGTCGCGAGCGATGCCCCGCCGGAAACGAACGTCGCGGTCGGCCTCGAGCCAGATGAGCACGGACTCGAAGTCCGCGTTCCGTCCTGCGCCCGCGCCCGCACCCTCTACCACCAGGAGAGACGTGGCCGGGACCTCGTGCCAGCCGGCATATTGATCGTGCACCCAGTCCCATCGCCTGTATGCCGCCCGCTCGCCTCGTGCGAGAGGGGCCAAGATCTGGTCGTGCAGGTCGGCAACCGCTTGTGCCAGACCATCCCAGCCGGGGTACAGGTCGTCCATGTGAACGACGAGGGCTCCGGGGAGACGTTCGGCCAGAGCTGCAGCGAAGTCTGTCTTGCCTGCGCCGCTGGGCCTGGTGATGGCCACGACTTTCGTGGCGCCGCAGCGTGGCTGGGCATGCCCGATGACGCGGAGTGCCTCGGTGATCGCCTCGCTCGCGCCCGTGATCTGCATGTCTGGACTGTAGACAGCCAGGGGCCTCGGCGTCCGCTCGCTAGGCTGACAGGGTGAGCGTCGCAGTTCGGGTCATCCCCTGCCTTGACGTCGACGCCGGCCGCGTCGTCAAGGGGGTCAACTTCGAGAACCTGCGTGATGCCGGTGATCCCGTCGAGCTGGCAAAGCGCTACGACGAGCAGGGTGCCGACGAGCTGACCTTCCTCGACGTCACCGCCAGCAGTGGCAATCGCGAGACCATCTTGGAGGTTGTGCGCCGGACCGCCGAGCAGGTGTTCATCCCATTGACCGTGGGCGGGGGTGTGCGCACGGTTGACGATGTGGACCGCTTGCTGCGGGCGGGGGCTGACAAGGTGGGAGTCAACACCGCCGCGATCTCCCGTCCGGATCTGATCGCCGACATCGCCGATCGCTTCGGCTGCCAGGTCCTGGTCCTGTCCGCTGACGTCCGGCGTCGGCGCGACGAATCGGGTTCTCCCACTGGCGAGTTCGAGGTGACCACCCATGGTGGTCGGCGGGGGACGGGGCTGGACGCGATCGAGTGGTGTGCGCGGGCCGCCGAGCTGGGCGCAGGGGAGATCCTGCTCAACTCGATGGACGCTGACGGCACCAAGGACGGCTTCGACCTGGAGCTCATCGCGGCCGTCCGGGGAGAGGTGAGCGTGCCCTTGATCGCCAGTGGTGGCGCGGGCACCGTCGCCGACTTCGCTCCCGCGGTCGACGCAGGGGCCAATGCTGTGCTCGCCGCCAGCGTCTTCCACTTCGGTGAGCTCACCATCGGCCAGGTGAAGGATGCTCTGCGCGCCCATGGGCTGCCCGTTCGCTGAGCGCGACGCGCCGGGCAGACTGCCTGGGCCGGCGGGTCAGATGATCTGCGGATCGGATCAGATGGCGATGAGAGCTTCCTCGGCGCCGGACAGGTCGACCTGGGCAACGCCCCGACGCCCGAATGAATAGAGCAGGAGCTCGCCGGGTCTGCCGGTGACGCTGACCGTGCCGAGATCGGTCATGGTGTGGACCTGCTGTCGGCCGTACGAGGGCGCCACCAGCACGACGCCAACCCGGGAGCCGGCGAAGTGCAATCGGGCCACCTTGGAGACGATGCGCCAGAGTGCCGACTCGAGACCGGTGGAGAGCTCTCGGGCGTTCCAGCCCGGGCCGCCGCGGAGCACGTCCTCGTGGTGGACATAGAACTCGGCGGTATTCATGGCCTCGTCCACCATCGCCAGCGAAGCGGGGGACCACGCAGGGGGACCCGTCCGGACCTCGTTGACCAGCCGCGGCCAGTCCCACGCGGCATACCCTTTCTGCACCTCTTCCAGGCGGCCGGCCAGAGCGGGTAGCACGATGCCCGCTGCAACATCGGGCCGGCGCTCGCGCACGACGAGATGGGCGGCGAGATCCCGGGTCAGCCATGGCGAGCACAGGGTCGGGGCATCGGGACCCACGCGTTCGAAGGTGTCACACAGGCTTTGGCGCTCGCTGCGGGCAAACCGGGTCATGGCGACATCCTGACACCGACCATGGGCAGCGTCCAGGTCGACGGCGTGGACCTGCGCGCCGTCAGGTTCAGCTCACTGCGCAGTCGCGTGGTGCTCGTGCCGCAAGAGGGATTCCTTTTCGACTCAACGCTGTTGGACAACATCCGGTCCGGGCAAGCCCGTCGCCTTGCCCGGGTCTATCTGGCTGATCCTGACCTGTTGGTTCTGGACGAAGCCACGTCTGCGGTCGACCCGGCCACCGAGGTGAGGGTGCAGCGCGTCCTGGGTCGCCCAGCAGCGCGGGGCTTGAGGACTTCAACCGGCCTCGACGATCGAGACGCCCAGCAGCACGGCTCCCAGCGCGCTCGCCAGGCCTACAGTTGCCCAGATCCCTTTGAGCGCAGGGCTCTTGACGAACGTGTGCAACGCGGCACCGATGCCCGACAGTGCGACGAGCAGCAACTTGATCGTCAGAGTGGCCTGGAGGGCCTCGCCCGCCTCGCCCGCTTGACTGATGTCGGCGAGCATCCAGCCGCCGGTCAGAATGAGCACGACGAACGCGGGCCAGGCTACCCAGGCGTAGGCGCGGGCCGCGGGGGCGAGAGCAGCCGGATCGGCTCGGCGGAGAGGCCCCGCCAGCGCCGCAAGGACAATCTGACCGCCCACCCAGATGGTCGCTGCGAGCACGTGAAGGGTCAGTCGGATCACGTCGAGGTCGATTGTCAGCATCCCAGCATCCAACACTGGTGGACTTGTGGCATTCGCCCAGGGGGGTCACCCGGCAGAATGTCCTAGGTGACCCCGACCTCAGCACAGTCCCCACTCCCCGCCGAGGCGGCCGCGCGGCTGAAGCGCGACGCCGTCGGTCTCGTGTGCGCTGTGGTGCAGCAGCACGACAGCGGTGAAGTACTCATGGTCGGCTGGATGGACGATGAGGCACTCCATCGCACACTGACGTCAGGGCGGGTGACCTTCTGGTCGCGCAGTCGCGGCGAGTACTGGCGCAAGGGCGACACCTCGGGCCACGCTCAGTACGTCAAGAGCGTGGCTCTGGACTGCGACGGTGACGCTCTGCTCGTCCGGGTCGACCAGATCGGCGCTGCCTGCCACACCGGAGCGCGCACCTGCTTTGACGACCACGATCTGGCAGCTGTTCAAGGACATTCCGCGGTTCAAGGACATTCGGATGAATGAGCAAAAGCCCAACATCGAGTATGGCGCGACCTGGCCTTCGCTGGAGACGTTCGCCGACCTGGCCCGCACCCGTCGCGTCATCCCGGTCGTGCGACGGCTTCTGGCCGATGCCGAGACCCCGGTTGGCGTCTACCGCAAGCTGGCGAAGGATGCCCCTGGCACCTTTCTGCTGGAGTCCGCCGAGCACGGGGGAGTGTGGTCCCGCTACTCCATCGTGGGCGCTGCCTCCGCAGCCGTTCTGACCGAGAAGGACGGCGTGACGCACTGGATCGGCGACCCTCCGGTAGGGGCCCCAACTGATGGCAACCCGCTGGAAGCGTTACGCGACACCGTTTCTGCGCTTGCGACCGAACCCATCCCTGGCCTACCTCCGTTGACCGGTGGCATGGTCGGGGCCATCACGTATGACGCCGTACGTCGCTGGGAGAAGGTTCCCGACACCTTGCCGGACGAGCTGCACCTACCTGAGCTCGCCATGATGCTCGCCACGGATCTCGCGGTGCTGGACCACGCGGACGGATCCCTGCTCCTGGTCGCGAACGCCATCAACTACGACGCGACGGACGAGCGGATGGAGGATGCATGGACCGACGCGGTCAGTCGGCTCGACCGGATGACCGCCGATCTCGCTGCCGCGGCGCCCAGCACCGTGGCAGTCATCGAGCCGACGGCACCAGAGGCTTCCAGCAACCGCACGCCTGAGCAGTTCCGCGCCATGGTCGAGGCCGGCCAGGACGCCATTCGGGCCGGTGAGGTCTTCCAGGTCGTTCTTTCCCAACGGTTCTCGGTCGACTGCCCTGCCGACGCGCTCGATGTCTATCGGGTTCTTCGTGCGTCGAACCCCAGCCCGTACATGTATCTTCTGCGGCTCCCGGCACCGGACGGCACGGCATACGACGTCGTGGGCTCGAGCCCGGAGGCGTTGGTCAAGGTCACCGGCCGGAGGGCCATCACGCACCCGATCGCCGGCTCGCGCCCACGGGGCGACACACCAGAGGCGGACGTCGCCAACGGCGAGGAGCTGCTGGCCGACGCCAAGGAACGCTCAGAGCATGTCATGCTCGTGGACCTGTCGCGCAACGACCTGCAGCGGGTGTGTCATGCGGGTACCGTCGACGTGGTGGAGTTCATGACGATCCGGCGCTACAGCCACATCATGCATCTGGAGTCCACGGTGGTCGGCGACATCCGGCCCGAGCAGAGCGCCTACGACGTGCTCGTCGCAACGTTCCCGGCGGGCACGCTGTCAGGGGCCCCCAAACCGCGTGCCATGGCCCTGATCGACGAGCTCGAGCCGAGCCGTCGGGGCATCTACGGCGGGGTCGTCGGCTATCTGGACTTCCACGGCGACCTCGACATGGCGATCGCGATCCGGACTGCGGTGATCAAGGCCGGGCGGGCATACGTCCAGGCCGGAGGGGGGATCGTCGCGGACTCGGTGCCTCAGCTTGAGCTCGAGGAGAGCGTCAACAAGGCGGCGGCGGCTCTACGAGCAGTGGCGTCCGCGTCGGGGTTGCGAACGCCATGACCAACACGCTCACCAGCAAACGGATGGTGCTCGTCCTCATGCTCATGAGCGCCTCGGTCATCCTCATCAGCGGATCTCGCGTGTGGGTCTCGGGCTCGGCCGGTGATGCAGTTCTCGGCGCAAGTGTCCTGAACGGCAGGGGATCTGACGTCGCACCAGGTGCCCTGGCCGCGGCAATGGTCGGCCTGGCGTCGGCGGTAGCCGCGGCCACCGCCGGAACAGTCGTGCGTGTCATTGCCGCATGGTCAGCCATGCTGGCTGCCGTCCTCGGCGGGGTGGTGATCATCTCGATACTCACCGACCCAGGCGGCGCGCTGGGCACGCTCGCCGCCGCCGGCACCGGGCGCAGCGGTAGCGTCGTCGCGCACGGACAGCCGGGGAGCTGGGCATGGGTTGCGCTCTCGGCCACGCTCGTCATGGGCTTCGGTGGGTTCTGCGCCCTGGTCGGTGCCAGCCGCTGGAACGGGCTCTCGAGCAGGTACGACCCGCCCGTCGCGGGTCAGACGGCGCGGACGTCCCCGCTCAGCTCGACCGGCGACCTCGGTCGCCGACGCGACGTGGAATGGGACCAGCTCTCCCGCGGCGAGGATCCCACGAGCGAGCCGTGAGGCCATACGGGCTCCCGCAGCCGACTGGCGCTGACACAATGACGTCAGGGCTGGGCGAACGGCATCAACAGCAGAGCGTCACATCGAGGAGAAACCCATGGCAGAACACGGACACGGCCACAGCACCGCGGCATGGACGGCCGTCGGGATCTTGTTGGTCGCCTCCTTCTTGATCTGTCTCGCCGTCGTGGTCGTGAGCTGGCCTCTGGCAATCGTCGGCATCGTCCTGGCGGTCGTCGGTGTTGCCGCCGGCAAGATCCTGGCGATGGCCGGCTTCGGGGCGTCCAAACCGGACCGGCCCAAGACCAACACTGCGGTTCGCTGACGGCACCCGGGGGTCGGTTCGGACCAGCACACGCCCGTGGATAGCCTTTCAGTGTGACCACTGTCCTCGACGAGATCATTGCCGGCGTCCGTGAGGACCTGGCCGTCCGACAGACCCGGATCCCGCTCGACGAGCTGAAGTCCCGCGTGGAGCGGGTTGCGCCGGCGCACGTCGCATTCGCGGCTCTCCGCGCCGGAGGCGGTGTCAAGGTGATCGCCGAGGTCAAGCGCTCGAGCCCGAGCAAGGGCGCACTGGCCATGATTGCGGACCCTGCCGGGCTGGCTGCGGACTACGCCGCAGGGGGTGCCAGTGTGATCAGCGTCCTGACCGAGCGGCGCCGCTTCGGCGGCAGCCTCGAGGACCTGGCCGCGGTCCGTGCAGCCGTTGACATTCCCGTACTGCGCAAGGACTTCACGGTCTCCTCCTACCAGCTCTGGGAGGCACGCGCCTACGGCGCCGACGTCGTCCTGCTGATCGTCGCTGCGCTCGACCAACCCACGCTTGTCGGTCTGCATGAGCGCGCAGAGTCCCTCGGGATGACCGTGCTGGTCGAGGTGCACGAAGAGGCCGAGATCCAGCGGGCAGTCGATGCTGGTGCGCGCGTCATCGGCGTCAACGCCCGCAACCTCAAGACCCTGGAGGTCGACCGCGGAACCTTTGCCCGACTGTCCGGGCACATCCCGGCCGAGATCGTCAAGGTCGCCGAGTCGGGGGTTCGCGGGCCGCACGACGTGCTCGACTATGCCCGCGCGGGCGCGGCCGCCGTGCTGGTGGGCGAGAGCCTGGTGATCGGTGGTCGCCCGCGTGAAGCCGTGGCCGATCTCATCGCTGCAGGCGCTCATCCGGCGCTGCGACAACAGGGGGTCTGATGAACGACCATCCCAGCTCGACCGGTGGGGGCACGCGGCCGGGCCGTTTCGGCTCGTATGGCGGCCGGTACGTCCCTGAGGCCCTCGTGGCCGCCCTCGAGCAGCTCGACGAGGCACGGCTCAAGGCCAACATCGACCCGGCGTTCCAGGGCGAGCTCGAACGTCTGCACCGCACCTATACCGGCCGCCCCAGCATCATCACCGAGGTCCCGAAGTTTGCCGAGCACGCGGGGGGAGCACGCATCCTGCTCAAGCGCGAGGACCTCAACCACACGGGCTCGCACAAGCTCAACAACGTCCTGGGCCAGGCGCTGCTGACCAAGCGCATGGGCAAGACGCGCATCATCGCCGAGACAGGGGCCGGTCAGCACGGCGTGGCGAGTGCAACGGCGGCGGCCCTGATGGGGCTTGAGTGCGTCGTTTACATGGGTACCAAGGACACGCAGCGTCAGGCGTTGAACGTCGCCCGGATGAGGCTTCTCGGCGCTGAAGTCATCCCGGTGAGCCATGGCAGCGCAACCCTGAAGGACGCGATCAACGAAGCGATGCGCGACTGGGTCACCAACGTCGAGACCACCCACTACGTGATCGGCACCGTCACCGGCCCGCACCCGTTCCCCGAGATGGTGCGTGACTTCCAACGGATCATCGGTGTTGAGGCACGGGCCCAGGTGCTCGACCTCGTTGGTCGTCTGCCCGACGTCGTGTGCGCGTGCGTCGGCGGTGGCTCCAACGCGATGGGCATCTTCCACCGTTTCATCGACGATGAGTCCGTGCGCCTGATCGGCCTCGAGGCTGGGGGAGAGGGTGTTGACACGGACAAGCACGCGGCCCGTTTCAGCACCGGGCTGCCAGGCGTCCTGCACGGCGCCTTCACCTACGTTCTTCAGGACGAGGACGGACAGACCCTCGAGTCCCATTCCGTCTCGGCGGGGCTGGACTACCCGAGCGTGGGGCCCGAGCACTCGTTCCTGCGGGACACCGGCCGGGCTGAGTATCGCCCGATCACCGACACCCAGGCCATGGACGCCTTCGCGCTCCTGTGCAAGACGGAGGGGATCATCCCCGCGATCGAGAGTGCCCACGCGCTTGCCGGCGCTCTCGAGATCGGCCGTGAGATCGGGCCCCAAGGCGTCATCCTGGTTAACCTGTCGGGGCGCGGTGACAAGGACGTCGACACCGCAGCCCGCTGGTTCGGTGTGCTCGAAGACGGACTCCAATCAGACGGGCTGGAGCAGCAGTGAACGGGGTCGGAACAGTCCTGGCCAAGGCGAAGTCGGAGGGCAGGGCTGCCCTCGTGGGCTACCTGCCGGTCGGGTTTCCTGACGTCCAGGGATCCATCGACGCGATGGTCGCCATGGTGCAGGCGGGTGTGGACATCGTCGAGGTGGGCGTGCCCTATACCGACCCGCTGATGGACGGCCCCGTCATCCAGCACGCGGCCGACGTCGCGCTCAAGGGCGGCACCCGGCTCAAGGACGTCTTCGCAGCCGTGCGGGCAGTTGCCGACGCTGGTGCCCCTGCTCTGGTCATGACCTACTGGAATCCCGTTCTCCGCTATGGCGTTGATCGGTTTGCCGATGACCTGGCCAAGGCTGGCGGGGCCGGTCTGATCACCCCCGACCTCATCCCGGACGAAGGTGCTGAGTGGATCGCGGCTGCCGAGCGAAACGACCTTGACCGCGTGTTCCTGGTTGCGCCCAGCTCGACCCCCGAGCGGCTCCGGACCACCACCTTGGCGTGCCGCGGCTTCGTCTACGCCGCGTCGACCATGGGGGTCACCGGCGCACGGACGACGGTCGGCGACACGGCAGAGGTTCTGGTCACCCGGACACGCCTCCTGACGGACACGCCGATCTGCGTCGGGCTCGGTGTCTCCAACGGTGCCCAGGCCGCGCAGGTTGCGGCCTTCGCCGACGGCGTGATCGTCGGCTCGGCTCTGGTGAGATGCCTCACCGATGCCGGGTCGCGAGAGGACGGGCTCGCCGCGATCCGAAAGCTGTCGGCCGAGCTGGCTGCCGGCGTCCGAGCGGGAAGGTGAGATCGTGAACCTACAGGGGGGCGGGCGACGCGCGGACTTCATCGGCCTGCTGGCTCGACTGATCCTCGGGGTCGTCCTGATCGTGGCTGGGGCGCTCAAGGTGACCTCGCCGGCGGTCTCGGCGAGGGCAGTGCAGGCATTCCGGCTCCTTCCGTTCGACTTCGCCGGCTACGTGGGCTACGCGTTGCCGGTGGTCGAGATCGCGGTCGGACTGCTCTTGGTCATCGGCCTCTTCACGCGTGCGTCTGCCATGGTCGGCGGCCTCTTGATGCTGGCCTTCATCATCGGCATCAGCTGGGCGTGGGCCCACGGGTACTCCATCGACTGCGGTTGTTTCGGCGGCGGGGGAACCATCGAGGCCTCTCAGACGCAGTACCCATTGGACATACTGCGCGACACAGGCCTCGTAGCCTGCGCCGCGTGGCTCGTCGCCCGCCCTCGCACGACATTCAGCCTTGACCACCGTTTGTTCGGATAGAGAAGAGATCAGCCACATGCGCCCAGACGCCTCCAAGAAGATCGCCGCAGCCGCGCCCAAGAAGGGCCCCAACCCGGTCATCATCGGTGCGGTCATTGCCGCCCTTGTGATCATTGCGGTGGTGGTCGCCATCGTGATGGGAACAAGCGGAAAGTCGGGCGATAACGGAGGGGGCTCGGCCCAGCCCGCGGCCGTCATCGGAGGCAAGGACGGCGGCATCCTCGCCAACGCCGCCACGGCCAAGGACAACGCCCCCACGCTGGACCTTTACGAGGACTTCCAGTGCCCAGCCTGTGCCCAGCTTGAGGCGAAGATTGGCGCCCAGAAGGCGTCGCTGGCCAAGACCGGTGAGATCAAGCTGGTCGTGCACACCCTGTCCTTCTTGGACGACAACCTCAAGAACGACTCCTCGAAGCGGTCCGCCAATGCCGCCGCGTGTGCATCCGACGCAGGCAAGTTCCTGGAGTACCGCGCCGCCGTCTTCGCTGCCCAACCGGCTCAGGAAGGCTTGGGCTACACCGACGCCCAGCTCACGCAGTTCGCCGCTGACTCCGGAATCGCCGGTGTCGCACTGACGACCTGGCAGAAGTGCACCTCCTCCGGGCAGTACGGGCAGTACGTCACCGATGTGCAGACTGCCTCCGGCAAAGCGGGAGTGAACAGCACCCCCACAGTCATGCTCAACGGCAAGGACGTCACCAAGGACGTGCAGACGCCGGAGGCCCTTGTCGCTGCGGTCAAGGCCGCCACTAAGTGATCGCATCCATCCCCAGCCCGGACCAAGCGGTCTGGTTCATCGGCCGGTTCCCGATCCGCGCCTACGCGATGTGCATCCTCGTCGGCATCATCGTGGCGGTCTGGATCACCCAGAGACGGCTCGACGATCGTGGCGGCAAGCCGGGTCAGGCGCTGGATGTGGCGGTGTGGGTCGTCCCGATCGGGATCGTGGGCGGTCGGCTGTACCACGTGATCTCCAGTCCGCAGGCCTACTTCGGCGAGGGTGGCCATCCTCTCAACGCGTTCAAGATCTGGGAGGGTGGTCTCGGTATCTGGGGGGCCGTGGCGCTCGGTGCCCTGGGTGCCTGGATCGGCTGTCGTCGCAACGGGGTTCGCTTCCTGGACTATGCCGACGCGGCGGCCCCAGGGGTCGTTCTGGCCCAGGCGATCGGGCGCTGGGGCAACTACTTCAACAACGAGCTGTATGGCGCGAAGACCGACTTGCCTTGGGGCCTCGAGATCCACTGTTGGGACCAGGGCGCCGGTGCCGCGATCACGTGTCCGAACAGCACGACGAGCATCCTCGGCACGTTCCAGCCGACGTTCCTCTACGAATCCCTGTGGTGCCTGCTGGTCGCCCTGGCCTTGGTGCTGGTGGATCGTCGGTTCACGCTTGCCAAAGGCCAGATCTTCGCCCTCTACGTGATCCTGTACACCTTCGGCCGAGGCTTCATCGAGATGTTGCGCACGGACGAGGCCAACCACGTCCTGGGGCTTCGGCTCAACGTCTGGACATCGGTGATCGTCTTCGCCGGCGCGGCGTTCGCCTACTGGCGCTTGGGCGTAAGAGACACGCGCGAGACGCATCCTTCTCAGCATCCGGACTGAGGCCTCGCGCCTGTCAGGATTGCGAGCTTTCAGGTATTCTGCGATCACCTCGCTGGCCAACGCCGTCCATGTAGGTTCCCGGGGTTTTTCTCGAGACGTCTAGGACGGTGTCAGATCGTGGTCTCTTCGTTTTTCTCTGCTCAGCCTGCGAACCAGGGGCTGTACAGCTCCGAGTTCGAGCACGATGCGTGCGGTGTCGCGTTCATTGCGACCATGCGCGGCAGCGCAGGGCACGACATCATCGACCACGCCATGACGGCACTGGGCAACCTCGAGCACCGTGGGGCCACCGGCGCAGACCCGACGGTGGGTGACGGAGCCGGCATTCTCACCCAGATCCCTGATGCCTTTCTGCGCGAGGTGGTGGGCTTCGAGCTGCCCTCGCGGGGCGCCTACGCGGCAGGCATCGCCTTCCTTCCCACTGATGCCCACGAGCGCGTTGCCGTCGAGGCAACCATCGCCGCCATCGCTGCGGAGGAGGGGCTGAATGTCCTCGGGTGGCGCGATGTGCCGATCGTCGCCGACCTCGTCGGTGACGCAGCCCGTGCCTGTATGCCGTACTTCCGCCAGATCTTCGTCACGGCGTCGGCTGGTCGCGTGGTGGGTCTGGGCCTTGAGCGGCTGGCCTACTGCCTGCGCAAGCGTGCCGAGCATGAAGCCGACGTCTACTTCCCGTCGCTGTCGGCTCGCACCATGGTCTACAAGGGCATGCTCACCACCGGACAGCTTGAGCTCTTCTTCCCGGACCTGTCCGACCGCCGGTTCGCCACCGAGCTGGCGCTGGTCCACTCGCGCTTCTCGACAAACACGTTTCCGTCATGGCCCCTGGCTCACCCCTACCGGGTGATCGCCCACAACGGCGAGATCAACACCGTCAAGGGCAACCGCAACTGGATGCGGGCTCGTGAGAGCCAGCTCGCCAGCGAGGTGATCCCAGGCGACCTCAAGCGACTCTTCCCGATCTGCAGCAACGGCGCCTCCGACTCTGCGTCGTTCGACGAGGTCCTGGAGATGCTGCACCTTGGCGGTCGGTCGCTGCCGCACGCAGTGCTGATGATGATTCCTGAGGCGTGGGAGAACCATCAGGAGATGGACCCTGCGCGTAAGGCGTTCTACGAGTTCCACGCCAGCTTCATGGAGCCGTGGGATGGTCCGGCCTGTGTCACGTTCACCGACGGCACCGTCATCGGCGCGGTCCTGGACCGCAACGGTCTGCGCCCGGGGCGCTACTGGGTCACCGACGACGGCCTCGTCATCCTTGCCTCCGAGACGGGCGTCCTCGACCTTGAACCGGGCCGTGTTGTTCGCAAGGGCCGGTTGCAGCCGGGGCGCATGTTCCTCGTTGACACCGAGCATGGCCGCATCGTCAGCGACGACGAGGTCAAGTCCGCGCTGGCCGCTGAGAACCCCTATGAGGACTGGCTGCACGCCGGTCTGATCAAGCTGGAGGATCTGCCCGAGCGAGAGCACATCCTGTACCCCGCGGCATCGGTCGCGCGCCGGCAGCAGATGTTCGGCTACACGCAGGAAGAGCTGCGGATCCTGTTGTCTCCCATGGCAAAGACCGGGGGAGAGGCATTGGGGTCGATGGGCACCGACAGCCCCATCGCTGTGCTGTCCAAACGTCCTCGACTGATCTTCGACTACTTCACCCAGCTCTTTGCCCAGGTGACGAACCCGCCTCTCGACGCCATCCGTGAGGAGCTTGTCACCTCTCTCGGAACCGTGATCGGTCCGGAGGGCAACGCGCTGTCCGTCGGGCCGGCCTACGCCAGACAGCTCGCTCTGGCGTTCCCCGTTCTCGACAATGACGAGCTGGCCAAGATCGTCCACATCAATGCGGACGGAGATCTGCCCGGCTATGCCACGTACGTCGTCAAGGGCCTGTATGACGTGTCCGGCGGGGCCGTCGCGATGAAGGCCCGCCTTGAGGAGATCTTAGGTGAGGTGTCGGCGGCCATCGCCGAGGGGGCACGCTTCGTCGTGCTCTCCGATCGCGACTCCGGACGTGACCTCGCGCCGATCCCGTCGCTGCTGCTCACCTCCACAGTGCACCACCATCTGATCCGGGAGAAGACCCGCACGCAGGTCGGGCTGCTCGTCGAGGCCGGCGACGTCCGCGAGGTGCACCACGTGGCGCTCCTGATCGGCTTCGGCGCCGCAGCCGTCAACCCTTACCTGGCGATGGAGTCGGTGGAGGACCTGATTCGTTCCGGTGCCATCACCGGTGTCAACGCCGAAGAGGCCGTCAAGAACCTCATCAACGCGCTCGGCAAGGGTGTGCTCAAGGTGATGTCCAAGATGGGCATCTCCACTGTGGCGTCATATCGCGGCGCGCAGGTGTTCGAAGCCATCGGACTCTCACACGATCTCATCGACTCCTACTTCGTCGGGACGATCTCACAGCTCGGCGGCGTTGGGCTCGAGGTCATCGCCGAGGAGGTGGCCGCGCGTCATGCGACGGCATACCCGCTGGATGCCGTGCACCTGCCGCACCGCAAGCTGGACGTGGGCGGGGAATACCAATGGCGCCGTGAGGGCGAGCCCCACTTGTTCGACCCGGAGACTGTATTCCGTCTGCAGCACTCCACCCGAGCTCGCCGGTACGACGTCTTCAAGCAGTACACCGCGAGGGTCGATGAGCAGTCCGAGCGACTGATGACGTTGCGCGGGCTGTTCGAGTTTGCTGGGAGTCGCCCGCCGGTGCCCATCGACGAGGTCGAGCCGGTCGCCGCGATCGTGGCGCGCTTCAGCACCGGGGCGATGAGCTACGGATCCATCAGCCAAGAGGCTCACGAGACGATCGCCGTGGCGATGAACCGCCTTGGCGCCCGGTCGAACACCGGTGAGGGCGGAGAGGACGAGGACCGTCTGCTTGACCCGGTGCGACGCTCGGCCATCAAACAGGTGGCCTCTGGTCGCTTCGGCGTCACCTCGTTGTATCTCACCCAGGCCGACGACATCCAGATCAAGATGGCCCAGGGCGCCAAGCCCGGTGAAGGTGGCCAGCTGCCCGGTCACAAGGTCTATCCATGGGTGGCCAAGACCCGTCACTCAACCCCGGGCGTGGGACTGATCTCGCCACCCCCGCATCACGACATCTACTCGATCGAGGATCTGGCCCAGCTGATCCACGACCTCAAGAACGCCAATCCCTCCGCACGCATCCACGTCAAGCTCGTGGCCGAGGTCGGTGTGGGCACGGTCGCGGCCGGCGTCAGCAAAGCGCACGCCGACGTGGTGCTCATCTCAGGGCATGACGGTGGCACTGGCGCTTCGCCGCTCACGTCGCTCAAGCATGCCGGCGCGCCATGGGAGCTGGGACTAGCCGAGACCCAGCAGACGTTGGTGCTCAACGGTTTGCGTGACCGGATCGTGGTCCAGGTCGACGGCCAGCTCAAGACCGGCAGGGATGTCGTGATCGCGGCCCTGCTCGGCGCCGAGGAGTTCGGCTTTGCCACCGCTCCGCTTGTGGTCAGTGGCTGCGTCATGATGCGTGTGTGTCACCTCGACACCTGCCCGGTGGGTATCGCGACCCAGAATCCCGAGCTGCGCTCCCGCTTCTCGGGCAAGCCCGAGTTCGTCGAGACGTTCTTCGAATACATTGCCGAAGAGGTCCGGGAGCACCTTGCTGCGCTCGGCTTGCGTTCCATCGAGGAGGCGATCGGTGAAGCGTCGATGCTTGACACCGTGGCCGCGGTCCAGCACTGGAAGGCCAGTGGCCTCGACCTCAGGCCGATCCTTACCGAGATCCAGTCGGCGGACGGCTCGCCACGTCGACACACCATTGACCAGGATCACGGCCTGGAGAAGGCCCTCGACCACAGGCTGATCGAGATGAGCCGGGACGCGTTGTGGGACAAGACTCCTGTTCGCATCGAGCTCCCCATCCGCAACGTCAACCGGACCGTCGGAACCATGTTGGGGCACGAGGTGACCAAGGCATACCCGCACGGTCTGCCCGACAACACGATCGACATCTCCTTGTTTGGCTCGGCCGGCCAGTCGCTGGGCGCCTTCCTTCCCGCTGGCATCACCTTGCGGCTCTATGGCGACGCCAATGACTATGTGGGCAAGGGAATCTCGGGGGGCAGGGTGGTGGTTCGACCGGACCGCTCAGCCTCGCTGCCGGCGGAGCACAACGTCATCGCCGGCAACGTGATCGCCTACGGGGCGACAAGCGGCGAAGTCTTCCTGCGTGGTCAGGTGGGCGAACGATTCTGCGTGCGCAACTCCGGCGCCACCGCGGTGGTCGAAGGACTGGGCGACCACGGCTGCGAATACATGACGGGCGGCACCGTCTTGGTGCTTGGGCCGACCGGTCGCAACTTCGCTGCCGGTATGTCCGGCGGCGTGGCCTATGTGCTGGATCTGCGCGAGGACCGCGTCAATCACGATCTCGTCGATCTGATGCCGCTGCGCGACGATGACGTCGAGGTCGTGCACGAGCTCCTGATCCAACATCGGGAGTGGACTGAGTCGGCTGTCGCCGGCAGGCTGCTCGCAGGCTGGGACGACGACAAGAGCCGTTTCACTCTCGTCCTGCCTCGCGACTACCAACGGGTTCTGGACGTCCGCGCAACCGCTGAGTCCGAGGGACTCGACCTCAACGGCTCCCAGGTTTGGGAACGAATAATGGAGGCTTCCCGTGGCTGATCCTCAGGGGTTTCTGTCGACTCGCGTGCGCGAGCTCCCCAAACGCCGTCCCGTGCCGATCCGGCTCATGGACTGGCACGAGATCTACGAACAGCCAGAGGCCGGCCAGCTGCAGAGGCAGGCCGGACGCTGCATGGACTGCGGCATACCGTTCTGCCACAACGGTTGTCCGCTCGGCAACCTGATCCCCGAGTGGAACGACCTGGCGTGGAAGGGCGACTGGCGCGAGGCCATAGAGAGGCTGCATGCCACCAACAACTTCCCGGAGTTCACCGGTCGGCTGTGCCCTGCTCCGTGCGAGACCGCCTGCGTGCTCGGCATCAACCAGCCGGCCGTGACCATCAAGCAGATCGAGGTCACCACGATCGACCGGGCCTTCGATGCCGGAGCGGTCACGCCTCGAGCCCCGGATCAACTGACCGGCAAGACCGTTGCGGTCGTCGGGTCAGGGCCGGCAGGGCTGGCTGTCGCCCAGCAGCTGACCAGGGCCGGGCACACGGTCGCCGTCTTCGAGCGCGCCGACAAGGCCGGGGGCCTGCTGCGTTACGGCATCCCGGAGTTCAAGATGGAGAAGGCCGTCCTGGACCGTCGCCTGGCGCAGATGGAAGCCGAGGGCACGCGCTTTCGGACCGGTGTCGACGTCGGTGGCGACCTGACCGGCAAACAGCTGCGCGACCGGTATGACGCCGTCGTGCTGGCGATCGGAGCAACGGTCCCGCGGGACCTGCCCGTCCCCGGACGTGAGCTGGACGGGGTCATCCAGGCGATGGAGTTCCTACCACCCGCGAACCGGGTCGCGCTCGGCGAAGAGATCGAGAACCAGGTCGTGGCCACAGGCAAGGACGTCATCGTCATCGGCGGAGGCGACACGGGAGCGGACTGCCTCGGCACTGCGCTTCGCCAAGGCGCCCGGTCAGTGACATCGCTGGAGATCATGCCTCGCCCGGGCGAGGACCGGCCCGCGGACCAACCGTGGCCGACATACCCCACACTCTTCCGTGTTGCGGGGGCACACGAAGAGGGTGGAGAACGTGTCTACTCAGTGAGCACCAAACAGATCCTGGGCGACGATGTCGGCAAGGTTCGGGCCCTGCGTCTTGTCGAGGTCGAGATGGGCGGCAAGGGGTTCGTCGAGGTCGAAGGCACCGAACGGGAGATCCCCGCTCAGCTCGTCCTGCTCGCCATGGGCTTCCTCGGACCGGAGACCAGTGGTGTGGTCGAGCAGCTCGGCGTCGAGCTGGACGAACGCTCGAACATCAAGCGGGACAAGGCTTTCATGTCCTCCGTGCCAGGTGTCTTCGTTGCCGGGGATGCCGGTCGGGGCCAGTCCCTGATCGTCTGGGCGATCGCCGAAGGCCGTTCAGCAGCCGCCGGTGTGGACGCTTATCTCACGACGGGGACTTCCGCACTTCCCCGCCCGGTCAACCCCACGGACCGACCGCTGGCTGTGTGACGCCGACCTCCTGATCCGGATCAAGTGCCCGCTCAACTGAGATTAGAATCGACCACATGCGCCGCGCGAAGATCGTCTGCACCCTTGGCCCTGCAACATCATCACCGGAGCGACTGCGGCAGTTGGTCGCTGCAGGCATGGACGTCGCCCGGCTCAACCTCTCGCACGGCAACTATGCCGACCACGAAGCGGTCTACGCCGAGGTGCGCGCCGCCAGCAACGAGTCCGGCAGGGCTGTTGGCGTGCTGGTCGACCTGCAGGGCCCCAAGATCCGTACCGGCCGGTTCGCCGATGGCCCGGTCACGTTGGTCAACGGCGAACGCTTCACCATCACCGTCGACGACATCCTCGGTGATGGTGACCGCGTATCGACGACCTACAAGGGGTTGCCGGGTGACGTGAAACCGGGGGACCGGTTGCTGATCGATGACGGCAAGGTGGCGCTGCGGGCTATCGAGGTCACCGACACCGACATCGTCACGGTGGTGGTCGAGGGTGGCGTCGTGTCCGACAACAAGGGCATCAACCTGCCCGGCGTGGCGGTCAGCGTGCCGGCCATGTCCGAGAAGGACGAAGCGGACCTGCGCTGGGCCTTGCGGCTGCGCGCGGACATGGTGGCCCTGTCGTTCGTGCGCGACGCCAAAGACATCACACGGGTCCACGAGATCATGGACGAAGAAGGCGTTCGCCTGCCGGTGATCGCCAAGATCGAGAAGCCGCAGGCAGTGGCGAACCTCGAGGAGATCATCAACGCGTTCGACGGCGTGATGGTCGCTCGTGGTGATCTCGGCGTCGAGCTTCCATTCGAGGAGGTACCGCTGGTTCAGAAGCGGGCCATCGAGATGTGCCGACGCAAGGCCAAGCCCGTGATCGTGGCCACCCAGGTGCTCGAGTCGATGATCGAGAGCTCCCGACCGACCCGCGCCGAGGCCAGCGACTGTGCCAATGCTGTGCTGGACGGCGCCGACGCCATCATGCTGTCCGGCGAGACCAGCATCGGCAAGTGGCCGATCGAAGCCGTGGCCGCGATGGCCCGGATCATCGAGAGCGTCGAGGAACACGGCCTCGAGCGTGTTCCTCCGCTGGGCACTCGTCCGCACACCGTCGGCGGAGCTGTCACGGCGGCGGCAGCTGACATTGGTGAGGTCCTTGGGGCCAAGTATCTCGTGACGTTCACGCAGTCGGGGGACTCTGCCAAACGGCTGTCCCGGATCCGCTCCAAGCTGCCGATGCTGGCGTTCACGCCGTTACAGACGACCCGCTCGCAGCTGGCGCTCACGTGGGGCATCGAGACCTATCTCGTGCCCAGGACGCAGCACACCGACCAGATGGCCATGCAGGTGGACGAGTCGCTGCTCGAGAACGGCCTTTGTGTCGAGGGAGACACGGTGGTGATCGTCGCCGGTTCACCTCCTGGCATCAAGGGCACGACCAACGCCCTGCGCGTTCACCACATCGGAGACTCCAGGAACACGGTGGCGCCGACCTTCCAAGATCTCGACTGAGCGGCGCGAGCGCCGCACGTCTGTCGACCCTGGTCACGCGACCGTGGTTACGCGAGGTGGCGGAGCGGTGAGCCGAAGGGCCAGGGTGGGGCAGGCCTTGACGGCAGTTCTCGCCAGCTCGAGCACGTCGCCCCTCACCGGCTCGTGCACGATCGGATAGCCCCACTCGTCGAGGCTGATCACCTCGGGCAGGAGCTCGGCGCAGACGCCGTGCGCCTTGCACGCCGGCCAGTCGACCCGCAGCAGGTGCTCGCTCATGCGAACACCTCGCGTCGGTTGCCGCGACAGGTGCCCAGGGCGTGTGAGTCGACCTCGTCGGAGAAGCGTGCCAGCATCGAGGCCACGAGGCGCGCCGTTCCGTCCGGGTGCGCGCAGGCGCCGCGTCGCGTGACCAGTCCGCACAGCTCTTCCACCCGACCGGCCGGACCACCACGATGGACCAAGGCCCGCAGCGCCTCGGCCATCGCCGGCAGTCCGTTACGACACGGACCGCAGCGCCCTGCGCTCTGTCCGGCCAGGTAGTCGACCAGCGCCGCCGTACGAACCAGCGGGCACCAGCCCTCGGCAAGCGGCAGGAGCACGCCAGCGCCAATCGACGCCCCGGCAGCCGCGATGTCCTTGCGAGAGACCGCCAACCCGTTCAGCTGTGATGGTCTCAGCCAGGTCCCGTGATAGCCGCCGAGGAAGAGCGGTTGCGCCATCTCAGCCTCGGACAGGACGTCCGTCAGGGGTGTGCCGAAGGCCACCTCACGCACCTCCGGATCCCAACCGTCGCCTCGCAGGGTCAACAACGTGGTGCCCGGCTCGTCTGCCGTGCCGTGCGCCGCATAGCCCGCCGACCCCACCCTGGCCAGGTGCCCGAGGTGTGCGAACGTCTCTGCGTTGGACAACAAGGTCGGTCGCCCATGGTGCCCGCTGACCGCCTCCGGCTTCCACGCGGTGACTGGCAGGTTCTCGCGACCAGCCAACAGCTGCAACACAGCCTGGGCCTGACCTGCAACGAACCACGGCTGCGCGCCGTGAAGCTCCACCTTGAGGCGCTCGCCAGCCTTGGCGCGCTCGCGCAAGGCCTTCTCGACAATGAGCCGCAGGGACGGGAGCTCGGAGGGCACCACGATGTGGACCTCGCGGGTGCCCAGCGCATGCGCCACGGCCGCCGCCCCATCGAGGACGACGTGGGGTGCGCACGTCATGAGCGTCGCGTCCTTGTGGCTCGCGGGCTCACCCTCCGAGGCGTTGACGACCACCACGGCCCTACGACGGGCAGCGGCGGCCAGCTTGATGGCAAAGGGGAATCCGGCACCTCCCCGACCGCGCAGGTCCACTTCGCGGGCCATCTCGACCAGCATCTCGGCGCTTGGCCGGGGAGCCGGCCCGAGCCGGTCGCGGTGGGACGCGAGGCCCGGACCCTGCGCGATACCGGCAAGCAGCGCCGGGCCCTCCGACACCTTGGGGATCAGCCCGACGTCGTTGCGCGCTGCTGACTGCACGGCGATGGTGGCGGTCATGTGGTCACCAGCCTCGAGTGGGCGAGCAGGCCAAAGCGCGCGAGGACCGACACAGACACTGCCGCGATGCAGCCGAAGTTCAACGCCGAGCCCCATACGGTTGCAGCGTCGGTGCCCATCTTCATGCCGTGGATAAGACCCATGCCCCATGCGGCATAAGCCATGACGTGAACGGCGCGCCATGGCTTGTGTGACATCCGGTGTCGCAGCAAGCTGGTCGCGGTGACGGCGAGGAGCAGGTCGAGGGCGAATGACCCGAAGCCCAGCCACAGCGGCTTGTAGGTTCCGGTGAACGGTACGAACGCATTCCACCAACGGATGTCGACGAACGTGTCGACCACCGCGGTGGTGATGTGCGCGGCCAGGAAGGTGACGGCCAGCAACGAGACGTTGCGGTGCAGACCCTGGGTCAGCATCCGCGGCCAGAGCCGCGAGGTCGCCCGGGCTGTGGAGAGCACGCCGAGCATCGTCGAGAGGGTCAGCAGTACGAGGAGGACGAAACCGGTCCCGCGATTGGCGAACCAGAGCGCGGGGCCGTTCAAGATGTCAGCTCCGGTCATGATGACCCTCCGGCTCGGGCCAGCTGGCGGTACGTACGATCCGGCCCTGGGTGTCGATGAGCCGGGCGGGGATGTTGCGTGCGGTGAGCCAGCCAACTGCCTTGTCACCCATCACGATTGCCGCAGTGCTCGCGGTGTTCGCGGCCACGCAGGTGGCGCCGGTGGCACTGACGGTGCGCCACGGTCCCCGTGTCGGCTCACCGGTGAGCGGGTCAAGCAGGTGGTGCCGTATGACGCCCCCGCGGATCCACCGTCTGGCGGCCGTGCTGGACGTGGCCAGCCCGCCATACGGCAGGTGAACGATCTCGGGATCGCCGAGGTCATCGATGGTCTCGCTGATGGCCACTGGCCAGCCGCCGGGGCCGGCGACGGCGAGGTCACCTCCGAGACTGATCACCACCGTCGAATCAGACTCGGCCGCGATGGAGTGTGCGATCAGGTCGGCAGCCCATGCCTTGGCTGTTGCGCCAAGGTCCAGCGCGCACCCGCGCGGCACCCTGACAGCGCCCTCCGGATCAAGAAGGATCTCCCTCCAGGCGCCGACCCGGGCAGGCAGGGGAATCCCGGCGGGGTCGGACGAAGCAGGGGGGATCAGCGCGATGTCCCGGTCATAGCCGACCGCTTCGAGGGAGTGGCCGAGGGTGGGGTCCACCAGGCCGTCGGTCTGGGCCGCCGCGTCCATGGCCGCGGCGATCGCCTGGACCAGCAGCGGGTCGACGTTCGTCCACGATCCGGCAGCGGCATTCGCGCGGACAAGATCGGAGTCGTCGCGGAAGCGGCTGCAAGTGCGGTCTACGTCGGCGAGCAGTCGAATCGCGATCTGGCGTGCCGGCCCCAGCACCGCGTCTCGTGCGGTCGAGAGATGGACGTAGGTGCCGAGCGCCCGCCATGTTGCGGTTCCGGTGCCTCGGGCATCGAGGGTGCGCATCATGATGCAGCCGAGGGCGCCGGTGCAACAGCTCGCGCCGGGGCGCGCTGCGGCGCCGGTGCCGGCTGGCGGTACGAGCGGACGGTGGACACGCTTCCGGACGTACGCGTGATGGTCTGACGGCTGACGAGCCGCGCCTTTCCCTGGACGTAGCGGGTCGTGACTACGGTGCGGACGGGGCGAGGGGTGGCCACGGGCGCAGGCGCGACGTCCGCGGGAAGGGGGGCCGCCGCTGCGTTGGACAGTGCCTTCGCCTGGGCTTTCTGCGCCGTATAGTCGGCCGCGAGGCCTGTGACCAGGCCCGTGCCGACCAAGGCTGCGGCCGTGAGACCACCGGTCAGCACGGCCAGAGCGTTGAGCGACAAGTCACGGCTTGCGGTTTCACGGGACATCGAGGTGCTCCATCGTCCGGGTTCTCGGTGAGTCGGGTAGTGCCAGAGTCCGGCCTCTGACAGCAAGGTGGCATCAGGTCGGCCTTAAGAAAACCTCAAGAACGGCGGAAAACCTCAAGAACTGCTGCTTCTTGACGTTGATTTGAGGTTCTCGCGAGGCGCCCATGAGGCTCGGCGGTTGACGATGGCGTCGGAAACCTTGCTTGGGAAACCTCAATTTGAATGTCTGGAGCACACCATGAACCGTCTTCGCGTTCGCACCACCGTCTTCAGTGGCGCCGCCCTGGGTCTGATCGCCGGAGCTGCCGTATTCGGCGCTGTCTCCTCATCCTCGGCAACATCGCCGGCGCCGTTCAAGCCGGCCCTGGTCAGCGCCGACACCGCACCTGCCCCTGCCGCCAGCTGCGCGGCTGGCCAGGAGCTTGAGCACGGGGTCTGCATCGTCCACGTCGAGAAAGTCGTTGTCGTCCCCGCACCCGCCTCCGTACAGGCCGAGGCCCCAGCTGCCGGATCCGGCGACGACGCGACGGAGCACAGCGACGCGACGGAGCACAGCGATGACGCAGCAGAAGGTGCGCATGACGCAGCAGAAGGTGCGCATGACGCGGCGGAACACGCTGCCGAGCTCGCAACGGGCAGCGACGACTGACACGTTCCTCCGCTGAGAAGGTCGTCGAGTGGGGTCAGCCTTCCGCTATGGCAAAGGTGACGATCGCGAGCAGGCCGCCGGACGGAGACGTGGCCAACACCAGTTCTCCGCCGGCGGCGAACGCTGCTCTGCGAACGATGTCCAGACCCAGACCGGTGGATTCGGCGGTGCTGTGGCCGCGCATCGTCACGTCCGAGTCCGGCGCGCCTGGGCCCGAGTCAGCGACCTCGAGCCGCACCATTGCCGGGTCGCTGCGACTCAGGGATACAGCAAACGCCGTCCCGTCCGGAGTGTGGGCGAAGACGTTGTCCACCAAGGCATCGACAACATCCACGAGGTCGGTCGCATCGATGGCTGCCCGGGTCTCGACCGAAGGGATTGAGACGGTGAGGTCGCGGCCTTGGTCAACTGCCAACGCGGACCAGAAGGCGACTCGGTCGCGCACCACGCTCGCGGCATCACACGAACGCCCCAGCGTGCCACGGACCGGGCGCCGCGCGTCCTTGACGATGGCATCCACCGTGCGCTCGAGGTGGCCGACGTGATTACGGAGACGATCCGCGAGGTCTGGCTCGGTGACTGCGTCCACGTCCAGACGCAACGCCGTGACCGGAGTCCGCAGCCGATGCGAAAGGTCGGCCACTGCCTCACGTTCGGCGGTGAGCAGCTCGCCGATACGGTCGGCCAAGCGGTTGAGGCTCGTGCCAAGCTCGACCGTCTCGGCAGGTCCACGTGGCACGGCTCGCGCATCCAGCTCCCCTGCACGCAACCGGTGTGCGATCGCGGCGAGCTCCGATACCGGGGCACTCACTCGACGACCGAGTCGATCGGCAGCAACCACCGCGACGACCATGAGCACGACGCCCAAACCTGCGAAGGTCAGCCAAGCGGTGGTCACCCCTTGGCGCAGATCACCGCCGCTGATGGCCGTCCGGACGACCAGTGTTCCTCGACTTGTGACAACGGGGACGACAATCTGAGCGGTTTCCTCGCCGAGCAGAGTGAACGCGTATCCGGCGCGTGCGCGCGATACGACGTCGGCCGCCGACTGCGGCGACCCCGGCGGGGCTGTGCCGATCAGCGTCCCGTCGGGCAGCAAGATGGACGTCGCTCTCGGCGACTTCTGGTCAACCAGATTCACCAGGTCTGTGAGCTGGCGAACGTCACTCACCCCAGCCGCGAGAGTTGCGACCTGCTGTGCCTCCTGCCTTGCCCCGGCGACGGCACGATCCTCAGCGAGGGTACGTACCAGCAGTCCCAAGGGGATCAGGAAAGCGAGGATGACCGCCGATGTCGTGGCCGCCACGAGCAGTGATATCTGTCGGCGCATCAGCGCCCGTCCGACTTCTTGTCAGGCGCCGTGAGCCGCACGCCTACGCCGCGGACGCTGTGCAGGTAGCGCGGATCCGCCGCGGTCTCGCCGAGCTTGCGTCGCAACCAGGAGAGGTGAACGTCGACGGTCCGGTCGCCCCCGCCATAGCTCTGACGCCACACATCCGCCAGCAGCTCACGTTTCGTAACCACCTCGCCCGGCCTCTGCGCCAGGGCCAGCAGGAGGTCAAACTCCTTGCGCGACAGGTCGATGGGCACTCCGTCCAGGTTGACCAGGCGTTTTCGCGGGTCGATCTCCAGGCCCCCCACCACCAGAGGGCCTTCAACGACGGTGGAGCCGCTGCGACGAAGAACCGCGCGCAGCCGGGCTTCGACCTGCTCGATCCCGAACGGCTTGACGACGTAGTCGTCGGCACCGGCATCCAGGGCTCTGACCATGTCGGCGTCATCGTCGCGAGCCGTGATGATGATGATGGGCACATCGCTCACGGCTCGAAGCATCGCCAGAACCTGCAGCCCGTCGATGTCCGGCAGCCCCAGGTCCAGGAGCACGACGTCAGGTGTTTGGTCGACCGCAGATTCCAACCCGGACATACCTCGGTCGCTGGTGGTCACGGCATGACCCAGGTCGGTCAGTGCCCGGGTGATCGCAGAGCGGATTCCGAAGTCGTCTTCGATCAACAGGATGGTCGCCACGAGGGAACGCTACGCCGCGCGGTGTCGTGTCGCCGGGAAAGTGACACAGTGTCGACATGCGTGTGAAGCTGCGTCTTGTGCTCGGTGTCGCGGCGATCTGGCTCGCCGCCGTCGCTGGCGTCTCAGCCACCGCCTGGCTCGCCATCGATCGAGCCGGCCAGGGGGTCACCAGCGCCAGCGTCAGCGCGCTTCCGGCGGTACTGATCAGCACCGCCACCCGGACCACGGCACCCGACCAAGGGGCATCAAGCACCGGCCCGACGACGAAACCCTCTGCGTCGAAGACATCCACCGCCTCGCCGTCTCCCTCGTCGGCAAGCACCCACACTGGTTCCGCGAGCTCCATACCAGTGCGGGACCGGACTGTCACCGTTGTTGGCGGGCAGGTCTCAGTGCGCTGTATTGGTTCCGCACTCACCCTTCGGATCGCGCAGCCGGACAACGGCTGGCGCGTCGAGCTCGACAGGTCAGACTCGGGAGATGTCCAGGTCACCTTCAAAGGCGGTGACCACGAAGCCTCACAAGAGACTCAGGTCACGGCGACCTGCTCGGCAGGCACCCCCGCGTTCACGGTCGACAACAAGAACTCAGGCGATACCTGATTCATCCGGGGACGGTGAGGCAGGGGGAGGACCGCCGGCCGGTATGCTGAGCGCCGCAACCTCGCCGGGGTGGTGGAATGGCAGACACGGAGCACTCAAAATGCTTTGCTCGAAAGGGCGTGCGGGTTCAAGTCCCGCTCCCGGCACTAAGACAAACAGCCTCTGACCTGCGAAGATACCGGTCGGAGGCTGTTTGCTGTTGCATCCCGGTCCACATCCCGTCCACACTAGCCGAATGGCAAGCCTGAGAAAGCGTGTGATGAAGAACGGCGCAGTGCGCTGGCAGGTGCGCTGGCGGCAAGACAGCAGGGGTATGTCCGAGACCTTCGTGAACCAGTCCGGGGCCGTCAAGTTCCGCGGGCTGGTGGATGCGACTGGCCAGCGATACCCACAAGGCTGGGTGCCCGGCCGCGGCTTCAGCGCAACGCAGAGCGGACCTACCCTGGCGCAGTGGTTCGGCCGCGCTATCG
>DASRVZ010000230.1:0-3654 GCA_035654835.1 Dermatophilaceae bacterium | reverse complement strand
ACAGGGGTCTGGGGAGCTGGAGCGGGTGGGGTGAGGGCGCTCATGACTGGCTCTTTCCGGGTAGTGGTCGGGCGGAGGGCGTCGGCCGGGAGGGTGACCTGGATGCGGCAGCCGCGCTTGCTGTCCGCGACCGCGATGGTGCCCCCGTGCAGCTCCGCGACCCAGCGGGAGATCGTCAGGCCGAGACCGGTGCCGCTGCTGTGACCGGCGCTCGTGGTGAACCGTTCGAACACGGCGCTCCGGTCGGCAGCAGCGATACCGGGTCCCTCGTCGGCAACGGTGAGGTGGACGTCGTCGCCCAGTCGTTCCGCGCTGAGCCGGACCTCCCCACCGGACGGGCTGTGCCGGGCCGCGTTATCGAGGAGATTGGCCAGCAGCTGGTGCAGGCGGTCGGGATCTGCGGCAACAGTGAGGTTCTCGGGCCTCACGTCGACCGTGTACCGAACCCCGTCGGCGCGGGCCTGGGCGACGGCGTCATCAAAGATGTCGATGAGCCGAACTTCCTTGAGCTGCAACGGAGTCACGCCCTCCTGGACGCGGGACAGGTCGAGCAGGTCCCCAACCAGCCGTCCCAGCCGTTCGGTCTGCGCCAGGGCGGTGCGAAGCTCCCCCGGACCGGGGTTCGACACCCCGTCGACGAGGTTCTCGAGCACGGCCTGCAGTGCGGCGATGGGGGTACGAAGCTCGTGCGACACGTTCGCCACCAGGTCCCGACGGTGCCGGTCCACCATCTCCAAGGTCGCTGCTGTGCGGTTGAACGCCCGGGCGAGCTCTCCGACCTCGTCGCGCGACGAAGTGTGCACCCGCTGGGAGTAGTCGCCCTGCGCCATCCGCTGGGCGGCAAGTGTCATCTCCCGCAGGGGCGACGTCATGCCCCGGGCCAGGAGCTGGGTGACGGCAAGGGCCACCACGACGGCCACCGGCACGGTCGCCCCTGGTGAGATGCCGAGCCGTGTGCCGATGACCGCGAGCACCGAGGCCACGACGATCGTCACCGCGACCAGCAGGCCAAGCTTCGTCTTGATCGAGCTGACCCGGTCGAGAGGGCGCAGGTCGTACTTCACCGTGTTGCGCCCGTGAAGCCCCCGGCTTTAGCCGTGGGGAGGCAAGGGCGCCATTGACCGAATCGGTGACGGACGACGGGCAGGGGTATGTCGGTGCCGGCAGATACGTTGCGGGTGTGATTGAGACAGTGCGCTACTTGTACCGTTTGCGCCCTGGCGTGCAGGCGGAGAGCGCGCTGCTCTCGGAGTGGAACCGATGCCGGTTCCTCTGGAACGAAGCCGTCAACATGCAGAAGATCGGGCAGCGTCCAAACTTCGCCGGACTGTGCAAGTTGCTTACTGAGGCCAGGGGCCGGGTCGTTTGGTTGCGTGAAGGGTCGCAGGTTGCTCAACAGCAGGTCTTGCGGACTTGCGGCCTCGCACTGGCCCAATCGTTCAAGGTCAAGGATCGGGGCCGGCCGAAGTTCAAATCCCATAAGAAGACGAACCCGTCGTTGGAGTACACCACACGGGGTTTCACCATCCGTGATGGCAGGCTGCGGCTGCCCGGGGGCGTGAGCATCCCTGTGGTGTGGTCCCGCGATCTTCCATCTGAGCCGAGCAGCGACCGTGTCTACCAGGACTCGCTCGGGTACTGGTATGCCTCGTTCGTTGTCTGCCGAGCCACCCAGCCTGCTCCTGAGGTTGAAGGTGCGATCGGCATCGACTGGGGGGTGAGGACGACGGCCACCACGACCGATCCGACCTACGACCTGCCATACCTCGGACACCGGAGGCGTTGCGCAGCCGAGCTCGGACGAGCCCAACGGAAGATGTCCCGTCGCTACACCAGGGCCAAGACCCCGTCGAACGGTTACCAGCGGGCCAAGAGGGCTGCAGCGAAACTGCACCGCAAGGCCGCGAACCAGAACAAGCACGCAGGCCGGGTCTGGGCGAAGAGTGTTGTCGACAACCACCAGGTCATCGCTGTCGAGGACTTCAAGCCGAAGTTTCTGGCCAGGTCCACGATGGCCCGCAAGAGCGCTGATGCTGCGATCGGTGCGGCCAAGGCAGAGCTGATTGAACGTGGCAAGCGGGCGGGCCGAACGGTGGTGTTGGTGCCGCCCGCTTACACGACGATGACGTGTTCGAGGTGCTGCGAGAGACAAGCACGCCTGGGGCTCGCCGAACAGACCTTCAGGTGCGTGGACTGCGGCTTTACCGCAGGGCGAGACCTGAACGCTGCCAGAGTGATCCTGGCCACGGCTGAACGTATCCGTGCTGGTGTTGACGACGTAAGACACTTGCTGCATCCCCTCAATGGTGTGGTCGGTGCTGTCCGAGTCAGAAATCCCCCGGCTTCAGCCGTGGGGAACCGTTAAGACCCCTGCTCCGGTGCGTACCCGATTTCCAGTGCGTACCCGACGCCGCGCACGGTGCGTACCAGGTCCGCGCCGATCTTGCGCCGCAACGACTTCACGTGGCTGTCGACGGTCCGGGTGCCCGAGGCGTCGGCCCAGCCCCACACCTCCGCCAGGAGGGACTCACGGCTGAGCACGGTCCCCGGCCTTGCCGCGAGACAGGACAACAAGTCAAACTCGGTCGGCGTCAGGTGCACCTCGTCGGCGTCCGACCACACCCGGCGCGAGGCGCCGTCGATGCGCAGACCGTTGCCGTTGACGTTGACGTTGACGTTGGGTGCCGCAGTGGCTGCGGATCGGGCGCGCTCGACCCGGCGGAGCAGTGCCCGGATCCGCGCGACGAGCTCCCGCATCGAGAAGGGCTTGGTCATGTAGTCGTCCGCGCCGATGCCCAGCCCCACGAGGAGGTCGGTCTCGTCGTCGCGGGCCGTGAGCATCAGCACGGGGACCGGCCGGTCTGCCTGGAGGCGCCGGCATACCTCGTGTCCGTTGAGACCGGGCAGCATGACGTCGAGCACCACCAGCTCGGGGTTCCACGCGGCAGCCCTTTCGAGGGCGGCGAGTCCGTCGTGCACCTGGTCGACCGCGAAGCCCTCAGCCTCCAGGCGCGCGGCGATGGCCTGGGCGATGGTTCGCTCGTCCTCGACGACCAGGACGCGGGGTTTGTGGCTCACCCCTGGAGCCTAGAGAGCGGTTGGGAGGGTGCGGCGCAGGTGCGGTGAAGGTTCGGTGCAGATCTGCACGTCTGCCTGCTCGTGTCCGCCCCTTTGGGGTGGCGGCGCCCGGTCGGGCCGAAAGGGTCCCTCGTCAGAGACCCCCCGCGTTTCGCAACATGAAGTCGCGCTCGGTGTCACGTCCCATCGTCGGGTCCGGGGGCGGTTCCGTTTCCTGGGTGGCGATCATGTCCTCTGGCCGGATGCGCTCGGGCAGCCTCCGGAAGCGGGTGGACGACGCCGCCTTCTTGTGGTCCTCAGTACTCGTTGCCTCAACCATGATCGTCACCTCATTGACAGTGTCCGGCGAACGCAGCCTCGGAACAAGTTGAAGGGGATCCTGCGGGGATCGCCGGCAGTACTCGACGACCGTGTGCGCCGGGCCGATTTGTTGGTGTTAGGGCTCGCGCATAAATTAGGTGGGTGTCTCCGGCGTGTCGGGGGGTTTGATCGTGTAGTTCCAGTCGCCGTGGAATTCGTGGCGGGTCAGAATCCCGCTGCTTTCAAGGGTTTCCATGTCTTTGTCGGGGATCTTGA
>DASRVZ010000229.1:0-3638 GCA_035654835.1 Dermatophilaceae bacterium | reverse complement strand
GCCGGCCCAGCGCGGTTGTTGGTGCGGCCCGAGCAGATCGAGCTGGTTGGCGCCGCGCAGGAGGGCGTCGAGGCGCGGGTGGTCGACGTCAGCTATTACGGGCACGATGCGGCCCTGCATCTCGAGGTCCTGGCCTCGGGGCGACTCGTGACCGCGCGGGTCTCCGGGACCTCGGTCCCCATGCCGGGCACGCTGGTGCGGGTGAGCGTGACGGGACCGGTCGCGGCATACAGCCAGGAGCTCTGAACACGTCGAAAGTCGCCGTCAACCGTAGGTTCCCGGAACGAGTCATGAGTGCACGTCCCCGACGCCCTCGCCGTCATCCTGGATCCGCCTACTCGGGTGTCCACAGTGTCTCCCGAATCGCCCTGGGACCGGATATGGCACGGATGTCTCTGCCTCCCACGCCGGGTTGGGCTGGGCTGCCCGTCGTCGCCCTGGTGCTGCGCCTTGCTGCTCACGATGGCTCTTTGACGCTTGGGCGTTGACTGTTGACCACGGCTTCGCAGGTCGGGTTGTCCGACGAACGTCTCCGGACAGGGGCTATAGCGCGGTGTAGGGACACCTTCATGCTGGTACCCCTACTCGCGCTCAATGAACGGTTACGGTGTCACGAGAGGACCGAAGTGTCGAGTGTGCCGCTGGAGATCGGCTTCGGTGTGGCATGGAGTGTGGTGCCACCGGCGTCCGAGACGAACGTGTTGGAGTTCGTTCTGGTATGTCCCACCCTGGCTGTGACGGGTCCCGGCGAAGGCTTCAGCGCCGGCCAGTCATGAAGGTAGAGCGGCCGGGGCGTGTTTCCGGCCTGGAGGTCGCGACGCCGGGGAGTACGGCTCAGCCAGTCGTCGCCGAGTGGTTCTCAGCGGTTTGGTCGGGTGGACGTAGCAGCCGTCGATCGGAGGGAGTCTGGTCGAGGGGCCAATGGCTGGGGGCGGTGCGGCAGGAACGGGTGGACCGCAGTGGCGTAGTCATCCCAGGCCGGCCCGAATCTGGCGGCGACTTCGCGTTCTTCGTTGAGCGCCAGGCGTCGGTAGACGACGAGCAGGACCGGGAACATGACCAGGGTGGGAATGGTGGGCCATTGCAGCAGTAAGCCCAGCATGACCAGCAGGAATCCCGCGTATTGGGGATGGCGTAGCCAGGCGTAGGGGCCGGCGGTGGCCAGTCGGTGGCTTTGAGCGGCGGCGAAGAGCATGCGCCAGGCTACGGCGATCAGCCAGAACCCGCCGCCGATCAGGGCGTAGGAGGCAAAGTGGAACGGGCTCAAGTGGGGGTCGCCTGTCCAGCCGATCAGGTCGTTCCACAGGTGCCCGCCGGCGTGGTCCGCGCGGAGCAGAGGGAACCGGGAACCAAGCGGCCCGGACAGTAGGTAGATGGTGAGGGGGAAACCGTACATTTCGGTGAACAACGCGACTAGGAACCCCGTGTAGGCGCCCATTGCGTTCCAGTCTCGCCGGCTGCGGGGATGGAAGAAACTGGCGGCGAAAACGGCGAAGATTAAGGTGTTGACGATGACGAGTGGCCAAAGGCCATAGTCGCTGTTCACCGGAGGTATCCAATCTGTCGCATGCGGCGATGTGCCTGGTCGTTCTGGACCCCGGGCAGGAGCGCCGTGACCGCGATGGCCACCATGACCCAGAACCCGACCATGCCAACGCTCGCCCAACCGGCTCCGCCGCTCCAACCCATGATCGTCACCATCTCCTCGAGGCCGTCCTTAATCCGTCACAGTTTCACTGCCGAATGCCAGGAGAATGATGGTGTTTCCGTGAAGGTTTGAAGAAGTCTGGCGACGGCTCGGTGCCTCGTGCGGCGGCTGAAGCGATGGATCCTCTCCATACTGAAGCAGCGACGACATGTTCGCCCGGAGGATGGTACGTCGCTCGCTGGTGGTGATGGCGGGGTCGCACGGGGGCGAGGGTGAACAGCGCTCACCCGGCACTGCGAAACGACCAGTCGACATCAAGCTGGCGCGCTGTACTATCACTTCTCCTAGTTCCGGCCCGTCGGACTTCAACACCCAGCTCCAGGAGTTCCTGGCCCGGACCAACACCGGCACCACCGGCGGTTGGGCTGCCGGCGCGCCGACCGTGTGGAGGCCGACCGGGCCGGGACGCTCGCCCTGCCGCCGGTGCCGCCGGTGGTGGGCTGGCACCACAGCGCCCGGTTGCCGCGCGACTACAAGGTTCCCCTGGACGCCAATGACTGCTCGGTCAACCCGAGGTCATCGGTCAGCGCGTCGAGGCGACCGCGGACCTGCACCTGGTGCGGGTCACCTGCGAGGGGCGCCTGGTCGGCGACCACGAACGGATCTGGGCCACGCACCAAACCATCATCGACCCGGCCCACCTGACCGCCGAGGTCGTTTTTTGACAAGGGCGCTGAAGGCACCGACGCTGCGGGAGTCCGTGGCCCCGTTGGTCGAGCGGGCCCGGGGCGAGTCGTGGACCCATGAGGAGTTCCTCGTGGCCTGCCTGCAAGGAAAAGCGCCAAGGTAAATCAAACAGGCCCACATGATGGCGACAGTGGAACTCGGGGCCTGCATAAACTGCCTGTCTCAAGTCGCCCAACGCCCGTTCTTGATGGGCGGCGACGCGACGCGCGCCAGTGATTCCGGCGCCGCCAGCGGGAACGGAGGAACAACAACTCGGACATCAGACGACCATCCATTCGTTCAAGTGGCGCGTAAAGACACAACCCCTGCCCCTGACCTCCCTGACAGGTCACGCCCTCTGTCTGGCGTGGTTTCTCGTTGCCGGGTGGGATGATCAGAGAAGAGCGACCCGGAGGTAACTCGGTGATGGAAAAGTCTCCCCTTGGCTTTGGTCAGCGGAGAAGAAGTCGGCGCCGGACGTGTTGACCAGCCTGTGCTTCAGGCAACTCCATGGTCCGGCCAAGCCAGGATTGCTCAGCCACGGGGCAGGACGGCCCGGAAGGTGGACCCCTGCCCGGTCCCGAGGCTGCTGACGGTGAGGTGCCCGCCGTGGGCCTCGACCAGGGCCTTGGCGATGGCCAGCCCGATGCCGGATCCTCCGTGAGTTCGGTCACGGGCGGTGTCGACCCGGTAGAAGCGTTCGAAGACGTGGGGCAGGTGGTCGGCCGGGATGCCTTCTCCGGTGTCCGCCACCGACAACGCCACTCCACCCGATCTGCGGGATGTGGTGGCTGAGATCGTGACGCTCCCACCTGCGGGGGTATGCCGCAACGCGTTGTCCAGCAGGTTGCCCAGGACCTGTCCCATCCGTTCCGGATCCAGGGACAGCTCGGGCAGTCCGGTGGCGATCTCGGTGACCAGGCGAACGCCTTCCGTTTGATATGCCTCGGCGGCCGCGTCGGCCGCGGCCGTCACCACTGACCTAGGTTGCACCGGGCGCCTGTCCAACCGAACCTGCCCCTTCTCGGCCTGGGACACGGTGCTTATGTCGTCGGACAGGCGGGTCAGGCGTCGGGTCTGGGCCCGCAGCAGAGCTGCGGTCGGGGCGTCCAACGTCGCGACCCCGTCCTCTAGCGCCTCGAGGCCAGCCTCCAACGTCGCCACCGGGGTTCGCATCTCGTGTCCGAGGTCGGCCAACAGTCTGCGGCGGGTCCCCTCGACCGACCCCAGCCGGGAGGCCATCTGGTTGAACCCCGACACGAGA
>DASRVZ010000228.1:0-15526 GCA_035654835.1 Dermatophilaceae bacterium | reverse complement strand
CGTATTTGTCATCCTTGCGGAGTTCGGCGACACCCGGCACTCGGCGTACCCCGATACGAAAGTCGACGGCAGCGCCGCGAGCGACGCGCAGAGGTTCGACGGGCCCATGCACAACCAGATCCCGCAGCCGGACCGTGCGGTGGACAACTCCACCCTGTGGCAGTCGGACTTCAACACGGGCCATTACCAGGACATGTACTTCAACCGCATGGCGAAGTACTACGAGACGCAGTCCTCAGGCCGGTACTCGGTCAACGGCGACGTCACCGAGTGGGTCAAGGTCCCCTTCAACGAGGCGCGATACGGCCGGGACTCCTGCGGCGGGATCGTCTGCAACAACACCTGGTTCCTGATCCGCGACGGACTCGCCTTCTGGACCCAGCAGCAGCTGGCCAGCGGCAAGACCATGGCGGAAATCCAGACTTACCTCGCCACGTTCGACAAGGCGGACCGCTACGACATCGACGGCGATGGCAACTTCAACGAGCCCGACGGTTTCATCGACCACTTCCAGATCGTGCACGCGGGCGGTGACCAGGCTTCCGGCGACCCGACCTACGGCACGGACGCCATCTGGAGCCACCGCTGGTATGCCGCTGTCAGCGGCGGTGGTCCGGGCGGGTTCCCGGGAGTCAATATCGGCCAGGGTGGCACGTCCTCCGGTGTCACCATTCCGGACAACCCGACCGGCACGTGGGTCGGCGACTACACGATCCAGCCGGAGAACGGCGGCCTCGGCGTCTTCGCCCACGAGTTCGGCCACGACCTCGGCCTGCCGGACCTCTACGACACCTCGGGCAACACCGGTGGCGCAGAGAACTCCACCGCCTTCTGGACCCTGATGAGCTCCGGCGCCAACATCGGCAATGGTGGGCCCGCAGGCATCGGCGACTCTCCAACCGACCTGATGGCGTGGGAGCTCTTCCAGCTCGGCTGGCTGAGCGCCCAGGGCACACAGGGGCCGTTCTACGACGTCGCCCGCGTCGGCGTGCGCTCCTCGCACGCTCTGGGGGCCAACGTCCCGGTGACGAAGAAGACGGCGGCATTGTTCGTAGTCCTGCCGGACAAGAAGCGGGTCGATAACGTCGGAGTTCCGGCGAGCGGCACGCAGTTCTTCTACAGCGGTTCGGGTGATGACCTCAACAACTCGATGACCAGGACCTCCGGCATCACAGCAGGTTCCCTCACCGCCAAGGTCAGGTACGACATCGAGTTGGACTACGACTATGCCTTCATTGAGGCCTCCATCAACGGCGGCACGTCGTGGCTCCCCGTGACGACGAACCTGTCCACTTCGGCAGCCACCGACCAGAGTGGTTACAACACCAGTGGTACCGGCCTCACTGACGTGTCCGCCGGTTACGACTCGGGTGCCTATGTCGACCTCAAGGCAACCCTGCCGGCAGGGACGAACGCGTTACGTGTCCGCTACCAGACCGACGGCGGCCTCAGCCGTCCCGGCCTTTCGCTTGACGACATGGCCATCGGTGGCTCCTCCGTGGGAACCGCCGAGACCGACGAGGGCTGGGTATTCAACGGCTTCCGACGCACGGTCGGAGCCGAGGAGAGTCTTCACTTCAACGCCTACGTTGCCGAGAACCGCCAGTACGACGGCTACGACGCGTCGCTGAAGACTGCCTACAACTTTGGGTTCCTGGACTCGAAGCCGGACTGGGTGGAGACGCACCCATACGAGAACGGGATGCTCGTGACCTACTGGGACGAGTCGTTCGGCGACAACAACGTGGGTGAGCACCCGGGCGGCGGTCTGATTCTGCCGGTCGACGCCCACCCGACGTTCGCTCACTCATCCGACGGGTGGCTGCTGCGTCCCCGGGTTCTGTCCTACGACTCGACCTTCGGGCTCGAGGCCACCGACGCGATCACCGTGCACAAGAACAGCGTGGCCACCACGATCCCGTCGCAGGCGGCGGTTCCGATGTTCGATGACACGAGTACGTGGTGGTTCAACAATGACGGCGATGGAGCCACGGGCGACCACCTCGGCCGCTATCAGCCTGGGTGGTACGGCGTAGACGTGCCGAAGACGGGCACGACCATCCGCGTGGTGAGCAGCTCCAAGCAGGGCAACCAGCTCAACGTGCTGGTCGCCCCCAAGTAGCACCAAGCGCACCGACGAGCGGGGCCCCGGACAGTCCGGGGCCCCGTTCTCGTTTCTACGGCTTACGCAAATCCTGTGGGATCGAAGGACCCAATGGCGTTTCTTAACCCGTACGTAACACGACTAGGGCAGGATCGCGCTATGGATCGTCAACAGGAGTTCGTCCTCCGCACCATCGAAGAACGCGACATCCGCTTCGTGCGACTGTGGTTCACGGACGTGCTGGGCCAGCTGAAGTCGGTCGCCATCGCCCCAGCGGAGCTCGAGGGCGCCTTCTCTGAGGGCATCGGTTTCGACGGCAGCGCGATCGAGGGATTCGCCCGGGTCTACGAGGCCGACATGCTGGTCAAGCCAGACCCGGCGACGTTTCAGGTGTTGCCCTGGCGTGGCGAGAGTCCAGGCACCGCAAGGATGTTCGGCGATATCGTCCTGCCCGACGGCTCACCGAGCTTCGCCGACTCCCGGTACGTCCTCAAACGCGCGCTGGCCAAGGCTGCCGACCTCGGGTTCACCTTCTACACACACCCTGAGATCGAGTTCTTCCTGTTCGAGCAACCGATCAAGGCCGGGCAGCAGCCGGTTCCGGTGGACCAGGCAGGCTACTTCGACCACGTGCCCCATGGGACGGGACATGACTTCCGTCGAGCCGCCATCACCATGCTGGAGAGCATGGGCATCTCGGTGGAGTTCAGCCACCACGAGGGCGGCCCGGGCCAGAACGAGATCGACCTGCGCTACGCCGACGGTCTCTCGACGGCCGACAACATCATGACCTTCCGCACGGTCATCAAGGAGGTTGCGCTGGAGCAGGGCGTCTTTGCCTCCTTCATGCCCAAGCCCTTCAGCGATCAGCCGGGCTCCGGGATGCACACGCACCTGTCGCTGTTCGAGGGCGACCGCAATGCCTTTCACGAGGCCGGAGCGCCCTACCAGCTCAGCCAGGTGGGTCGGCAGTTCATCGCAGGTCTGTTGCATCACGGCTCAGAGATCAGCGCGGTCACCAACCAGTGGGTCAACTCGTACAAGCGTCTGTGGGGCGGGGGAGAGGCGCCGGCTCACGTCTGCTGGGGGCACAACAACCGCAGTGCGATGGTGCGCGTTCCGATGTACAAGCCGAGCAAGGGTCAGAGCACCCGCGTCGAGGTGCGATCGCTGGACGCGGCCTGCAACCCCTACCTCGCCTTTGCCGTGATGCTTGCCGCAGGGCTCAAGGGGATCGAAGAGGGCTACGAGCTACCGGACGAGGCCGAGGACGACGTCTGGGCGTTGACCGACGCCGAGCGCCGGGCGATGGGCATAGAGCCGCTACCGGCGTCGTTGATCGATGCCATCACCGTGATGGAACGATCCGACCTCGTGGCAGAGACCCTGGGTGAGCATGTATTCGACTTCTTCCTTCGCAACAAGCGTGCCGAGTGGGCCGACTACAAGGGCCAGGTCAGTGCTTTCGAGCTGGATCGCTATATCGCGCGCTTGTAGTGAAGCCGTTTGTGGGAAAGCTCAGGCGGGCGCGGGTCCGTGCTCGGTAGGTTGAGCCGGTGAGCGCATCTGTCAGGCCAGCGAGTCGGGCGGGTCGACTGGCCCGGTTGGGATTTGCCGATCCGGCTCGGGCCGATGCGCTCCTGGACGATCCTGCAATTGCCGGGCTGACCGATCCGATGGACCACGTCTTTGGGGACGGGCTGACCGACGCGTTGAGCCAGGTAGCTGACCCAGACCTTGCCCTGCTCGGGTTGGTGCGCCTGATGGAGTCGTTGGGCAAGAGAGATGTCAACACCGAGGACCGCCGCGGGGATCTGATCGCCGCGTTACGGCACTCCGGCCCGGGGCGCGACCGGCTGCTGGCAGTGCTCGGGGCCTCTACTGCGCTCGTCGACCATCTTGTGACGCATCCGTCCCATTGGCGCTACGTCACCGAAGCGACCCGCCAGAGCGCCGAGCAGCGCCGCGACGCCCTGGTCACGGCAGTGACCAGGGCCATGACCAAGATCCCGGACAAGACTTCCACCAAGACCTCGACCGATACCTCGATCAGGCTGAATGTGATGTCTGGGTATGACGCCCTGCGGGTTGCCTACCGCAGCAACCTGCTGGGGATCGCGGCGCTGGACCTGACGGCGCAAAGGGCGGTCGACGAGCTGCCACCCACTGCGGCCGCACTGGCCGACCTGGCCTCGGCCGCGCTCGAGGCTGCCCTCGTGATCGCCCGCGCTGAGGTTGGGCCCGACGTGGATATCTGCAGGTTCGCGGTGATCGGCATGGGCAAGTGCGGGGGACGCGAGCTCAACTACGTCTCTGATGTCGATGTCATCTTCGTGGCCGAACCGACCAGCGGTGACACCGCCGATGAGACGGCCGCCCTCAACGTCGGCACCCAGCTGGCGACAGCACTGATGCGGGCCTGTTCGGCGAACACGGCCGAAGGCACGCTCTGGCCCGTCGACGCGGCGCTGCGGCCTGAGGGCAAGAACGGCCCGTTGGTACGAACGGTCGCCAGCCACCTCCACTACTACCAGCGGTGGGCCAAGACGTGGGAGTTCCAGGCTCTGCTCAAGGCCAGAACGGTCGCCGGCGATACCGGACTCGGCCGCGAATACCTTGACGCCGTCAGCCCTCTCGTCTGGCAGGCAGCAAGCCGTGAACACTTCGTCGAGGACGTCCAGGCGATGCGACGACGGGTCGAAGAGCATGTCCCCGCGGCCGAGTCCGCACGCCAGCTGAAACTCGGTCCGGGCGGTTTGCGGGACGTCGAGTTCAGTGTTCAGCTGCTGCAGCTCGTCCATGGCCGCACCGACACGACGTTGCGATCGGGCACGACGTTGGAGGCGTTGGCGGCGCTGTCACAAGGCGGATACGTGGCGCGCGACGACGCCGCTGTTCTGGACGAGTCGTATCGCCTGTTGCGCACCCTTGAGCACAGGATCCAGCTGTTCCGGCTACGGCGTACGCATCTCATGCCCACCGACGAGGCGGATCTGCGGCGGCTCGGCAGGGCTGTTGGCCACTACCGTGACCCTGCGCGGGCAGTGGTCGAGCAGTGGCAGCAGCAAGCGCGCGAGGTGCGACGAATCCATGAGCGCCTGTTCTACCGCCCGTTGCTGATAGCTTCCGCGCGGCTCAGCAGCACCGAAGCACGACTCACTCCCGAGGCTGCGCGAGAACGGTTGGCAGCATTGGGCTTTCGCGACCCCGCTGGGGCAATGCGACACCTTGCGACCCTCACCGACGGGCTCAGCAGGCGCGCCGCGATCCAGAAGACGCTGCTGCCGGTCATGCTCGGCTGGTTCGCGGACGAGGCCGACCCGGACGCCGGCCTGCTCTCTTTCCGCCGGATCAGCGAGTCCCTGGGCGCGACCCACTGGTACCTCAAGATGCTCCGCGACGAGGGCAGTGCGGCCGAACGCCTCGCGCACGTCCTGGCCCGAAGCCGTTACGCCGCAGACCTGCTCACTCGTGCACCCGAGTCTGTTGCCATCTTGGGTGACGCCGGAGGTCTGACCCCGCGTAGCCGCGAGGCGCTGCTGTCCACGATGACGGCGGCGACCGGTCGCAAGAGCGAGCCCGACGATGCGATGACGGCGGCGCGTGTCGTCCGACGCCAGGAGCTCTTCCGGATAGCGGTTGCCGACCTCACGGGGCGGCTGGACCTCCCCGGGGTCGGTGCGGCGCTGACCGACCTGACGTCCGCAACGCTGCAGTCCGCCCTCGACATCGCCACCAGGCGCGTGGAAGCCGATCTCGGCAGTCCTTTGGGGACCCGTCTCCTTGTGGTGGGCATGGGCAGCCTCGGCGGTGGCGAGATGGGTTACGGCTCGGATGCAGACGTCATGTTCGTTCACCGGGCCGACGAGGGCGTTGGCGAGACCGAGGCCCAGAGGCAGGCCACGCTGGTTGTTCAGGAGGTCAGGCGCTTGTTGGGGACCGCCGGTCCGGACCCACAGCTGGTCATCGACCCCGACCTGCGCCCTGAGGGCAAGGTGGGGCCGATGGTGCGCTCGCTCGGTGGGTACGCCGCCTATTACCAGCGGTGGTCCCTCACCTGGGAGGCGCAGGCGCTGCTGCGTGCGACTCCGGTGGCTGGCGACGTCGCACTCGGCCAGGCGTTCTGTGACCTGATCAACCCGATCAGGTGGCCTGACGGTGGTGTGTCGGCACACGGCATACGTGAGATTCGCACGCTGAAGGCGAGGATGGAGTCCGAGCGTCTGCCACGAGGGGCGGATCCCAAGACGCATTTCAAGCTGGGGTCGGGCGGGCTCTCCGACGTCGAGTGGACGGCTCAGCTGGTGCAGCTGCGCCACGCCTATGAGATCGAAGGACTGCGCACGACCGGGACCCTCGCGGCGTTGGCCGCGGCTGGTGACGCCGGCCTGATCCGCCAAGCAGACGTTCAGACGATGGCGCAGGCCTGGACCTTCGCGTCCTCGCTGCGCAACGCCTCCGTGCTGTGGCGAGGTCGACCGATTGACGCGCTTCCCAGCGACCTGCGGGACGCCGATGGGATTGGACGGATCGTGGGCCGCGAGGCTGGCGCCGGTGACGAGCTGGCTGAGGTTTACCGGCGTCTGGCCCGCCGCGCGCGGGCCGCGGTCATTTTCAACTTTTATGAGTCGCCCTAGGAAGGTAGCGTCGAAACGATGAACAGGCAGGGGGACTCGCATGACGGCCTCGCCATGCCCTCATATTCCGAGGTCTTCCGGACGCGCGGCTATCTCGCGATCTTCATGGCGGCCGCGTTGTCGACGTGGGGGGACTACCTGGCGCGGTTGACGGTCGCCGCGTTCGTGTTCGAGGAGACCGGGTCGCCGTTTGCGGCCGCCGCCACCTTTGCCGTCAGTTTGCTGCCAACAATCTTCGGACGCAGTCTCCTTGCGCCGATCGCTGACCGTATCCCGTACAAGTACGTCCTGATCGCCTCGCACCTGACGAGGGCGGTTCTGGTGGGCGGCCTGATCCTCGCCGTGGGCGCTCGCGGCAGCGATGTGGCCAGCGTTCCGACAGACACGCCCGCGGCGGCGTTGTGGGTCCTGTTCACGCTGCTGTTCCTGGTCGAGCTCGCGGGTGGTCCGGCGAGCGCCTCCAGCCAGATCCTGATGACCGACCTGTTCAGCGATCGCCGACTCTACGCCCGTGCTCTGGGTCTGAGCACCATGAGCGAGCACGTCAACCAAGCGATCGGACTTGGCCTTGGCGGAGTGGTGGTGGCATGGGTGGGCACCGGCGGTGCCCTGTGGTTCGACCTCGCCACCTTCCTGGTCTCGGCCGCGGTCATCGCCGTGGTGGTCAGGGTTCAGGCCATCCGCGGAACGCCGTCCGCCGGGATCTTCGGGTTCTTTCACGACATCGGCGAGGGCGCCGGCTATCTGTTCCGGCACCCGGTCCTGGTCTATCTGCTTGCGTTGAGCCTGTGCTCGGTGTGGGCGATGGCGGCGCCGGAGGCAGTGGCTATCGCCTATGCGGCTGCCAAGGACTCGTCCGGGTCAGCGCGCCTCGGCGGTTTGCTGATGGCGGCCCCGATCTTGGGCGCGGTGGTCGGGCTTGCGATGGTCGGACGCTGGCAGCCCGAACGTCAGAACCCCCGGATCATCGTCATGGCACTGCTGATGCCGTTGCCGCTCGTGGTGACCGTGCTCGCCCCACCGGTGCTGATCGCCTGGCTTTTGTGGTTCGGGTGCGGGGTGCTGCAGGCCTTCATGCTGCCTTTGCAGTCGACGTTCTCGCTCGTCATCCCCGTCCATATGCGCGGCAGGGTCTTCGGCCTCGCCGGCGCCCTCTCGGTGGCTGCCACAGGCGTCGCCTTCCTGGTTGCGGGCTACCTCGCCGAACTCACATCACCAGCCTGGGCTGTCGCCATCTGTGCGCTTGCCAGCCTGCTCGCCATCATCGTCGTGGCCGTGCGTTGGCCGCGCGCGGCTCTGCGCGCGGCCGTCGACACGGCATACAACTCCTGAACTCGGGTCCTTGGGCGACTCCAGGGGCCGGCGTCTTCGGGCTGCGGCGCTTCGGCGTTACAGCGGACGCACGTAGGCGTCGGTTCCGGTGACCGCCTCGATGTCAGACTCCGCTTGTGCCAGCAGGGTGTCGGCGAGGTGCCGAAGAGCCCGGGCCACTGCCACCTCGTCACCGATCGTGGACTTCGGATCGTCCCGCGGGCTGCGGTGGCTGTCGCCTTCAGCGCTGAACTGACTGGGTTGGTCCGAGATGAGCATGGCAGTAGCGCGCGTGTTCTCGCCCGCCTCGACCACGGATATCTGCACGCGCCATGTCTTGGGCGTCGCGGCGTGCGCGGTCTCAGCAGACCCGCTCTCCACCCTCATGACCGCGCCGGGGCCCGGGTAGACCAGGCCAATGTGTCCGTCGCTCCATTTGACGGTGTACGGCGCGTTCCCGTCAGGGCCCTTGACCTCCAGCACCTCACCGTCGCGGACCGGGTCATCGACCCGTGTGCCGGCGAGGATGATGCGGTCCCCAACCTGAGCTTTCATGACGTCCTCCCTTGCTGGTGATGCGATTTCCGCTATTTCGAGCATGCGCCTGCGCCGCGGATTCCGGAAGAGCCCAAAGGAGGTATGCCCTGTCACACCGACCCTTGCTCCCGGTCGCCGGAGCGGAAATTCTGGTTGCGTGAAGATAGGTAACGTGTTCGTGTCGGGGGTGTTGCGATCTCCCGCGCACCGGTTGCTGTCGGGCCCGGTGGGGCTGATTCGCTACACGGGTCGACGGTCGGGTCGGACGATCACGACCCCCACGCAATACGCGCGCAGTGGTGACGACCTGTTGATCCTGGTCGGTCGCCCGGAGGCAAAGGCTTGGTGGCGCAACTTCCTCAGCGAACGCGATATCGACGTCCTGGTGCAGGGTGAGTGGCTGCAGATGACGGCTCGGGTCGTCCGAGGTGCAGATGAGCCGGACGTGGTCTTGGCGCTGCTCGAGGAGTATCTCAAGCGGTTCCCGCGGGCCAAGGCTTCGTTGGGCAACGGCACTCTCGACGACATGGCAAAACGGGCCGTGATCGTGCGGTGCCGGTTGCGCTGACTGCGTGACGTTCACACCACGCGGGACACGCCAGGCAGACGCACCAGGAGTGAACCGACGGCAAACGACCCGACGACGCCGAGCAGGCCGACCACGGCGTACTCGACCTCGGGGGCCCACGGCACCTGACGGCTCGCCAGGACGAGTCCCACCAGGACGACCTGATGGACCACGAACGCTGCGAACGCTGCGCGGCTCATCTCACGCGCCAGCCGACTCTGGTGGTCCAGGCGCCGCCGGAACAGGTCGACCAGCCACAGCGACATGGTCACGACGAGAACTCCCTCGAGCACACAGATCACGAGCGACTGCCACGTGCCACCGCCGCCGAAGTCGTCAATGTCTGTTCCCATCGCGCTGGCGACCCCCATCACGACAACACACCCGGCCAGCGCCGTCCATGCGGCGACCCGGACCCGGCGTGCCGACAATGGCTCGAGCGGGTCGAGCCACCCGCGCTCGGCCGCAAGAGCGCCAAGGGCGAAACCGACCACCCACGCGGGCGCCTGGCCCAGCGCAAGATGCCAGCGTTCCTCCCCGAGGGGAACCGCAAACCGCACTGCGTATGAAGCAGCTGCGATCACCGTGGCGGCGGTCACCAGCTGCCACGCGCTCGGCGGAGCCGGAGAGGTTGTGCGTTGCGGCCAAACCGTGCGCACCACCGCATACACCCCAGAGAAGAGCAGGAGCACGCCGAGGAACCAGGTTGGGCCAGGCACGGGTGGCCACCAGATGTGTATGGCGAAGGCTGCGAATCCTTTGTTCCAGCCCGTGCTGTCAGGGTCGGCGTACTCGACGATCGGACTCAGCACGAGGATGAAGAACACCATCGGGACTCCGAGCCGGATGAGGCGATCTGCAAGGAATCGGCCAGGGCCCTTTCGCGCGAGCGACCGTGGGGTGAATACCCCGGCAATGAAGAAGAACAGGGCCATCCCGAACATCGCACCGATCGCCTCCAACAGGATGGCCAGGGTCAGCAACGGTTCGCGGATGTGGTTCGTCGAAGACCCATGTCCCGACCCCGGTCCACGCCATCGTCGCGTGAGCCACGATCACGCCGACGACGAGGACCACTTTGAGGTTGTCGGCGTACGCGTAGCGCGATCTCATCTCCGGGCGGGCTGAGCCTTGCCGTTGAACTGTCATCCGGCCACCTCCATCCACCAGCGACAGGCTCAGCGGAGCATGGTCCGGGCCGGCCGGGGCAGGGCCGAAGGTCACCCCTTCTCTGTTGCGATCGGGGTAGCGGACGGGTTGAGACATCCACGATGCTCACACGACTTCTTTGTTGCCAGCTCGGGTCGCCGTAGGCTTGGACCAGACCCACGACGCAGGTGGTGATGGCGCGTGACCGTTGCTGGACCGACGTTCGAACTGGTGGTGGCCGCAAATGGCCTGCCTGTTGAGCGTGTCGTCGATGCCAGCGGTGAGGGCACGTGGCAACGCAGTTCGAGCGGTCTGGTGTCGGCCATGGAGTCGGTCATACCGGGCCGCAACGCGGCGTGGGTGGGGTGGGCTGGCAACCCCGGCCCGGCTCCAGAGCCGTTATGGGAGGACGGGCTGTACCTTCACCCGGTGGGCCTGACGGCCGCCGAGATCCTGGAGTACTACGAGGGGTTCAGCTACGAGACTCTGTGGCCGATCTACCACGACGTGATCGTCCCGGCGTCCTTCCACCGCAGCTGGTGGAACACCTACCGGACGGTCAACCACCGCTTCGCCCAGGCGATCGCGCAGGTCGCCGCGCCGGGTGCCACGGTGTGGGTTCACGACTACCAGCTCCAGCTGGTTCCCGCGATGCTGCGGGCGCTGCGACCCGATGTCCGCATCGGCTGGTTCAACCACATCCCGTTCCCGCCGGTCGAGCTGTTCGCCCAGCTGCCGTGGCGACGGGCCCTGGTCGAGGGTCTGCTGGGCGCGGACTTCCTGGGGTTCCAGCGCACCGCCGGTGCCGAGAACTTCCTGCGGGTCTGCCGTCGGTTGTTGGGTTTGACGACCAAGGGCGACACGGTGACCTTCACGCCCCCTGGCGACGACCCGGCGCGGCGGACGGTGCGGGCCAGCGCGATACCGATCTCGGTGGACTTCCAGGGGCTCAGCGCCCTGGCGCGCACCCCTGCGGTCATCGCCCGCGCGGCCGAGATCCGTGCGTCCCTGGGCAATCCGGAGATCCTCCTGCTGGGCGTCGACCGGCTCGACTACACCAAGGGGATCCGGCACCGGCTGAAGGCCTATGAGGAGCTGCTGCGGGACAAGGCCGTGTCCCCGCCCACAGTGACGCTGATGCAGGTGGCCTTGCCCAACCGCGAGCGTGTGGACGCCTACCGCGTCCTGCGTGACGAGCTCGAGCGCACGGTCGGGCGGATCAACGGCGAGTACTCCGTCCTGGGCTCGACCGCGATCCACTACCTGCGCCGGTCCTATCCGCGGGACGAGATGGCCGCGATGTTCGTGGCCGCGGACGTCATGCTCGTCACGCCGCTTCGTGACGGGATGAACCTTGTAGCAAAGGAGTACGTCGCCTGCCGCAACGACCTCGGTGGAGCCTTGGTGCTCTCCGAGTTCACCGGCGCCTGGCACGAGCTGCAGCAGGCCTTCATCTGCAACCCGCACGACATCGAGGGCGTCAAGCTGACGATCATGCGGGCGATCACCGCCCCCGAGGACGACCGGCGCCGCCGGATGAAGACGATGCGCAAGCGCGTCGCCGACAACGACGTGCAGCGCTGGGCCTCCCTCTATCTCGACTCGCTCGCTTCGGCGCCGTTGAAGCCGCACCGGCGCACGCGCGCGAGCGATGATGAGGTGCGAGAGGCCGAGCGGGCTGACAGGGCCAACCTCAGGGCGTCGGACAGGGCGTCGGAACGGAGCGGGGGGTAGCCGCGGCGTATTCGCTGGGTCACACCTTCAGCGGCACGGCATGGATCTCGTCGTAAGGGTGGCCGGCCTTCACGTGAACGCGCTGAACGGCATCGGCGGAGGGTGCCTCGGACAGGCAGTAGACGATGCCACTTTCCGGATCCGCCCAAGCCTGCTTGAAGTCGACCTGCTCCTCGTCCTGAATGGCGAGGTCGGCGTTGTGGGCCTCCTTCAGACCGTCGGCGGTGATACCGACCATTCCCCGGTGGACGTCCATGAACTCAGGCATCTGAATCATCTCCTTGCTGAAATGTGGGTGCTCGTGGTGGTACGGCGAGGACCGACGCTAAGGCCGTTGAGCACGCTTGTGGAACCCACAAAAGGCGTAGTCACCGCGTCCGAGACACTGCAGCATCCCTTGCCGCAAGCAGGCCCTGAGTCCGGGTGTCGAACAATCGACGGTTTGCCCGAGTAGTCCATTCGGTCATGGTTGCCTGTTGATCGGTCATAGCTCACTGATTGTGTGGACTGCGGATCAGGGCGGCCCTAGCGTTTGACCGCTGCAGAGTCCCCATCAAAGGAGGTCAGAGAGCGTGGATCAGCCTCGGTGGTGTCAGGTCGGGGACAGCCAGTCGCGGCATCAAGATTGTGACGGCTGGACTGACGACTTCCAGACGGTTGACACTCCTCAAGCCTCGACGTCCAGCGCGGAGAGGCGATGGGCTACCGACAGCAACGGCGCGATGGTGGCCCGATCGCAGATTCTGGTCTTTGATTCGACGGCGACCCTGTTGGGCACGATGACGAATGAGACCGGCTGCGACGTGTACTTCAGCGGCCTGCCTCCGTTTGCCAGCACCTTCGACATCGATGGCAGCGAAAGCGTGCTGCTGGGCGACTTCAACTCCCCGCCGCAAGAGATACCGTCGCGCGGAGACTGGGTGGTGCACCCGGGTGCAAGCCTTGCGTATCGCAGCCTCCCCGTCACGGTGCAGAACCCCGACCCTCGATGGGACGGCAGAACGTGGTGCACGTCCTCGCAGTCCACGACGATGCACCTCATGACGTTCTGCAAGGCGCTGGACAGCATGACTTTCTGTTCCCAACGCAAGCTCCCCACCATCCAGCTCTTCGCCGGCGCCGACCTTTCCCAGGCTCACAGTTCGACGTTCCAGCTCCTTGGCCCCGGTTCAGCCGACATGCGGGAACGTTTGGAACAGTGAGCCGTGTTCATCAGGGGAATAAGTGACATCCGTCATATTTCGGTATAGCGTCCCAAGGTAGTTGCGCTCCCCAGATCTCGGTGCGTGGCCTGTTCCAGGTGCTGCTCCCGAACCTCGGTGGCACTGTCCTTCGTGTTGAGGACCACCGAAACCAGGCGCTATGGGTCAGCCGACGAACAAACCAGACCACACCATGCTCCGGCACGTCTTGGCGACGGCCGCGACGGGTTCTTGGCGCCCTTGGTGAGGGGCAGCCGACGTTGCCCGCGAGCTGGGCTTCCGGGCACCTCGGAAGGTGCCGATGACCTGGGCAATCAGAAGGTGTCGGCTCTGGCCGGCTCTTGCCTGCGGGAGACCAACACCGAACAAAGAGAAGGAGATCAGCATGATTGAGGACCGTTTGGACCCCGAGCTGAGTACCGAAGGCCCTGGGGGCAAGCTGAACGGCCGGGTCGCGTTCGTGACCGGCGGCACCCGTGGCATCGGAGCCGCGATCAGCCTCAGCCTGGCCAGCCAGGGTGCATCCGTGGCCGCTGGTTACAGCAGCAACTCCAACAGGGCTGAGGAGTTCCTCGTGCGCCTGAAGGAGGCAGCCAGAGGCGCCGCCACGATGAGCCTTCACCGAGGCGACGTGGCCATCGCGGACGACTGCCGGCGCACGATCGCCGAGGTGATCGACCAGCACGGGCGCCTTGACATCCTGGTGAACAACGCCGGGATCACCAAGGACAAGACCGTTGCCAAGATGACCGACGACGACTGGAACTCAGTGCTGGCGGTCAACCTCTCAGGCCCCTTCTTCCTCGCCCAGGCGGCGCTCAGACACATGGTCGAACGTGGTACCGGCCGTATCGTCAACGTCTCCTCGATCATCGGCGAGACCGGCGCCATAGGGCAGGCAAACTACGCGGCGTCCAAGTCGGGGCTGTTCGGGCTCACCAAGACCCTGGCACGCGAGGCGACGTTCCAGCTGGCCCGGGCCGGGAAGCTCACCGAGGACAGCATCGGAGTCACCGTGAACACCGTGACACCCGGCTTCGTGGCCACCGAGATGGTCGCGGCGATGCCGGAACACGTACTCGAGAAGATCAAGAGCACCATCCCGGTGAAGCGCTTGGCCCAGCCCTGCGAGGTGGCCCGCGTCGTCCACTTCCTGGCCGCTGACTCAGCCTCCTACATCACCGGACAGGTTTGGGGGGTCAACGGCGGCCTGGACATGTGACCCGATCTTTGTCCGTTGGCCGGTTCGGTTCTGCCCCGATCGACCGGGCCTACACGGGCGAAGGCTCTCCGTCGTTGCTCTCCTGCCTACCGAGGACTCGCCATGTTGCCCACAGATGCAAGCCACCTCACCAACACCGCAACACCTTCGCACCAAGTGCGGAAGGCTCGGCCCCATCTGTCCAACGACCCCTGCAACCACCTTGGGTAGGGAGTGGCGCCGTCCTCTGGCGACTCACACCGGCCGGTGCACGCAAGGTGCCCCATGACAAGCGACAGGCGACAACTGTCGGCGGGCATGATCGCGACCCTGTCCGCCGAGCTGGAGGGGAAGGTCGCGCCCGACCTTGTTGCCGACATCGTCCAGGCGGTTCTTGACGAGGGGCGAAACGACACCCCGGATCGGGCGGCCGGGTCCTTGATGCTCGAAGCTCGACAACGCCTGGAGCGGTTCATTCGCGCCCAATCCTGGCCGCGGTGAGCAAACGGCGAAACGACATCGCTACGGGTGAAGGGCCAGATGGCCGCCGGGCTCAGACCTGAAGCCCTACCTCTACGATCGCCTCGGCAACCGCCCGCAAGCTGGCGTGGTTGTTACGGGCGTGCGTTCGGATGAGCTGGTAGGCCTGATCGATCGTGACCGCACGCTGCTGGGCGGTGATCCCTTTGGCCTGTTCGATGACGACCCGTGAATTGAGGGCCTCCTGCAGCTGCACGCTGAGCTGCTGCTGATGGCGCAGCATGGAGGCGTCTCGTGCCACGACCAGCACGCCGAGCACGGTTCCGTTGAAGTCGCGGTAGACCGAGGCGTTGAACAAGACGTCGGTCAGTGTGCCGTCCTGGTGAAGCAGGGTTAGCGGATAGTCGGTGAGCGATCCCTGCTCGAACGCTAGCTCGTAGCCCTTGTGGGCTTTGTCCGGGTCGGTGACGTATTGGTCGAAGTCGGTCCCGGTGAGTGCTTCGCGGGAGACGCCGGTGACTGTAAACATGGCCTCGTTGACGTCGGTGATCTTGCCTTCGGGGCTGATTGTCGCCAGCGGGTCCAGTCCCGCTTCGATCAGGC
>DASRVZ010000227.1:0-11562 GCA_035654835.1 Dermatophilaceae bacterium | reverse complement strand
CAGATGCGGCCGAACGCCGTGGAGAAGTCCACAGCCGCTGCCGTTGCAGCCCAACGTGAGGCTGCCGAGATACGACGACACGCGGGAGAACACATGGGCTTCTATGTCGACCTCGTCGTCGCGGCGGTGGGCAGGCTCATCGACGATGCGCAGCTCTCGGATGAGCAGTCCTCGAATCAACCGCGGCCGGGTGCGACATGAGTGCCGCATGGGTGGCCGGCAGCGTTCGTGCCCGCGCCATGACTCGCCGCCGTCTGGGCAGCGCGGCAGTCCGCAGCCTCGCCGCGAGCCCCTCCATCGACGAGGCTCTCTCGTCGCTGGCACACACGCCCTACGGCCATGATGTCCGCACCGATCAGACGCTCGCCGGCGCACAGCATGCCGTTGTCGAGACGTTTCTATGGAACGTGCGGGTGCTCGCCGGCTGGGTGCCGCGAGAGGGAGTCACGATCCTGCGCATCCTGTTGGGATCGTTGGAGATCAGCAACGTTCACGACCACCTGCTTCATCTGGCGCGGTCCGAGGCACGTCTGGCGGGCACCGAGGCACCCGCCCCGTATCGGCTCGGCGGGCTTTCCACCGCCTGGCCACGGCTCTCCCGAACCACCAGTGTGGAAGAGCTCCGCCAGGTCTTGGCAACATCATCGTGGGGAGACTCCGGGGGAGGGACACCCCGTGATGTGTGCCTGGCGATGCAGACCTCGCTCGCCGACCGAACCATGGCCGCCATCCCGGCCGCCGCGGGGTGGGCGGCCGGCGCCACGGCACTGCTCCTGGCCCGGGTCGCGGCCCTCGAACATCGGCGACTGCCTTCCCGTGCAGAGGACGAGGCGTCGCGCATCGTGGGACCGGCCGCCGTTGCGGCAAACACCCTTCCCGACATAGCCGCTGCGCTACCCAGCTGGGCGCGATGGGCGTTGGCCGATGTTCACGAGCCAACTGACCTGTGGCAGGCCGAGGCACGCTGGTGGACTCGGGTGGAACACGATGGTTTCGCGCTCGCACGAGGCGCGAGCGCGGGTTCGGAGGTGCTGATCGGCGCGGTGGCGATGATGGCCGCGGACGCCTGGCGTGTGCGGGCTGCTCTTGAGCTTGCCGCAAGAGGTGGGCGGCCCCTGGAGGCGTTCGATGCGGTGGCGTGAGGCTCTTCGCCCAGTCAGGATGCAGCGAGTGGCGCTGATGGCGCCGCGAGATGCGCTGCGAGACCTGCTCGTCAACGTCGCAGACGAGGGCGCCGTTGCGTTGGACGAGATCCCCTTGGACGACGAGGTAACGAAGAGCCCGGAGTCCGCTTCGGCTCGGATGCAACGACTGCAGGTACGCGACGATACGGTCGCGGTCCTGGCACCCACCTCACCTGATCTCGACCGTTGCGAGCGCGACGGGCGTCTTGACCTGATCGCCGGTGAAGCCCAGCTGGAAGAACGCTCGTGTCAGGCGGTGACCCGTGGCAACGTGTCTGCGCTCGTGGGGTGGATGCCGGCCGAGGACATGGCTCACCTGGCCGTTCGGGTGGCAAAGGTCGGTGGCGTCGTGGTGCCGATGCCTCGCCCCTCCGGGGTTCAACCGCCCACGCTGCTGACACAAACCGGTGCGGCCCGTGAGTTCGCCCCGCTCGTCGAGACGTACGGAACCGTCCCGTATGCGGACGTGAATCCGGCGTCGCTCGCCGGGCTCGCATACGTCGTCATGTTCGGCATGATGTTCGCCGACGTGGGTCACGGCGCGTTGCTGGTGCTCGCGGCGATCGCGATCCGGCTGCGTTGGTCGTCGCGGCTGGCCAAGTTGCAGCCTGTCTGGTTGTTCCTGCTCGGCGCTGGCGCGTGCAGCATGGTCTTCGGCGCGCTGTACGGCGAGTTCTTCGGCCCGACCCTTGTCGTGCCGGTGATCTGGCTCGCACCTCTCGACCAGCCGATCTTGTTGTTGGCGGTGGCAATCGCTGTCGGCGCGCTTCTCCTGGCCGGCGCCTACGGGCTCGGTATCGTCAACCGGTTCAGGGAGGGTGGCTGGCGCCGGGCTGTGTATGCACCGTCCGGAATTGCCGGCGCCGCTTTGTTCCTGGGCCTGGGCGTGACGGTGGGGGGCGTCTACCTCGACCTTGTCTGGTTGGTGTTGGTCGGGGGAGTCATGGCAGTCGGCGGGTTTGGTGTTGGTCGGGGGAGTCATGGCAGTCGGCGGGCTGGCGGTCGCCTACATCGGCCTGCTGGCGTCAGCGGGCGGCGGTGCCGCCGGGGCAGCCCAGGCCAGCATCGAGCTGTTCGACCTGGTCGTCCGGCTCGGCTCGAACCTCGTCAGCTTCGCCCGGCTGGCTGCATTCGGGCTGACGCATGCCGCACTGGGCGACGTCGTCTGGCAGGCCACGACGGGCCTGTGGGGCCACGGAGTCCTCGGGGCGGTTGGCGCGGTGGCGATCTTCGCCGTTGGCAATGTATTGGCGTTCGCACTTGAGGGGCTCGTCGCCGGCATCCAGGCGTTGCGGCTGGAGTACTACGAGCTCTTCTCACGGGTTTTCGACACTGAGGGACGACCGTTCCGGCCTTGGCACGTCCCGCTGACCACCTTGGAGGTTCCATGTTGATCTGGATGATCGCGCTGCCCGTTGTGGTCGTCATCGGCACTGTCGTCGGCTGGTTGATGCGCCGACATGGCCGCCCGGCGCTGCGTGTGGTGCTCGCCGCCAACGGAGTGTTGGTGCTCGCGGGGCTCGTGCTGCTCGTGATGGCGCTGACGGCATCTCCCTCGTCAGCGGCCACCCTGCCGGACGTGGCTGGGGCAGCAGCGGTTGCGGGCACTGCCGCCAACGGGTCGGCCCTGATCGGCGCAGCCATCGCGGTCGCCGGGTCGTCGATCGGGGCCGCGATAGCTGTCGCGTACACCGGGTCTGCGGCACTTGCCGCCATGAGCGAGCGACCAGAGCTGTTCGGTCGAGCCATGGTGATCGTGGGCCTGGCCGAAGGCATTGCGATCTATGGGCTGATCGTGTCGGTGATCCTGATCGGCAAGGCTTGAGGCGGGCCATGGGCGCTTGCGAGAAGGGCAGGGTGTGCCGATGAGCGAGGTCGCGGCGATCGGGACGGGACCCCGGGTTTCCGGATTCGTCCTCGCCGGTGCGCGCGTCTACCCCGCGGACACCCCCGAGCAGGCCCGCCAAGCCTGGACCGCCCTGCCGGAGACGGTTGCCGTCGTGATTCTCACCCAGGCCGCAGCCGATGCTGTCGGCGCGGACCGGCTGGTGCCCCGCGGCCCGCTCACGGTGGTGATGCCCGAGTGACCCGTGCCAAGGACCCGCTCCAGGTCGCCCTGGAACCGCTGCGTGCAGCGCTGATCGCCCGCGCCCGCGCCGAGGCTGACCGGCTGTGCGCGGACGCCGAGACCGCCGGACGGGAGCTTCTTGCCGAGGCGGGTGAGGAGGCCGAGGCGCTCCTGGCGAAGGCACGAGCCCAGGGTGAGACCGACGCTGCGGCGATGTTCGCGTCCGAGATGGACCGGGCGCGGCGCTCTGCACGCGGGGTCGTGCTCGCCGCACAGCGCGCGGCATACAACGAGCTTCGCCAGCGGGCCCTCACCGCCGTCCGCGGACTGCTCTCCGATCCAGCCCGTCGGGCACGTCTTGCGACGGTCCTGCGCAGCCAGCTGGGCGATCAGGCGGTCATCCACGAGCACCCTGACGGCGGCATCGTCGCCGAGACATCCGACGGCCGCAGCGTCGACGCCTCCATCGAGAAGCTCGTCGACAACGCCGTTGCAGACCTCGACCTGGAGCAGCTATGGGCAGCCGGCTGAGCGAGGGTCACGGCCGCCCACCGCTGGGCCGGGTGGTGCGAGTCAGCGGTCCGCTGGTGGAGATCGAGGGGCTGGCCGACGTGGCCATGTCCGAGCTCGTTGGACTCGGCAGGCACGGTCTGCCCGGTGAGGTGGTGGCGATCCGGGGAACGGACGTCACGGTCCAGGCTTACGAGTACACCGGCGGCCTCGCCGCTGGTGACAAGGTTGTCGCGCTCGGCCGCCCGTTGTCGGCGCGCCTCGGACCTGAGCTTCTGGGTGGGGTCTTCGACGGGTTGCTGCGTCCGCTCACGACGGCGCCGACCTGGCTGGTCCCGGACTCCGATCGACGTGATGCACTAAGATCCTGGGCTTGGCGACCGTCCGTCACCGAGGGCGTGGCAGCGACCGAGGGCACGGTGCTGGGCACGCTCCCCGAGGCGCTCGGCGTCGAGTATCGCGTCCTCGTGCCACCGGGGGTCAACGGTCGGGTCGACTGGGTCGCCGCCCTTGGCAGCTACCCGTCATCGGAGACGGTGGCCAGTGTCGACAACACGTCGATACGTATCGGTGTGGACTGGCCGGTCCGGCGACCCCGACCGGCGCGGGAACGCATCGACGCGGACGAGCCGCTGCTCACAGGACAGCGTGTGCTCGACGCCGTGTTCCCGCTTGCGCGCGGCAGCAGCGCCGCGGTCCCGGGCGGCTTCGGCACTGGCAAGACGATGCTCCTGCAACAGATTGCCAAGTGGTGCACGGCAGATGTCATCGTCTATGTGGGCTGCGGTGAGCGCGGCAACGAGCTGGCCGACGTGCTGACCGAGCTCGCCGAGCTGAGCGATCCACGTACCGGGCGTCTGCTCGCCGAGCGCACCGTGATCATTGCGAACACCTCGAACATGCCGATGATGGCGCGTGAGGCCAGCATCTACACCGGTGTCACCGTGGCTGAGTACTTCCGCGACATGGGCTATCACGCCGTGGTCATTGCCGATTCGACCTCCCGCTGGGCCGAGGCATTGCGTGAGTTTGCCTCGCGCTCGGGCGCGTTGCCGGCAGAGGAGGGGTATCCGTCCTCGCTCTCGTCCGCACTGGCCGCGTTCTATGAGCGTGCCGGTCGTGTCGTCACCCTGGGCGGCGCCGAAGGATCCGTCACGATCGTCGGCGCGGTCTCCCCTCCCGGCGGCGACATCACCGAACCGGTCACCGCGCACACCCAGCGTTTTGTCCGCGGGCTGTGGAGCCTTGACCGCAACCTTGCCTATGCCCGGCACTACCCAGCTGTCGGATGGGCTGGGTCCTTCTCCCGCGACGCCGACAAGCTGGGGGTCTGGTATGCCCGTAGCGGCGACCCGGAGTGGGGGCGACGCCGAGGCAGAGTGACAAAGCTGCTTGCCGACAACGACCGTCTCGCCGACCTCGCCGACCTCGTTGGCGCCGGCTCGCTGCCAGGTCATGAACGCATCGTGCTGCTCGCCGGCCGATTGCTGCGCGAGGGCGTGTTGCAGCAGAGCGCGCTCTCGCCGAACGACGCGCACTGCACCGCAGCCAAGACCGCTTCCCTTATCGATGCAGTTCTCGCCGTCGTCGACCGGTGCGACTCGCTGGTCGATCACGGCGTCAGTGTCAGCCAGATCGAGGAGCTCGGCTTCTCCCCGTTGTTGCGCGCGGCCCAGGAGACGGCGCCGGACGGTGCCGAGGGTGTCACCGCGCGCCGCGAGCAGATCCTGGGCGTCTTGGCAGGTCTGGAATGACCAGACCAGGCATCCGCCAACCCACAACGGACCGGCTTCACGTCGAGTACGCCGGAGTCACCGAGCTCCGCGGTCCGCTGATCGTCGTCAGAGGTGTGTCCGGGGTCGGCTGGGACGAGTCCGCGCTGATCCGCACCACGTCGGACAGCGCTGGGACCGCGGTGCGGCACGGGCTCGTGCTCGAAGTCGACCGCGACCTGGCCGTTCTGCAGCTTTTCGAGGGCACCGACGGGTTGGCGCTGGGCACCACTCGGGTCACGTTCTCCGGTCAGTCCTTGCGAGTCAAGATCGGTCCGGGCTGGCTGGGGCGCACCTGCAACGGGCGTGGTGAGCCGATCGACGGCGGCCCGCCGATCTCCGGAACGGCGACGGCTGCCGTGGCGGGCAACCCGCTCAACCCGACGCTGCGCGAACCTCCATCCGAGCCCGTCCTCACCGGCATCTCCGCCATCGACGCCCTCACCACGTTCGTGCGCGGCCAGAAGCTGCCGATCTTCTCGGTGGCTGGGCTGCCGCACATCGAGCTCGCCGCCCAGATCGCGGCCCAGTCGAGGGCGGGCAACGAACGATTCAGCGTCGTGTTTGCCGCGATGGGGCTCACGCATGCTGATGCCGACGCCGTGCGCGCGACGCTCGAGGAACGCTCGGCGGCTGGCGAGCTGCTGCTGCTGCTCAACACCGCGGACGACCCGGTGATTGAGCGCATCCTCACCCCGCGCATTGCGTTGACGGTCGCCGAGCACCTCGCGTTCGACCTCGATCACCACGTTCTGGTCGTGCTGGCCGACATGACGAGCTACGCCGAGGCTCTGCGCGAGGTCTCCGCCGCGCGAGGTGAGATGCCCGGGCGACGGGCCTATCCGGGATACCTCTACAGCGATCTCGCGTCGCTGTATGAACGCTGTGGGCGCGTTCGCGGCAAGTCGGGTTCTGTCACGGTGCTGCCGGTTCTGACCATGCCTGCAGGCGACATCACCCATCCCGTTCCTGACCTGACGGGCTATATCACTGAAGGCCAGATCGTTCTCGCGGCGGACGTTCATACGCGCGGCATCTACCCACCCGTTGACCCGCTGGCCTCGTTGTCGAGACTGATGCGCCACGGCACCGGGCCGGGGCTCACCCGCGAGGACCACCCTGAGCTCGCCGCTCAGCTGCTCTCCGCGCTGGCGCGCGCTCAACAGGTCCGCGAGCTGGCCGAGATAGTCGGGGCGGCTGCGCTGAACGACACTGACCAGCTCTACCTGCAGTTCGCCACCGAGTTCGAACAGCGACTCGTGAACCAGGAGCGTGACGAACGGCGCGATCTGGACGAGACCCTCGCGCGGTGCTGGGATGTCGCGAACGTCCTGCCGGAGCGTGAGCTGACCATGCTGTCGCAGCGGTTCATCGACGCTCACCCCAGAACGGATCGATGAGCCATGGCGCTGCTGGCGAGGATTCCCTCAGGTCGGGCCGGGCGAATGTGGCTGCGCCGCCGGCTTGGCGCTGCCGAGCGCGGCCGTGACCAGCTTGACCGCAAGCTGCGCATCCTCGTTCCAGAGCAACGGCGACTGCGCATCCTGGCCGACGGTTGTCAGAAGGACTGGGTCGTCGCGTGCGACGACGCGAGTGTCTGGATGCTGCGGGCGACGCTGCTCGGTGGGCAGGACGCCATCCGGTATGCCACCGCGCCCGTGCCCGTCGAGGTCGAAGTGATGTGGACCACTGCCTTGGGGGTGCGGTACCCGGCCGCCGCCGGACTCGCGGGTGTTCAGGTTGAAGTACCCGGGGTGTCTGGCAATGCGGCGATCGTGCCGGCGACCGTCGCATACAAGAAGGCACTCGTGGCCGGCGTGCGTGCGGCAGCCGCCGATGAGGCGTTACGCCGGGTCGAGGCCGAGATCGCGTCCACCCGCCGCCGGGTCCGTGCTCTGGACAGACGGTGGCTGCCGCAGCTGCACGAGGCACTCACCGTGCTCGAGCAGTCCCTCGTGCAGGCCGAGCAGGAGGACGCCGTGCGGTTACGCCGTGCGGCTGCACAGTCGATCGGCGGTGCACCTCGCGGACGTTGACCACCTGACCAAGGGCACGGCGCCGCTGGTTCGGCGAGCGACGTGACTGAAATGAGCGATTTGGTTGAGGTGTAAACCGACATCGTTCGGAGCCGTAGAATGGGGCGAAACCGGCGGGGGACCTCGTTCCCTTCGCGACAGACGCGGGCAGCCGTGACGTGATCAGCACGCATCGGGCAACGGTCGGTGAATCAGTAGGTATCGGGTGGCCGAAGCGCGCCCAGTAGGCGTGACGAGCGAGTGAAGCCGTGCGGATCCCGCACGCGGACGTGGCAGGCGAAGTACGGAAGGCTGAAATGGCAAGCGGAGCAGCAATCGACGCAATAACAGAGCACGTGGCCGGCGAAGTCGAAAGCGAGGTCTGGGCGTGTGTCGACGGCAACGAAGCCGCCGCCCGAGTCGCTCACGCGTGCAGCGAGGTCATCGCGATCTATCCGATCACCCCCGCCTCGACGATGGGCGAGCACGCCGACGCGTGGAGCGCTGAGGGACGGCGAAACGTCTGGGGCTCGGTCCCAGATGTCATCGAGATGCAGTCCGAGGCCGGTGCAGCCGGTGCGCTGCACGGCGCCGTTATCAAGGGCGCCCTCGCCACGTCGTTCACGTCATCCCAGGGCCTGCTCCTGATGCTCCCCAACATGTACAAGATCGCCGGCGAGCTCACGCCGTGCGTGATCCACGTTGCCGCGCGCACACTGGCCACGCATGCGTTGTCGATCTTCGGTGACCACTCCGACGTGATGAGCGCCCGGATGACCGGTTGGGCGATGCTCTGCTCGTCGTCCGTGCAGGAGGCGCAGGACTTCGCCCTGATCTCCCACGTCGCCACCCTTAGGTCGCGGGTGCCGTTCATGCACTTCTTCGACGGGTTCCGCACCTCGCACGAGATCAACAAGATCCGGGTCGTCAGCGACGACGTGATGCGCGCCATGATGCCGGACGACCTGGTGCTTGAGTATCGGCTGCGCGGGCTCACCCCCGACGCCCCGACCATGCGCGGCACCGCACAGAACCCCGATGTCTTCTTCCAGGCCCGAGAGGCCAGCAACTCGTTTCACGACGCGGTTCCCGAGACCGTTCAGCAGTCGTTGAACGAGTTCGCCGGGCACACGGGACGTCAGTACAACCTCGTCGACTATCACGGTGCTCCCGACGCTGAGCGGGTCATCGTCGTCATGGGCTCAGGCGCCGGCGCGGTGGGCGAGACGGTTGATGCCCTCGTCGCCAGCGGCGAGAAGGTCGGTTACATCACCGTGCGGCTGTACCGGCCGTTCCCTGTCGAGGCATTCTTGGCGGCGCTTCCGGCAAGTACCAAGCACATCGCTGTCCTCGACCGCTGCAAGGAGCCGGGCGCGCCTGCCGAGCCGTTGCACCTCGACGTGGCCACCGCACTCATGGACAGTGTCATGTTCAACGGTGGCGGAACCATACCGACCGTCATCGGTGGCCGCTATGGGTTGTCCAGCAAGGAGTTCACGCCGCCGATGGTGGCCGGCATCTTCACCGAGCTCAATCGCGACAAGCCGAAGCGACGCTTCACTGTCGGCATCGTCGACGACGTCACCCACCTCTCGATCGACCCCGAGCCTGACTTCGCAGTGCCGAGCAAGTCCGTCGCTGCGGTGTTCCTCGGTCTCGGTTCGGACGGCACGGTGGGTGCGAGCAAGAACTCGATCAAGATCATCGGGGACGGCACGGACCAGTTCGTGCAGGGCTACTTCGTGCTCGACTCGAAGAAGTCAGGTGGCGTGACCGTCTCACACCTGAGGTTCGGCCACGATGAGATCCGCTCCACGTACCTCGTCGAGCAGGCCGACGTGATCGGGGTCCACCAGTTCTCGCTCCTGCGCACCATGAAGGTCCTTGAGCTGGCCAAGCCAGGCGGCACCCTCCTGCTGAACTCGCCCTACCCGGACGACCAGGTGTGGGACCAGCTCCCGGTCGAGGTTCAGCAGCAGCTGATCGACAAGAACATGAAGTTCTTCGTGATCGACGCGCACGCGGTGGCCAAGGATGTCGGCCTCGGCGGGCGGATCAACACGATCATGCAGCCGTGCTTCTTCCAGGTCTCGGGGGTGCTCCCGGTGGAGGAGGTCATCCCGAGGATCAAGGCCAACATCGAGAAGGCCTACGGCAAGCGTGGGCGCAGCGTCGTCGAGCGCAACTTCGTCGCCGTCGACAAGGCGCTCAGCGAGATGAGCGAGGTCAAGGTGCCCGCCGAGGCGACGAGCACGCTTCACCGGATGCCTGCGCTGCCAAGCGATGCCCCCGACTTCATCAAAGAGATCACGGCGCATCTCATGCGCGGCGAGGGTGACCTTCTGCCCGTCAGCGCCATGTCGGCGGACGGAACGTGGCCGACCGATACAGCCAAGTGGGAGAAGCGGGCGATCGCCCAGGACCTGCCGATCTGGGACCCGGACCTCTGTACGGACTGCGGCAAGTGCGCCGTGACCTGTCCGCACACCGCTCTGCGGATCAAGATCTTCCCCAAGGACCAGCTCGAGGGTGCGCCCGAGGGCTTCCAGGCCAAGCCGTTCAAGTCGCGGAACCTGCCCGACCACCTGCTCAGCATCGCGATAGCCGCCGACGACTGCACCGGTTGCGGGATCTGCGTGGACGTCTGCCCGGCGACCTCGAAGATCGACCCGAGCCACAAGTCCCTCGACCTCGTCGCCGCGCTGGATCACCGTGACGAGCTCCGGACGAACTTCGAGCACTTCCTGACCATTCCGGAGATGGACCGGACCAAGGTGCGTCACGACACGGTCAAGGGTGTGTCCCAGCTGCAGCCGCTGTTCGAGTTCTCAGGCGCTTGCGCAGGGTGCGGTGAGACGCCGTACATCAAGACGCTGACCCAGCTGTTCGGCGACCGGATGATCATCGCCAACGCGACCGGATGTTCGTCGATCTTCGGCGGCAACCTGCCGACGACCCCGTACACCGTCAACGCCGATGGCCGTGGTCCCGCCTGGGCCAACTCGCTGTTCGAGGACAACGCCGAGTTCGGTTTGGGGATGCGGCTTGGTTGGGAGCAGCAGCACGGTGACGCTCGCCGCTATGTCGGTGAGCTCAGCGCGCTGATCGGCGCCGATCTGGCCGACGCGCTGCTTACCGCTGACCAGAGCGACGAAACCGGTGTCGAGGCCCAGCGAGTCCGGGTGGAGCAGCTCAAGGCAGAGCTTGACGTCGTGTCGAGCGAGGGCCGCGCGGCTGATCAGTCTTCAGCCGTTCGACACCTGCGCAGCCTGGCCGACGAGCTGGTCGAGAAGACGGTGTGGATCGTGGGTGGTGACGGTTGGGCCTACGACATCGGCTTTGGCGGCCTTGACCACGTGTTCAGCTCGGGTAAGAACGTCAACATCCTGATCCTTGACACCGAGGTCTACTCCAACACTGGAGGCCAGGCCTCCAAGTCGACCCCACGTGGGGCAGCAGCGAAGTTCGCGTCGTCGGGCAAGCCCTCGGCGAAGAAGGACATCGGCGCCATGGCTCAGGTCTATGGCGATGTCTACGTGGCGCAGATCGCGATGGGCGCGAACGAGCAGCAAGCGGTGCGCGCCCTGCTTGAGGCGCAGGCCTACCCCGGCGTCTCGGTGGTCATCGCCTACAGCACCTGCATCGCCCACGGCATCGAGATGTCAACCTCGATGACGCACCAGAAGGACGCGGTTGCCAGCGGCTACTGGCCGCTCTTCCGGTTCCGCCCCAGCGAGGGTGGCGAGGGCAACCCGTTCAAGCTCGACTCGAAGAAACCGACGATGCCGATCCGGGAGTTCGCTCTGAGCGAGACCCGGTTCTCGATGCTCGCCCGCACCGACAAGGAGCGCAGCGATCACCTGCTGGCCCTCGCCCAGGCGGACGTCGACGAGCGGTGGTGGCACTACACGCAGATGGCTGGCATGGAGCGGACCGTGCCGCGCGAGGAGCCACTCCCGGAGACAGCCAAGGCAGAGCCGACTATTGCGTTGCCTGAGTTTCCGACGACCTAG
>DASRVZ010000226.1:0-2687 GCA_035654835.1 Dermatophilaceae bacterium | reverse complement strand
AGATGATGGAGTTGATCGGCATGCCCGACCGCAGCGCCTCAGCGACGGCAAACATCTTGGCGGTCGAGCCGAACGCGAAGCCGCCGGAGCCGCCATATTTCTGATCGACCGCCCAGTTCACCGATGTCTTGCCAGGTGACTTCGTATTGGAGAAGCTCGTGTTCTGCGCGATGGCCAGAACGTGGCCGGTACCGGGCTCAACCACGGCTGCGGCGGCGCCGATGTCCACCTTTCCCATCATCGAGCCGATCGGGACCTTGGCAACGAGGTCCTTCTGGGCGACCGCCTGCATCTTGGGGTTGAGGGTCGTCTGGATGGTCAGCCCGCCTCGGTTGATCGCATCGTTGCGTTCCTTTGTCGTCTTACCCAGCGCCGGCTGCTCCAGCAACCACGCCTTGACGTAGCTGCAGAAGTACGGGTAGGGCGAGAGCGCGCAGGAGCTCTGGGCGGGTTTGGGGTTGGTCACCATCTTGGTCTTCTTGGCGGCCGTCCAGGCCTTCTCGGTGATCAGGTTCAGGGCGTACATCCGGTCCAGGACGACGTTGCGGCGGGCCAGCGCCTTCGCGGGGTGATGGATCGGGTCGGTGATGCCTGGTTGCTGGACGAGCCCGGCCAGGGTCGCCGCCTGCGGCAGGTTGAGCTTGGCTGCGCTCACCCCGAAGTAGTGGCGGGCGGCGGCCTCGACCCCGTAGGTCTGGTCGCCGTAGTAGACGAGGTTGAGGTAGCCCTCGAGGATCTGGTTCTTGGTGAGGTTCTTCTCCAGTGTGACGGCGTACTTGAGCTCCTGGAGCTTGCGCGTGTAGGTCTTGGCGGTGGCGGCCCCGGCAGCCGCCTTGTCGCCTTTGCGCAAGGCGTTCTCCTGCAGCGTGATCTTGACGTACTGCTGGGTCAGGGTGGACGCCCCCTGGGTGCTGCCGCCGGCGAGGTTGGAGAGGAAGGCGCGGCTGACGCCGAGAGGGTCGATGCCGCCGTGCTGGTAGAAGCGGCTGTCTTCGATCGCGATCTGGGCCTGGCGCATGACCGGCGCGATCTGGGCCAGCGGCACGATGATGCGGTTCTCGTCATACGGCGTGGCGATCACGGTGCCGTCGCTGGCCAGGATGCGGGACTGCTGCGACAGCGGGGTGAGGGTGAAGTCGCTGGGCAGGGTGTCAAAGAAGTGGACCCCGGCGCGGGCCGTGGCACCGGTGGCGCCCACGGCCGGCATCACCAGGCCGACCCCCAGCAGTCCGAGGACCACCGAGGTCGCGGCGAACGCTCCGAGCAGGCTGACGGTGTTGGTGAAGTTCGTAACCCGTCCCGGCATGGGCCAAGAGTAGGCCGGGCCGCCCAGCCGCGTGGTCGAGGTTCGCCATAACGCGCGGACCTGCGCCGATCCCCTGTCACCAAGCCACGTGACTAGGCGTGGCTGCGAAGCCCAGCGGCTTTGAGGCGCGATGCTGCGCGTATGACTCACATGTCCAGCGACAACATCCGGAGCGCCTCGACAGTCACCACACTGATTGCCATCCAGACCAAGTGCGAAGCGACGGGCAGGAACCTCACTTGACGGCAGGGTTCTGGGGGCCCGGCGCCGGCGAGCGGACCACGACGACCGGGCAGTGAGCGTGGTGGGTGCAGTGGTCACTGACCGAGCCGAGCATCACCTCCAGCACCCGGCCGTGCCCGCGACAGCCCACGACGAGCAGGTCGGCGTCCTTGCTCGCCTCGACCAGGACGTTCGAGGGGTGGCCATTGACCACCTCCGTGGAGATGGGCACCGAGACGTCAGGCTCCGCGGCTGCGGCCTCCTCGACCGCCGTGCGGGCGATGTCGGCCCAGTCGACGTCGTCCAATTCCGACAGGTAGTCGAGCGTCATTACCACCTCCCACGCCAACAGCACACGGACCTCGGCGGCGGTGGCCTGGGCCTGCCGCAGCGCCCACCGCAGCGCCTCGAGGCTGCCTGGAGACCCGTCGGTCCCGACGACGATCACAGGCCGAATTCCATGCAAGTGGGGTCTGGATCTCGCTGCCGTAGCTGCTCAGAATGCTCAGGCTTCGTGGTCGCGCCAGGGCAGGCCGGACTCTTCGCGTTCGAGGCTGGGCGGCAGCCAGCGCACTCGGGCGGGTGGAGGTGGCGGCGGTCGGGTGCGGCCGGCCTTGCGGAGGTCGCTGTAGGTCAGGGCGTCGCCTTCGACGGCCTGCTGCAGGAGCCGCCGGAACAGCAGGCCGCGACTGCGCGAGGCGCGTCGGTTGAACCGGAAGACCCACTCATCGATTCTTTTGAGCTCGGCGCAGAAGAGGCTGGTCAGACGTGGTGTCCAGTGTGGCGGACGTAGGCGACACAGCGGCAGCGGTCCCGGCGATGCCCTTGCAGCCGCCGGCAGATGTGCAAAAGCGCGGGGAAGGGAGAGTGACGGTCACCTCAAGAGAACCGTTGCGCCACTGCCGATGGCCGGCTCCCACGGACGTGGCGGACGCTTCAGTTCACCTCAAGAGAACATCGAAGTAGGCGGGTATGTGCTCCGGGCTGATGGAGCCGTGCAAGGTGCCCATGACCCAACGCTTCACCAGCGAGAAGACCAGGTGCACGCCGGGCAGCGCCTCATGCGCCGGTCGACCCGAGGCGCTCACGGAGGTCGCCTTGAGGGTGTAGAGCCCACGGGTGGCCTTTGGGTAGGCCGACCAACCGTCACTGACGATGC
>DASRVZ010000225.1:0-28488 GCA_035654835.1 Dermatophilaceae bacterium | reverse complement strand
TCTGACCGCGCCGTCGCGTAACCGACACGCACGCCAACTCATCAACCTGACCCGGCCCGGCGAAGCGGCGCCCGAGAAGCCATCCGGGCGCCGCTTCGCCCTGCCCCCTTGACAACACCCCCCTACATATCAGTCGTGCTGACGTTCAAGGGCTTGCTCCAAGCGCTCCACCTTGGCGGTGAGCTCCCCCTCAAAACCCGGGCGGATGTCAGCTTTGAGGACGAGGCTGACCCTCGGGCCGAACGCTCCAACGACCTCACAGGCCCGGCGCACAACGTCCATGCACTCGTCCCACGTGCCCTCGACCGTGGTGAACATCGAGTCGGTCCGGTTGGGAAGCCCCGAGTCGCGCACGACCCTGACGGCCGCGGCCACGGCCGAACTGACCGAACCCGTGGAGCCATCGGAACCAGATGGGGCGACGGAGAAGGCAATCAACATGCTCCCGAGCCTAGGCCCTAGGGTCGGGTACGTGGTTTGGCCTCCCCTGAAGAACTTCGACTGGAGCTCGCGTTCGTGCGGGCTGCACGGCCACGCGACCTACGCCCCCACCGAGCCATCCCTCGCTGCTCGGTTGCAGGCGACCACCCCGTTGGGCCAAGCATGGCGCTGCCTCCGATGCGGCGCCTACGTGCTGGGGCCCCCGCGAGGTTCGGGACATGCCGACGATGCACCGATCGTCCTGAGTGGCAAAGCTCTTCGGGACACCTTCATCCTGCGGATCCTTGCGCTGGATCACGGCATCCGCGGCCTCCTGCTACTGGCTCTGGCCTACGGCGTATGGCGCTTCGACGCGTCCCGCGGCGCGCTGAGGCAGGTCTTCAACTCCTACCTTCCGGCCCTGGAACCCCTGGCGGAACGCTTCGGCGTAGAGCTCGAGGCCACCGGACCCGTCCACCTCATCGAACAGGCGTTCACCGCTCGACACTCCACCCTGGTACTGGTCGCGGTCGGCGTCCTGGCCTACGGCGCGCTTGAGCTGGTTGAGGGCATCGGGCTGTGGTTCAAGAAACGTTGGGGCGAGTACGTCGCGGTCGTCGCGACGACATTCTTCATCCCCCTCGAGATCCACGAGATCATCGCCAAGGTCACGTGGCTGCGCGTCGGTGCGTTGATCCTCAACGTGTTTGCCATCGGCTATCTGCTGTGGACCAAGCGGCTCTTCGGGCTCCGGGGCGGTCATGCAGCATTCCTGGCAGAACGCCGCAGTGAGTCCCTGCTGGAGGTCGAGCAAGCCGCTAGCCGCGCAGAGCCACGGATAGCGCAGAGCCGATAGATCGAGGTCCGCCGGCAGGTTCCCACTAAGCGCTCCGAGGTGTGGGCGGCATACGACGAGGGGACCATGGCCGGTGCCATATCGTTGTGGTTCCCGCTGCTGGACAACCTGACCAAGTGCTGGGGCGCTGTGGGAGTAGACCCGGACCATCGGTGCCGCGGTGTTGGCTCGGCGCTGGTCGCTCAGATCGTCACCCGGATGGTGCAAGAGGGCCGGACAACCATGGTGACGGAGACCGCCTACCCGTTCGACCGCCGGGATGACCACCCCTACCGCCGGTTCGCCGAAGCCAACGGTTTCACCCTCGCGATCGACGAGATCCGCCGCATCCTTCCACTGCCCATCGACCCGGCACTTCTGCAGACACTCGCGGCCGAGGCTGCGCCGCACCACACGGTATACCGGATCGAGTCGTTCGTGGACTCCCTGCCCCAGGAGCTGGTCGCGTCGTATTGCGCGCTCAGCAACCAGCTTGGCGTCGATACGCCGACCGGTGACGTGGACTTTGAGGCGGAGTCGATGACGCCGGAGCTCTGGACGCGTTCGGGTTCTGACCTGCAACACCGAGACCAACGCCCACATGGTCGACATCAACGTGCGGCTCGGTTTCGAGGCGATCGAGGTCGCCCCGATGTTTGAGCTGCGGAACGACACCGCCGTCGGCGAGAGAGCCGAGAAAGTCGCTCAGGTCAGCGCCGCGACCACCTGATCGGCGGCAGCATATGGATCCGAGCTTCCATCGACCACCTGGGCAGCCAGCTCGTCCACGCCCTGCCCGTGTCGCAGGTCGCCGATGCGAATACGCAACGCCCGTATGGCGATCGCCTCGATCTCGTCGACCGCTCGGCGCACTCGCCGATCGCGCAGCGTTCCGGACGCCTCCATCCAGGCGAAGTGATCATCGATCGCGGCCATGACCTCTGCGACGCCGTCGTCGCGAGCGGCAACAGTCTTGAGCACCGGCGAGCGCCAGAGGTTGGGCTCGCTGCGGTCCCCCAGGCTGATCATGTGCCGGATGTCGCGGACTGTCGCGTCGGCGCCTTCGCGGTCCGCCTTGTTGACCACGAAGATGTCACCGATCTCCAGGATTCCGGCCTTGGCCGCCTGAATGCCGTCGCCCATCCCTGGAGCGAGGAGCACCAGCGTGGTGTCGGCCAGACCGGCCACCTCGACCTCGCTCTGCCCGACACCCACGGTCTCGACCAGAACGACCTCACATCCGGCCGCGTCCAGGACCCGAAGCGCCTGCGGAGTCGTCCAGGACAGACCACCGAGGTGACCACGACTGGCCATCGAGCGGATGTACACGTCGGGGTCCAGGGCATGGTCCTGCATCCGGATACGGTCACCCAGCAACGCTCCGCCGGAGAAGGGCGACGAGGGGTCAACGGCCAGGATGCCCACCCTCTTGCCTCGAGCCCGCAAGATACCGACCAGCGCGTTGGTCAGCGTGGACTTGCCCACCCCGGGGCTGCCGGTGACGCCGATGATGTGCGCGTGACCGGTATGCGGCGCGAGAGCCGCCATCACCTCGCGCAGTGCCGGGTGCGCGTCCTCAACAAGCGAGATCAGCCTGGCGACGGCGCGCGGAGCACCTGCCCTGGCCGCATCGACCAGGGCAGGGACGTCAACGGATCGCACTGCCATCAAGGGGATTCCAGCACTCGTGTCGCCGTTGCGGAGGGCAGTACGGTCCCGGTTGGGATCACTGCTTGGGAACGCGCAGGATCAGTGCGTCGCCCTGACCGCCGCCGCCACAGAGGGCGGCCGCGCCAACACCACCACCACGACGCTGGAGCTCCAGGGCGAGGTGCAACGTGATGCGGGCGCCTGACATGCCGATGGGGTGCCCGATCGCGATCGCGCCTCCGTTGACATTCACCTTGTTCGCGTCGATGCCGAGCTTCTTGGTGGATACCAGCCCCACCGCGGCGAACGCCTCGTTGATCTCGACCAGGTCCAGGTCAGCAGGCGTGATGCCCTCTCTTGCGCAGGCCTTGGCGATGGCCTGCGCCGGCTGGGCCTGCAGCGTGGAGTCGGGGCCTGCGACAACTCCGTGGGCGCCGATCTCGGCGAGCCAGGTGAGGCCCAGCTCTTCGGCCTTGGCCTTGCTCATCACCACTACTGCCGCAGCGCCATCGGAGATCTGCGACGCCGAGGCGGCCGTCATGGTGCCGTCCTTGCTGAACGCGGGGCGGAGCCCGCTGAGACTCTCGGCGGTCGTGTTGGGGCGGATGCCCTCGTCGGTCTTGAACTCGATCGGGTCGCCTTTGCGCTGAGGGATCGACACCGCGACGACCTCGTCGTCATACAGCCCATCCTTCCAGGCGCGCGCTGCGAGCTGGTGGCTCCGGGCCGAGAACTCATCCTGCTCGGCGCGGGTGAACTGGACGTCCCCGACGTTGCCGGCCTCGGTCAACAGCCCCATGCCCTGATCGGTGAACGAGTCCCACAGACCGTCGCAGTCCATGTGGTCGCGCAGGGTCACGTTGCCGTACTTGAAGCCTTCGCGGCTCTTGTCCAGCAGGTGGGGAGCGTTGGACATCGACTCCTGGCCGCCCGCCACGATGATCTCGAACTCGCCCGCCCGGATCAGCTGGTCGGCCAGGGCGATCGCGTCAATACCCGAAAGGCACACCTTGTTGATGCTCAGGGCGGGAACGGTCATCGGGATACCGGCCTTGACCGCTGCCTGGCGTGCGGGGATCTGGCCGGCGCCAGCCGTCAGCACCTGGCCCATGATGACGTAGTCCACCTGATCGCCGGTCACACCTGCCTTGTCCAGGGCGCCCTTGATGGCTATGGCACCGAGGTCTGATCCGGAGAAGTCCTTCAGGGAACCGAGCAGGCGGCCGAGCGGGGTACGAGCTCCGGCGACGATCACGGACACGGGACGTTCGCTCATGTGCAGTGCCTCCAACGACAGGTTTGGGTACTAGGCGGGCTGAGCAGGCTTGCCGACAACCACTGGCCAACCGACAACCCAGGTTAACCGTCACTCTAGCGGCGTCGCGCCCCATGCTGACCACCCTGATCGACGGACCGGCCGTCCTGTCCGACTCGACCGGAGGCCGGTGTTCAGACGCGCATAGGCTGGTGCACATGACTGAGCAGCTCGCAGACCTATTCACCGCGATCGACCACGTGGGTGTGGCCGTGAACGACCTCGATGCGGCGATCGCGTTCTATCGCGACACCTATGGGATGAGCCTCGTCCACGAAGAGGTCAACGAGGAGCAGGGCGTCCGCGAGGCGATGATGGCGGTGGGCTCGTCCGGCTCCTGCATCCAGCTGCTCGCACCGCTCACGCCGGAGTCGACGATTGCCAAGTTCCTCGACCGCTCGGGCCCTGGAGTCCAGCAGGTGGCCTACCGAGTCGTCGACGTCGACGCCGTGTCGCGGACGTTGCGTGAGCGAGGACTTCGCCTGTTGTTCGAGGCCCCGCGCCGCGGAACGTCGAACAGCCGGGTCAACTTCATCCACCCCAAGGACGCGGGTGGAATCTTGGTCGAGCTGGTTGAGCCGGCTGCTTCACTCGATCACTGAGCCACTCGTCCAGCGCGAGCCGTGAGGGATGTCACCCTGTGGGAGGAATCTCATATCCCTTCCCCTTTTGGCCTACCCGGAAGTAGTTTCAGCCCAGACGCCCGGTCCTGACTCGCCCGACCGTTTCTGAGGAGTACCACGATGCAGGCCATTCTCGATGCGATCCTCTCCGGCGACCGATCGCCTGAGACCTTTGCCGCGCTCAAGATCCCGGCGAAGTACCGCGCCGTCACGGTGCACAAGGACGAGGTCGAGATGTTCGCTGGCCTGGCCAGCCGCGACAAGGACCCTCGTCGGAGCCTGCATGTCGAGGAGGTCGACGTCCCCGAGCTCGGTCCGGGCGAGGCGATCGTGGCCGTCATGGCCAGCGCCATCAACTACAACACCGTGTGGACGTCGATCTTTGAGCCGATGTCGACCTTCGGCTTCCTCGAGCGCTACGGCCGGGTTTCGCCACTGACCAAGAAGCACGACCTGCCGTACCACGTGGTCGGCTCCGACCTGTGTGGCGTGGTGCTGCGGACGGGCCCCGGCGTCAACGCCTGGAAGCCCGGCGACGAGGTCGTGGCTCACTGTCTGTCCGTGGAGCTCGAGCACGCCGACGGTCACAACGACACGATGCTGGACCCCGAGCAACGGATCTGGGGCTTCGAGACCAACTTCGGTGGTCTGGCCGACCTCGCGCTGGTCAAGACCAACCAGCTCATGCCCAAGGCCAAGCACCTGACGTGGGAGGAGGCCGCCTCGCCCGGGCTGGTGAACAGCACGGCGTACCGGCAGCTGGTCTCGCGCAACGGTGCGGGCATGAAGCTCGGCGACGTCGTGCTGATCTGGGGGGCCAGCGGCGGACTGGGCTCGTACGCCACCCAGATGGCGCTCGCGTCCGGCGCCACCCCTATCTGTGTGGTCTCCAGCCCGGACAAGGCCGAGATCTGCCGCAGGATGGGCGCAGAGCTGGTCATCGACCGCAGCCATGACACCGGCGAGGGCTACCGGTTCTGGAAGGACGAGAGGACCCAGGACCCGAAAGAGTGGAAGCGGCTGGGCGCCAAGATCCGCGAGCTGACCGGCGGCAAGGACCCCGACATCGTCTTCGAGCACCCGGGGCGCGAGACGTTCGGCGCCAGCGTCTTCGTCACGCGCCGGGGTGGCACCATCGTGACCTGTGCCTCGACCTCAGGGTTCCTGCACGAGTACGACAACCGCTACCTGTGGATGAGCCTCAAGCGCATCGTCGGCTCGCATTTCGCCAACTACCGCGAGGCGTGGGAGGCCAACGACCTGGTCAACCGCGGGCTCATCCACCCCACGCTGAGCAAGACGTATCCCCTGGTCGACGTCGGGCAGGCGGCGTACGACGTCCACCGCAACCTGCACCAGGGCAAGGTAGGAGTTCTTGCGCTCGCCCCGAGGCCCGGTCTTGGCGTCACTGACCCGGATAAGCGGGACGCGCTCCTCCCCGCGATAAACCGGTTTCGCGAGGCCTGAGACAGCCCTTGTTTGGCGATTTCGTGAATCGTTGGATCCCCTGGACTACACAAGATATAGCCCTTCGCAGCCACGTGTACCCAAAATATAGCCATTAGCGGTCGATTTGTCCGGGATTTGGGATTGCGCGGCAAATCGGTCTACGGTCGGCCCGACTCTCAGCATCAATGGCGATGCAAAGACGTACTGAAGGAGCCGAACGATGGCCAGCACTGTCATGGAGACACCCCCCGTCAAACAGACGGCGGACTCGGGAATGCGTTTCGGCCATCCTCGTGGCCTCTCGACGCTCTTCTTCACCGAGGTGTGGGAGCGGTTCAGCTACTACGGCATGCGGGCTCTGCTCGTGCTCTTCATGACCGCGGCCGCAAGCGGCGCGAACGCCGGCCTGGGGATGGACGTCAAGACCTCCACCGCCATCTACGGCCTCTACACCTCACTGGTCTATCTACTCGCCCTGCCCGGCGGCTGGGTCGCCGACAAGCTGTGGGGCCAGCAGCGCACGGTCTTCATCGGCGGCTGCATCATCGCCACGGGGCACTTCACCCTCGCCGCCCCGCTGATCGGTCTGCCGGTCCTGCCCACCTTCTTCGCCGGGCTGTTCTTCATCATCGTGGGCACCGGGCTGCTCAAGCCCAACGTCTCCAGCATCGTCGGCCAGCTGTACGACGTGCGGGCGCGTGTTCTAGGAGTGAGCGACCCGGACGGTGCTGCCACCAAGGACCTCGGCGCGCGCCGGGATGCGGGCTTCTCGATCTTCTACATGGGCATCAACCTGGGCGCCATCATGGGTCCGTTCCTCTGCGGCACCGTCGGTGAGAAGGTCAACTACCACTGGGGCTTCTCCATCGCAGGTTTCGGCATGCTGATCGGGCTCATCCAGTACCGGATGGGCACCAAGTACCTCGGCGAGGCCGGCCTGTACACAGATTCGGACGACACCGCAGCCAAGGCTGTTCTGTCGCGCAAGTTCTTCTCCGTGACCGCAACCGTCCTGGCCACGCTGGCCCTGGTGACCTGGCTGGGAGTTACAGGCATCATCACCCTCGCGGTGACCGACGTGGCCCTCTACCTGGGTTACGGCATCGTCGCTCTCGCTGCCGCCTACTTCGGCTACGTTCTCCTGCGTGGCGGGTATGGCACCGAGGACAAGCGTCGCATCCTCGTCATCGTCTGGCTGTTCGTCCTCGCCGCGATCTTCTGGTCCGGCTTCGAGCAGGCCGGCTCGTCGATGAACCTGTTCGCGAACGAGCTCACCGACCGCAACATCATGGGCTGGGAGATGCCGACGTCGTGGTTGCAGAACGTCAACCCGATCTTCATCATCCTGCTCGCCCCGCTCTTCGGCTACACCTGGACCTGGCTGGCGCGCCGGAACCGGAACCCGTCCATCCCGATGAAGTTCGGGATGGGCCTCCTGGGCCTGTCGGTCGGCTTCTTCGTGCTGGCCTGGGGCGCCGCGGGCGCGGCCGGCGAGGGCTCCGTGGCGATCACCTGGCTGGTCGTGACCTACTTCCTGCACACCGCGGGCGAGCTGTGCCTCTCCCCGGTCGGGCTGTCCTCGATCACCAAGCTCGCACCCCGCGACCGGATCAGTCAGATGATGGGTCTGTGGTTCGTGGCCGCAGCGCTCGGCAACCTGTTCGCCGGTCTGACGGCGGGAACGCTCGAGAACAAGTCCGCAGGCGCAGTGTTCAGCAGCGTTGCCATCTACGTCGGTGTTGCCGGCCTCGTCGCCATCGCTGGTGCGCCCTTCGTGAAGCGCGTCATGGGCAAGGTCGAGTAGAGGAGCATGAATGTCTGACCACGAGAGCCTCGGCGAACGGATGGCCGGGGCCCGCCGTGGGTTGGCACAGGCGGGGATCGATGCATTGCTGGTCACCCCTGGTGCCGACCTGCGCTACCTGACCGGATATCACGCCTTACCTCTTGAGCGGCTGACCTGCCTCGTGCTGCCAGCCAAGGGAGGTCCGCGCCTAGTCGTGCCCGCCTTGGAAGAACCGGCTGCCCACGCCTCGCCGATCTCCCGGCTCGGCGTCCAGATCGTGCCCTGGCAGGAGGCCGAGGACCCGGTGGCGCTGGTCGCGAGTCTGCTGGGCAACGCCAGCACCATCGCCCTGGACGACCACATGTGGGCCGAGAAGGTCCTGGCATTCCGTGCGGCCATCCCGCAGGCACAGCAGGTCCTGGCCGGCCCCGTGCTGCGTCACCTGCGGATGCGCAAGAGCACGGCCGAGATCCAGGCGCTGCGCAGCGCCGGAGCGGCGATCGACCGCGTGCACGCGCGGATGGCGCAGTGGCTGCGCATCGGTCGCACGGAGCGCGAGGTGGGTCGTGACATCGCCGACGCGATCATCACCGAGGGTCACGAGCGGGTCGACTTCGTCATCGTCGCCTCCGGGCCCAACGGCGCCAGCCCGCACGCCGAGGTGACCGACCGGGTCCTTGAGGCGGGCGACACCGTGGTGGTGGACATCGGTGGCACCACCGAGGCCGGTTACTGCTCGGACGAGACCCGCACCTACTGCCTGGGGAACCCGCCCACCGAGGTCACGGACTTCTACGCCGTGCTCCTGCGAGCGCAGCTGGCCGCGTGCGCGCACGCACGCCCGGGGGTGACCGCAGAGTCGGTCGACGCGGCGGCTCGCGACGTCATAGCCGCTGCTGGATACGGCGAAGCATTCCTGCACCGCACGGGTCACGGTATTGGGCTGGAGACCCACGAGGAGCCCTACATCGTGGCCGGCAACAGCACGGTGCTCGAGCCCGGGATGGCGTTCTCCATCGAGCCGGGTATCTATCTGGCAGGCAGGCATGGCGCACGGATCGAGGACATCGTGGTCGTGGCCGACGACGGCATTGAACGGCTCAACCTGCGGCCCCGCGAACTGGCCGTGCTGTCGACGTGAACCAGCCCGGTGGCCCCGCTGTCGCCCCCCTGTCTGGCGTGGTGACGCGACGCACCTGGCGGCAGGCAGATTAGGCTCTGCGCGGGAGGCCAACACCGATGTTGAAACGATGGTCCGAATTTCGTCAACGGCAACGTGAGATCCTGCGCGCCAGCAACGCACCGACGCCGATCCCGATCCGGGTCCCGGTCCCGGTCCCGGTCCCGGTCCCGGTCCCGGATGACGGTGAGGCCGCCTCCGCCGGAGGTCCCGGGACCGCGGACCAAGCCGAACGCGACCTCCTGACAGAGACCTTGCCGCTGGGAGCCCAGGAACCACCGAATCTCAATCACGACTACGGCACTGCGGGACGACCGCTCAACCGACAGTCGCCGTTCTTTGTCGGGTTCGTCGGAGCGTTCGGCGTTCTCGTGGCCTACGGACTGTTCAGGGCGCTCGGCCAGCTGACTCAGGTCATCACCTTGCTGATCGTGGCGTTCTTCCTGACCCTTGCCCTGAATCCGCTGGTCGAGGCCTTGAACAGGCGAGGGCTGAGACGGCCGGTCTCGGTGACAATCGTGTTCGTGGGGCTGGTCGCAGTTTTTACCGCGCTCGGGTTCGTCGTCGTTCCACCGGTGGCCCAACAAGGCGGCCTCCTCGCCGACAACGCCCCGAGATATCTGGACAACCTGCTGGCGAACCAGTTTGTCCAGAACTTCGACAGCCACTATCACGTGCTCGACAAGTTCCGGGTCGAGCTCGAGAAGCTGGTCACCGACGGCAACTTCATGAGCGGATTCTTCGGCGGGGTGCTCGGGGCCGGCAAGGCGTTGGCCTCCGGACTCTTGGGGTTCCTCACCGTTCTGGTGCTGACGCTCTACTTCCTCTCATCCCTGCCCAAGGTGAAGGAAGCGGCATACGGCATGGTGCCCAGATCTCGCCGGTCGCGCTTCATCTCGCTGTCTGAGGAGATCATGCGTCGCGTCGGCAGCTACGCCATCGGGCAGGTCGCGGTGGCGACCTTCAACGCGATCTGCAGCTGGGTCATGATGTCGATCGTCGGGATCCGGTATGCCGCGGTGCTGGCTGTCGTCGTCGGCTTCCTGGGTCTGATTCCCATGGTCGGCGCCTCGATCGGTGCAGCCGTCGTCTGCCTTGTCGCCGTGTTCGACGACCCCACGAAGGCCGTGATTGCGCTGGTCTACTACATCGCCTATCAACAGCTCGAGAACTACGTCATCGCGCCCAGGATCATGCAGCGGACGGTCTCGGTGCCCGGCGCCGTCACCGTGGTCGCCGCCCTCGCGGGGGCCACGCTGCTCGGGATTCTTGGTGCCCTCCTGGCGATCCCGGTGGCTGCGGGCCTGTTGCTCATCTACGAAGAGGTGCTGCTGCCACGACAGCATCAGACCTGAATGCGCACGACCCGAGTGCGCCCAGCCTGAATGCTCACGGCGTCGCCCTATGGACGTGCTCAATGACTGACGCCGACGCCACGTCTCCGTGCCAGGTGGTTGGCAGTGGCCCGAAGCCGGGGCGCACGGTGGCCACGATCTCGTCGAGCACCCGGCGCAGGTAGGGCTCCCCCACCCACAGATGCCTGGCGCCCTCGACGCCGATCACCCGGGCCTGGGGTATCGCGCCGAACCGCCTCACCGCCTCGTCAGGCCGCAGGTAGTCATCGAGCTCGGGTACGAGCGCGACCACCGGCTTGCCCGAATCTGCCCACCCCTGCAGGTGCCCCGGCCCGCTGAACTTCAACGGCGGGCTGAGCAGGATTGCCCCCTCGACCCCAGGGTCACCGCCATACATCAAGGCGAGGTCGGTGCCGAAGGACCATCCGACCAGCCAGCGGTTCACCAGCGCCGGGTCCTCGGCGAACTCGGCGAACTCGATGGCTGCGGCGACGTCGAACCGCTCCTCCCGCGCCCCGTCGAAGCTGCCCTCGGACACGCCTCGTGCCGACGTCGTGCCGCGGGTGTTGAACCTCAGGACGGCAATGTCGGCCAGCGCCGGGAGGCGGTAGGACGCCTTCCTGAAGACGTGGCTGTCCATATTGCCGCCGTGGGTGGGCAGCGGGTGCAAGGTGATCAGCGTGGCGACCGGGTCCCGTTCGAGGGGCAGGGCCAGCTCCCCGACCAGGCGAAGGCCGTCTGCCGTGTGCAGCTCGATGTCACGACGAAGCGCCGGAAGGACCGTGCTGGCCCGAATCTTATGTGCGCCAACAGTATTCATCGACACCCGTCAGTCATCGGAGGCACGGCTTCATCGAGCGGACCCCAGAGGTGTGCGCCGACCACGAGCGGTCCAGCAAGGAGTGTGCCAGTGCCGGCGGTCATCCAGACCACCCATGCCATCGGCCGGCCACGCGACGATGTGCGGTATGCCGGGTGCTACCTCTTGCTGGCACCCCGGGCACCGGAAGGACCGGTTCGAGCCGGCGCCGCTGACCCGACGGACGAACCACTCGCCATCGTTGTGGGTCTCCCGACGTTCGACACCACCGAGGGCTCGGTCCAGGTCGAGCCCGGTGTCGTCACGGCGCCGGCGGTTGGGTCGGGACATGAATCGATTGTCGCAGGCAGGTCACAGGCAGGTCGCGGACTGGCCCTATGCGTAGGTCCGGAACCCGCGCCCCACCTTGCGACCGAGGTAGCCGGCTGTGACGAGATGCTCTAGCAACGGCGCCGGTGCGAACCCACGTTCACGGAACTCGAGATAGAGCTCGCGCTGGATGGCGAGGGAGACGTCGAGGCCGACCGCGTCGAGAAGCTCGAACGGACCCATCGGGTAGCCACAACCGGTCTTCATGGCGGTGTCGATGTCGTCGGCACCGGCGTAGTGGGCCTCGAGCATCTTGACCGCGTCGTTGAGATACGGGAAGAGCAGTGCGTTGACGATGAAGCCGGCCCGGTCCCCACAGGTCACCGGATGCTTGCCGATCCTGCGACACAGGTCCTGCACCGTGGCCACGACGTCGTCCGCCGTCGAGACGGTGTGGACGACCTCGACCAGCTTCATGATCTGGGCAGGGTTGAAGAAGTGCATGCCCACGACATCCTGTGGTCGCTTGGTCGCCACCGCGCACTCGATGACCGGCAGGGAGGAGGTGGTCGTGGCCAGGATGGCGCCCGGCTTGCAGATCTCGTCGAGGTTTTCGAAGAGCGCCTGCTTGACCTTGAGGTCCTCCACGACCGCCTCAACCACCAGGTCGACCTGAGCCAGGTCCTCGAGCCTGGTGGTGCCGCTCAGACGCGCTGCGGCCACGTCACGGTCGTCCGTGGTGAGCTTGCCGCGCTGCACCGCCTTCTCCAGGCTCTTGGCGATATTTGCCTTGACCGCCTCGACCTTGGCGTCGGAACGCGCGACGTACATGACGGCGTACCCTGCCTTGGCGAACACCTCGATGATCCCGGTCGCCATCGTGCCGGAGCCAACCACACCAACGGTTCTCACGGTTCTCAGACCACCCTCGTGAGCCCCTGCGAGCGGGGTGATGTGGTCGGCGACGACAGTGGAGCTGCCAGCCTGGTCGTAGGTGTAGAAGCCGCGACCGGTCTTGCGACCTTTGAGCCCGCCAGTGACCATCTGCTTGAGGATGGGGCTTGGCGCGTGCAGGCGGTCGCGTCCCTGCTTGTACATCGTGTCGAGGATCTCGTAGGCGGTGTCGAGACCGATGAGGTCCATCAGAGCCAGCGGGCCCATGGGCAACCCACAGCCGAGCTGCATCGCGGCGTCGATGTCCTCGCGGGTGGCATAGCGGCTCTCGAACATGTCGACTGCGTGGTTGAGGTAGCCGAACAGCAGCGCGTTGGCGATGAAGCCGGCCTTGTCGCCGATGACGACCGGCATCTTGCCGATCCGCTCCGCGAGCGCCTTGACGTCCTCGACTACTGACTCGTCGGTCACGACTGTGCGGATGACCTCGACGAACTTCTGCACCGGAGCAGGGTTGAAGAAGTGCATGCCGACGACACGACGCGGGTGCTGGGTGGCGACCGAGATCTCGGTGACGGACAGGCTGGAGGTGTTGGTGGCCAGAATCGCGTCAGGCTTCACGATCTGATCCAGCCTGGCGAAGATGTCGCGCTTGAGATCGAGATGCTCGGGCACGGCCTCAACCACAAGGTCGCACTCGGCAAGGTCGGCGAGGTCTGAGCTGAAGCGTACCCGCCCAAGCAGCTCGGTCTGTTGTTCTTCGGTCAGCTTGCCACGGGAGAGAGCCCGGTCAGTCGAGCGCCGCAGAACCGCTTGGCCCTTCTCAACCGCCTCCGGGGAGACCTCCACGGCGACGACGCCGAGACCACTGCGCGCAAACACCTCCACGATGCCCGCACCCATGGTGCCGAGTCCGATCACGCCTACTGTTTCGAAGTCACGAGCCATGTCGGCGAGTCTGTCAGAGCGACGGAAGTCGTGGGAGGGCGCACCGGTGCGGCCGTGCTCACAATCACCGCGCAACAACGCTTCTCGACCAGCGAGACGGCCGTTTGCCGGGTTGTCCGCGGGGCTCGGTAGGCTGCCGAGGTGCGACTGGTCATAGCGAGGTGCAGTGTGGACTACCAGGGTCGACTCCTGGCCCACCTCCCGTTGGCAACCCGTCTGCTGCTGGTCAAGGCCGACGGGTCCGTGCTCATCCACAGCGACGGCGGTTCGTACAAGCCCCTGAACTGGATGTCACCTCCGTGCGCGATGACTGAGGTCGCCCCCGAGAACCACGAGATTGCCGACGGCGTGGCGTCGGTCTGGGTGGTCCAGCACGCCAAGTCCGAGGACCGCCTCCGGGTGCTGCTGCACGAGGTGCTGCATGACTCCGACCATGAGCTCGGGGTGGACCCAGGCCTGGTCAAGGACGGCGTCGAGGCCCATCTGCAGCGGCTGCTTGCTGAGCACATCGCGACCCTGGGGCCCGGATACACCCTGGTTCGTCGCGAGTACATGACCGCCATCGGGCCCGTCGACATCCTGTGCAAGGACGCGACCGGCGGCTCCGTCGCGGTCGAGATCAAGCGCCGGGGGGATATCGACGGTGTCGAACAGCTGACCCGCTATCTCGAGCTGATGAACCGAGACCCCCACCTGGCGCCGGTCGCCGGTGTCTTCGCCGCCCAGGAGATCAAGCCGCAGGCACGCACGCTGGCCACCGACCGCGGCATACGCTGCGTGACTCTGGACTACGAGGGGCTCAAAGGCATCGACGACGTGGGCTCACGCCTGTTCTGAGTCGCCATGTGTCGCAAGACGTCCCCACTGGGCGAGGTTTCAGCGTCGTCTTCCACCATGTGTCGCAAGACGTCCCGAATGAGCGGGCGTGAGGCCGGAATCGTGGTCGGGAGAGTCAGAGAGTGGGTAGGCCGTGCGCGGCCCGGATCGCGTCGAGGATGCCACCCATGATCTGGGTCAGGCCGAAGTCCTTGGGCGTGAATACCGCGGCGACGCCCATGGCGCGCAACGTCGCGGCGTCCCGGTCGGGGATGATGCCACCGACAATGACCGGAAGGTCACCTGCGCCAGCCGCCTTGAGGCCAGCCAGCACCTCGGGAACCAGTTCCATGTGCGAGCCGGAAAGGATCGAGACGCCCACGCAGTGAACGTCTTCGGCCACGGCCGCCGCGACGATCTGCTCGGGCGTGAGTCGGATGCCCTGGTAGATGACCTCGAAACCGGCGTCGCGCGCCCGAACGGCGACCTGTTCGGCGCCGTTGCTGTGCCCGTCAAGTCCGGGCTTACCGACAAGGAGACGCAGTCGGGTCCCGAGCTCTTCACCCGTCGCACGGACCCGCTCCCGGACCTTCGCCAGGTCGCCGCCCACAGCCGCGTCGCTCACCCCCACAGATCCGGAAACCCCTGTGGGCGCTCGGTATTCGCCGAAGACGTCACGCAAGGTCTGTGCCCACTCGCCAGTGGTGACTCTGGCGCGGGCCGCTTGCAGTGATGCCGGCATCAGGTTGGCTCCGGACTTCGCGTCCTCGGCCAAGCGGGCCAGCGCAGACTCGGCTGCCATGCGACCGGCCTCGGTGGAGTCCCTGTCCTCTCGCCACGCGACGATCGCTGCAACGGCCTTGGCTTCCACGTCGTGGTCCACCGTCTGGATCGCCGCGTCGAGGTCGGCGGTGAGCGGGTTCGGCTCGGTCGTCTCGAACATGTTGACGCCGACCACGATGTCCTCGCCGGCCTCGATCCGCTGGCGGCGCAGTGAATGCGAAGCGACCAGCGCCGACTTCATGTAGCCCGACTCGACCGCCGCAACTGCCCCACCCATCTCCTGGACCCGGTCGATCTCGGCCCTGGCCCCTGCGAGCAGCTCGGCCACCTTGGCCTCGACAACTCTGGATCCCGTGAACAGGTCGTCGTACTCCAGCAAATCCGACTCGAACGCCAGCACCTGCTGCATCCTCAACGACCACTGCTGGTCCCACGGCCTCGGGAGCCCCAATGCCTCGTTCCACGCCGGTAGTTGAACAGCCCTGGCCCTGGCGTCCTTGGAGAGCGTAACTGCCAGCATCTCCAACACAATTCGCTGGACGTTGTTCTCTGGCTGGGCCTCGGTCAGACCCAACGAGTTGACCTGGACGCCGTACCGGAACCGGCGCTGGGAGGGGTCCGTCACGCCGTACCGCTCAAGCGTGAGCTCGTCCCAGAGCTGGACGAACGCGCGCATCTTGCACATCTCCTCGACGAACCGCACGCCAGCGTTGACGAAGAAGGAGATCCTGCTGACGACCTCACCGAAGCGCTCCGACGGGACCTGCCCTGAGTCACGCACTGCATCAAGCACGGCGATGGCCGTGCACATGGCGTACGCGATCTCCTGGACGGGCGTCGCGCCGGCCTCCTGGAGGTGGTAGCTGCAGATGTTGGTCGGGTTCCACCGAGGGATCTCGGCGATCGTGTAAGCGATCATGTCGGTGATCAACCGCAAGGAAGGCCGCGGCGGAAAGGCATAGGTCCCGCGCGAGAGGTACTCCTTGATGATGTCGTTCTGGGTCGTCCCTGCGAGCGCCCGGACGGCCGCCACAGGGTCCTCACCGGCCGCAACAGCCTGCTCCTCGGCCACCACCTCGTACATCGCGAGCAACCACATTGCGGTGGCGTTGATGGTCATCGAGGTGTTCATCTGGGCAAGCGGAATGTCCGCGAAGAGGGCACGCAGGTCGCCGATGTGCGAGATCGGCGCGCCTACCTTGCCTACCTCACCGCGAGACAGCACGTGGTCAGGGTCGTAGCCGGTCTGCGTCGGCAGGTCAAAGGCGACCGACAGACCGGTCTGCCCCTTGGCCAGGTTGCGGCGGTAGAGCTCGTTGCTGGCAACGGCGCTGGAGTGCCCGGCATATGTGCGCATGACCCACGCCGGGTCCCTGCTGGGGCGGTTGGTCTCTGCCTGTGACATACCGATGAAGGTACCGGCCGTCATCGCCGAGAAGGGAGGGTTTCAGGCGGTGAGAGGCACCACAGTGGCCGCGCCCTCGCCTCAGATGTACGGCGCGTCATCCGGTTCGCGGGTGACGTCAGCCCCGAGCCCCCGCAGAGCCTCGTCAAAGCCCGCGTATCCGCGGTCGACGTGGTGTGCCTTGCTGACCGTCGTGATGCCGTCGGCAACCAGACCGGCGATGACCAGGGCAGCCCCGGACCGGATGTCGCTGGCCTGGACGGGGGCGCCGGAGAGCCGCCGGACGCCGTGCAGCATGACGTGATGGCCGTCCATCCTGGCGTCGGCGCCGAGACGCGCGAGCTCCTGGACCGTACGGAAACGCGCCTCGAAGAGATTCTCGGTGACCATCGCGCTGCCCTGTGCCACCGCGTTGTACGTCAAGGCGAAAGGCTGCAGATCGGTGGGGAACCCCGGATAGGGCAGCGTGGCCACGTCGAACGCCGCGCGACGACCGGTCCCTGTCACCCGAAACCCGCGATCCGTCAGAACGATGTCCGATCCGGCCTCGGTCAACAGGTCCAGGGCTGCGCCCATGTGCCCGGCGACTCCGCCGACCACTTCGACGTCGCCTTCGGTCGTGGCCGCCGCAAAAGCCCACGTGCCGGCGGCTATACGGTCCGGGACCACCTGGTGGGACACCGGCGTCAGCGCACTGACACCCTCGACCTCGATCACCGACGAGCCGGCACCCTCGATCGTGGCTCCCATCTCGGAGAGAAACTGCGCTATGTCGACGATCTCTGGCTCGCGCGCAGCGTTCGTCACCCTCGTGACACCCTTGGCCAGCACGGCTGCCATCAGCACGTTCTCAGTGGCGCCGACGCTGGGGAAGTCCAGTCGGATCTCGCCACCGTGCAGCCCGTTCGGAGCCGCGGCGATGAGATAGCCGTGGGCGACGTGGACCGAGGCACCCAGCGTCTCCAGACCCGAGATATGCAGATCCAGACCTCGGGACCCGATCGCATCACCGCCCGGTATGGCCACATGTGCCTCGCCGCATCGCGCCACCAGAGGGCCAAGAACGCAGATCGAGGCTCGCAGTGCCCGAACCAGCTCATAGTCGGCACGGTGCCCGATACGGTCGGGGACGTCGATCTCGACCACCCCCGAGGCAGCGTCGTAGTCGACGATGCACCCGAGTCGGCGCAACAGCTCGGCCATGATCGTCACGTCAAGGATGGCCGGCACGTTGGTCAGGCGGGTCCTGCCGACGGCCAACAAGGCCCCCGCCATCAGCTTGAGGGCGCTGTTCTTGGCACCAACGACCGGCACCTCGCCGCGCAGGCTGGTGCCGCCGACGACACGGAAACGCTCCATCACGGCGTGAGCCTACCGGTGCTGAATCCGGGAGTCAGCGCTGCATCTGAGAGCATCATGTCCATGGTCAACCTGACACGTATCTACACCCGCACCGGCGACGATGGCAGCACCGCGCTCGGGGACTTCAGCCGAACCACGAAGACGGACCCCCGGCTGGTGGCCTACGCCGACACCGACGAGGCCAACAGCTGCCTCGGCGTCGCGGTCACCTGCGGTGCCCTGCGCGACGATGTCCGTGCGGTGCTGGTCCGGATACAGAACGACCTCTTCGACGTCGGAGCGGACCTGTGCACACCGCTGGCAGCCAGCTACGACTACCCGCCGTTGCGGGTCCAGGACGTCTGGATCGACGAGCTCGAGGCCGACTGCGACCGGTTCAACGACGAGCTGGAGAAGCTGCGCTCGTTCATCCTCCCCGGCGGCACACCCGGGTCGGCATACGTGCACGTTGCCCGGACCGTGACCCGTCGTGCCGAGCGCTCCGCGTGGACGGCGCTGCAGACGTATGGCGACCAGCCGGGGCCCGAGGGCAGCGGCAAGGGCGTGGGTGGCATCAACCCGCTCACCGCCAAGTATCTCAACCGTCTCTCTGACCTGCTGTTCATCCTGGGACGCGTGGCCAACCTGGAGGTCGGCGGGGATGTGCAGTGGCAACCGGGCGGCGGCCGGGTTCAGAAGCCCGGAAAGCGCAAGCGAGGCTAGGCGACGTACGCGTTGCGTCCGGGTGGCGCTGCCTCGAGCCAGGATCGCAACGCGGTGTACGGAGCCTGTGCAAGAGCGATCTCGAAGTTCTCTTCGTGGTAGCAGCAGTCGACCCGCCAGGCCGAAGGAATCAGGATCTCGGGCCGTTCGCTGGGCACGAGCGGTCGGCCTGTCCCGATGTCGAGCGCGGTGCGCTCCCAGCGCCGGGCCGGACGCAGGGACAAACCGCTCAGGGTGAACCACTCGAGCCCGGTCGTGCCATAGCGGGCCAGGCCGAAGCGCCAACGTCTGTCGGCCGGTTCTCGCAGCGCGCAGACCGTCAAAGGCTTGCCGCGTGCGATCAGCCGCCGGCGGATGAAGGTGGCGGCCAGAACCACCAGGACGACCAACAGGGCGGCGCCGACCAGCCCCTCGCCGGTGAGCAGCAGGCCATGCACGGAGGTCTCAGGCGCGGATCTGGGAGGCGTCAACGGCCTCGGCAACGATGGTGACCCGGTCGTGCTCGACCGAGAGAAAGCCGGCGTCGATCGTGGCCGTGTGGGTCTGACCCGAGATGGACTCGATCCGGACCTCACCGCTCACCAGGATCCCCAGCAGCGGCGTGTGCCCCGGCAGGATCCCCAGCTCACCCTCGACGGTTCGTGCACTGACCTGCTTGGCTTCGCCCTCCCAGACCTTGCGATCTGCGGCGACGAGCTCGACCTGCAACTGACCCACGGGTTCCTCCGGTCACGAACGTTTAGGTCGGAGTCTAACGGTCGACGAGCGGGTTCCTGTTCACCGCGTTGGCTGAGCATGACCGAACCGGGTCAGGCTGCTCGCCCGACTGCGCGTCCGCCATAGGTCCGGACCAGATCCTGTATGACGGCACGAGTGTTCGCGTCGCGGACGTCGACCGGGATGCGAGGCAGGAAGTCGTCCCAGACGGCCAACATCGTGCCCCTCAGCTGAGGCATCCGGATCGGTCGGGCGAAGAAGAAGATGTGGGCGTGCGCTGCCCCGTCACCCCACTTGCTGACGTGGACCCGCGCCACGCTCGGCAGAGCCTCCATGGCGGCACCGAGCGCGACCATGATCTGCCCCATCTCGGCGGCGTGCTCCTTCGGCAGTGTCGTGAAGTCGTGGTGTGCCAGCGGGGCGAGCACGAGAATGAGGGGCGCACCGCTGGGTTCGGCGACCGAGATGCGCCAGTGACGAGGTTCCTCCACATCGGCCACTTTCGCCCACCCCCTTGGCGCCTTGTTGCGCCGAAACCACCGAATCTGCCTGTCGGACAACCACATTCGGTGGTTTCGCCGCAACAAGTGGGGACTTCGGGGGCCGGCCGAGAAGATGAGTCAGGGCCGGCCACCTCTCGGCGACCGGCCCTGACCTTGATGCGTGGCTGAGCTGCCAGATCAGAGGTTCTTCTGGATCTCGGCCCACTGGCGTTCGACGTCATCGAGGCCGCCGCACATGAAGAACGCCTGCTCGGCGACGTTGTCGTACTCGCCGTCCGCGATCTTGGTGAAGCCTTCGATGGAGTCGGCCAGTGAGACCGTCGAGCCCTCGAGGCCGGTGAACTGCTTGGCAACGTAGGTGTTCTGCGACAGGAAGCGCTGGATGCGGCGAGCCCGGTTGACCAGGATCTTGTCCTCTTCGGAGAGCTCGTCGATGCCGAGGATGGCGATGATGTCCTGCAGCTCCTTGTTGCGCTGCAGGATCGAGATCACCCGGACCGCGGTGTCGTAGTGGGCCTGCGAGATGTACCGCGGGTCCAGGATTCGCGACGTCGAGGTCAGCGGGTCGACGGCCGGGTAGATACCGAGCGAGGCGATGTCGCGCGAGAGTTCGGTCGTGGCGTCGAGGTGGGCGAACGTCGTTGCCGGCGCCGGGTCGGTGTAGTCGTCGGCCGGCACATAGATCGCCTGCATCGACGTGATCGAGTGACCACGCGTGGAGGTGATGCGCTCCTGGAGCACACCCATCTCGTCGGCGAGGTTGGGCTGGTAACCCACGGCGGACGGCATCCGGCCGAGCAGGGTGGAGACCTCGGAACCCGCTTGGGTGTAGCGGAAGATGTTGTCGATGAACAACAACACGTCCTGCTTCTGCACGTCGCGGAAGTACTCGGCCATCGTCAGCGCAGAGAGTGCGACGCGAAGACGCGTGCCCGGGGGCTCATCCATCTGACCGAACACGAGAGCGGTCTGACCGAGAACGCCGGCCTCTTCCATCTCCACGATCAGGTCGTTGCCCTCACGGGTCCGCTCACCGACACCGGCGAACACCGACACACCACCGTGGTCCTTGGCGACGCGGGCGATCATCTCCTGGATGAGCACCGTCTTGCCAACACCGGCGCCACCGAACAGGCCGATCTTTCCACCCTGGACGTACGGGGTGAGCAGGTCGATCACCTTGATGCCGGTCTCGAACATCACCGTCTTGGACTCGAGCTGGTCGAAGGCGGGCGCCGGGCGGTGGATGCCCCAGCGCTCGCTGACCTCGAGCTTCTCGTTGCCCTTGAGGTTGAGGCAGTCGCCTGTGGTGTTGAAGACGTGGCCGAGAGTGACGTCACCGACGGGCACCGTGATGGGGCCGCCGGAGTCCTTCACCGCCGCGCCGCGGACCACACCGTCGGTGGGCTGCAGCGAGATGGCGCGGACCATGTTGTCGCCGATGTGCTGGGCGACCTCGAGGTTCAGGCTCTTCGTCTCGCCAGCCAGCTCGACCTCGACGGTCAGCAGGTTGTACATCGCCGGCATGGCATCGGCGGGGAACTCCACGTCGATGACAGGGCCGATGATGCGGGAGACGCGACCGACCCCGCCTTGGGCGGGGGCGCCCGCAGCGTTCTCTGTGGTTACGGCAGTCATGAGCTCTCAACCTTCTTACTTGGCGGACGCGAGGGCGTCGGCGCCGCCGACGATTTCGCTGATCTCTTGGGTGATCTCGGCCTGGCGCGCCTGGTTGGCCAGACGGGTGTACTTGCGGATGAGCTCCTCGGCGTTGTCCGTCGCGGACTTCATCGCACGCTGACGGGCAGCGAGCTCGGAAGCCGCCGACTGCAGCAAAGCGTTGAACAGGCGCTCGGTGACGTACTTCGGCAACAGCGCATCCAGAACCTGGTCGGCGCTCGGCTCGAACTCGTAGAGAGGCAGCACCTCGTCCGACTCGGGAGCCTCGGTGCCCTCGACGACCTCGAGGGGCAACAGCCTGATGACCTCTGGCTCCTGGGTGACCATGCTGCGGAACCGCGTGAAGACCACGTGGACCTCGTCGACACCACCGGTGTCGTAGTCCTTGATGAAGTCGTCGGTGATCCGGGTGCCGATCTCGCGGGCAACCTCGAACGTCGGGCTGTCGGAGAAGCCTGACCACTCCTGGGCAAACTCGCGGCGACGGAACTTGTAGAAACCCACCGCCTTGCGACCCACGAGGTAGGGGATGACTTCCTTGCCCTCGTCGCGCAGCAGCTCGGCGAGCTTCTCGCTCTCCTTGAGCACGGCCGAGGAATAGGCCCCGGCCAGACCGCGGTCGCTGGTGACGACCACCATGGCCGCTCGTCGCACCTGCGGGTGCTCCGTGGTCAACGGGTGCTCGACGTTGGAGAACGTGGCCACCGCTGACACGGCTCGGGTGAGCGCAGTCGCGTACGGCGTGGACTCGATGACCCGCTGGCGAGCCTTGACGACCCGCGAGGCCGCGATCAGCTCCATCGCGCGGGTGATCTTCTTGGTCGCCTGGACGGACCGGATGCGCTGGCGGTAGACCCGCATCTGCGCTCCCATGTGTTCCCGCCTCTCCTCAGTGAAGTGTTATCGCGAAAGAATAATCCTGTATGCCGTGTGCCCACCTTTGGCTACCGGTGAGCGGACGCCGGGTGGTCACAGGTGGCCACCCGGCATACGGGTCAACGCTTGCGTTTGACGATCTTGACCTGCTCGACCTCGGTCTCGGGCAGGGCGCCCGGCTCCGGCTCGTGACCGATCGGAACGCTTTCCTTGCCACCGGCCAGGAACTGCTCCTTGAAGGTGTTGATCGCGTCCAGGACGCCGGCTTGGGTGTCGTCGTCGAACTTCTTGGTCTCACGGATGGCCGACAGCAGCCCGGGCTGCTTGCGACGCAGGTAGTCCAGGAACTGCTCCTCGAAGGTCTTGATGTCGCCGACCGCGATGTCGTCAAGCTGCCCGGTGGTGCCGGCCCAGATGACCACGACCTGCTCCTCGACGGCCATCGGGGAGGCCTGCTTCTGCTTGAGCAGCTCGATGAGGCGAGCGCCCTTGGCAAGCTGGGCCCGCGAGGCGGGGTCGAGGTCGGAGGCGAACATGGCGAACGCCTCCATGGCGCGGTACTGCGCGAGGTCGAGCTTGAGTCGACCGGCGACGCTCTTCATCGCCTTGATCTGCGCCGCCCCACCGACACGGGAGACCGAGACACCCACGTCGATAGCGGGACGCACGTTGGCGTTGAAGAGGTCGGACTGCAGGTAGATCTGACCGTCAGTGATCGAGATGACGTTGGTCGGGATGTAGGCCGAGACGTCACCTGCCTTGGTCTCGATGATCGGCAGACCGGTCATCGAGCCGGAACCCATATCGTCGGACAGCTTGGCGCAACGCTCGAGCAGCCGGCTGTGCAGGTAGAAGACGTCACCGGGGTAGGCCTCTCGGCCCGGCGGACGACGCAGCAGCAAGGACACGGCGCGGTAGGCCTCGGCCTGCTTGGACAGGTCGTCAAAGACGATGAGGACGTGCTTGCCGGCATACATCCAGTGCTGGCCGATGGCCGAGCCGGTGTAGGCGGCGAGGTACTTGAAGCCGGCGGCGTCAGAGGCCGGAGCGGCGACGATCGTGGTGTACTCCAGCGCGCCAGCCTCTTCGAGGACGCCACGCACGGCCGCGATGGTCGAGCCCTTCTGGCCGATGCCGACATAGATGCAGCGGACCTGCTGGGTCGGGTCGCCGGACTCCCAGTTGGACTTCTGGTTGATGATCGTGTCGACCGCAACCGTCGTCTTGCCGGTCTGGCGGTCACCGATGATGAGCTCACGCTGGCCACGGCCGATGGGGATCATCGAGTCGATGGCCTTGATGCCGGTTTGCAGCGGCTCGTGCACCGACCGGCGCTGCATCACGCCGGGCGCCTGCAGCTCGAGGGCGCGACGGCCCTCGGCCACGATCTCGCCCAGACCATCGATCGGCTGACCGAGCGGGTTGACCACCCGGCCCAGGAAGTTGTCACCGACCGGGACCGAGAGGACCTCGCCCGTGCGCTTGACCTCCTGGCCCTCCTCGATACCGGAGAAGTCACCGAGGATGACGACGCCGATCTGGTGCGTCTCAAGGTTCAGCGCGATACCCAGCGTGTCGTCTGCGAACTGCAGCAGCTCGTTGGTCATCGCCGAGGGTAGGCCCTCGACGTGCGCAATGCCGTCACCGGCGTCGATCACTCGGCCGACCTCTTCGCGGGAGGCCGCGCCGGGCTCGTAAGACTGAACAAAGTTGTCCAGCGCGTCCCGGATCTCCTCCGGACGGATCGTGAGCTCCGCCATCAGTGTCTCTCTCCTCGTATGCGGCCCGAATTCTGTTCGGACCGAGATTGTCGTGTGTTCAAAACGTGGTTTCAGCGCGAGGCCGTGGTGTCGCTTCGTGGCCCGCGCCTGGCTATAACAGCAGGGATCGTTCCGCTTCCTGGATCCGACGCGAGATTGTGCCGTCGACAACCTCGTCGCCGACCCGCACCCTGATTCCGCCGACGACCGCAGGGTCGAGCACGATATTGACCTGCACCGGCCCGTTGTAGATCCCCGACAGAGCCTGGACGAGGCGCTGACGCTGGGTTTCATCCAAGGGCACGGCCGCAGTGACAGTCGCGGTCATCTGGTCGCGCCGTTTGGCCGCAATGGCGAGGTAGCTCTCCAGGACCCGGCCGAAGCGCCGCCCCCGCGGGGAGACTGCAGCCTGGCGGGCCAGGCTGATGGTCTCAGCCGAAGCCTTGCCCTCGAGCAGAGCCTCGACCAGGGCAACCTTGACGCTCTCGTCGCCGCCGTGAGCCGACAGTGCATCGCGCAGTCCGGAGTCGGCCGCGACGAGCCGCCCGAACCGGAAGAGGTCGTCCTCCAGGGCGTCGAGCCGCCCCCCCGCCTCGGCCGAGGCGACAAGGGCTTCGACGGCCAGCGTCTCGGTGGCATCACCGAGATCCTGGTCGTCGGCCCAGCGTTGTGAGACCAGGGCGTTCAGCACGGACGCCGCCGCCGCGCTGATCCTGGACCCGAAGAGGCTCTCGACCAGGCCGCGCTTGGCAGCCGCGTCCCGGGACGGGTCGACCAGTGCGCGACGCAGCGACGCGCTCGAGTCGAGTGCAGCCGTCACGCCGAACAGGTCCCCTGCCAGTGCTGACCCGAAGGCTCCGGTACCCAGCGCTGCCGCGAAGGCGTCGTGCCCCGCCGCGAACGCTGCGCGCGAAGATCCCCGCATCAGACGTCCTGCCCGACCGTCTCGGGCCGGATGGCGCCCGACTCGAGCTCGGTGAGGAAGCGCTCGACGATGCCACTCTGACGGGCCTCGTCATGCAGGGACTCCCCCACGATGCGGCTGGCCAGCTCGGTCGACAGGCGACCCACCTCGCTGCGCAGCGAGACCACGGCCTGCTGACGCTCGGCCTCAATCTGTTTGTGCGCGGCCTCGGTCATGCGGTTTGTCTCGACCTGGGCCTGGGCTCGAAGCTCGACGATGATCGCTGCGCCCCGTTCCTGGGCTTCCGCCCGGATATGGCCGGCTTCGGCGCGAGCCTCGGCAAGCTGGGCTTTGTATTGCTCGAGGGCGGCCTGGGCCTCCTGCTGAGCCTCCTCAGCCTTGTGCATGCCGCCCTCGATGGCCGCGGTGCGGTCGGAGTATGCCTTCTCGAGGTTGGGTACGACCTTCTTCTGCACGATGACGTACAGAATGGCGATCGCGATGAGACCGAAGATCAGCTCTCCCCAGTGGGGCAGAACGGGGAGCTGCTCGGCCTCGCCAGCGGTCACCAAAGCGGCGACGTGAGTCGCGCCGGCGAATAGCTGCACGGGTATCTCCTAGTGCCTGAGTGCCAAAGATGGTGTTGGGCTGTTGTGTTCGCAGACTGGCGCCGGCGAGCCGGTAATTGTGGCTACTTCTTGAAGACGAAGGCCAGCACCAGACCGAAGATGGCCAGCGCCTCGGCCAGGGCGAAGCCCAGGATGGCGATGGACTGCAGCATGCCGCGAGCCTCGGGCTGGCGGGCGACGCCGTTGATGTAGGCCGCGAAGATCAGGCCGATGCCGATGCCGGGGCCGATGGCGGAAAGGCCGTAGCCGAGGATTGCGATGTTTCCGGTCACGATGTGATCCTCTTTCGTTCTTGGTGTCCCGCCCGGCACGTCACCGGGCGGAAGTCTGCGTGTGGATGAATCAGTGGCGTCTGCGTCATGGGTGCGTGTATCAGTGCTCGTCGGCCAGTGAGCCGGCGATGTAGGTGGCCGCAAGCAAGGTGAAGATGTAGGCCTGCAGGAACTCGATCAGGATCTCGAAGATGGTCAGGACGAAGGCCATGACGAACGAGCCTGCGCCGGCGATCTTCAGGCCGAAGCTGCCATGAATCATCATGTACTCGCCACCGGTGATGAACAGCAGCAGGAGCATGTGGCCGGCGAACATGTTGCCAAAGAGTCGCAGCGCCAGCGTCAGTGGCCGCGTGATGAAGAAGGTGATGACCTCGAGGAAGAAGATTATCGGCACGATCCAGCCGGGCAGACCGCCGGGTACGAGGTTCTTGAAGTAGGCGCGCAGGCCCACCCTACGAATACCGATGGTGTGATAGACGACGTAGACGATGACCGTCAGCGCGATCGGGAAGCCGATGCGGCCCATGGTCGGGAACTGGAACGGCGGGATCACGCCGAAGAGGTTGTTGACCAGGATCAGCACGAACATGGAGAATAGCAGCGGGACGAAGCGCAGGAAGTCCTTGCTGCCGATGATGTCTCGAGCGACGCCGTTGCGGACGAACCCGTAAACGCCCTCGGTGACCCACTGGCCCTTGCTCGGGACGATCGCGGCTCGCTTGGTCGTGGCGATCAGCCACCACGCGATCAGGGCCACCGACAGCAGGATGACGACCGCCGGGCGGGTGATCGCCAGGGGTCCGTCGTTCCACAGCGGCTGATAGAACTCCGCAGTGGTCGGCGTCTGATAGCCGCCGCCATCGGCCGTAGCCAGGCTGCCCAGCACGTACTGGCTCAAAAGGTCTCCTCGGAAGTCACTGCTGCGTACCGTACCGGACCCACACGAGGTACAGCGAAACGGCCATCCCGGCGAGAATGCCCACCGGCACGAGAAATTCGGTGCCCAGCCGACTATCCAGCGCCCAACCGATCCCGCCGAACATCACCGGCCCCGAGATGAGGTAGGAGACGACATTCCACATCCTGGACTCCTCGAGCCGTGGGTGCCCGGCATCTGGATCCCGCGGGCCCGTGCTCATGAGCGCCTCTCTTGGGCTGACTCGTCGGCCGGTTCGTCGGCCGGTTCGTCGGTCGATTCGTCGTAGACGGGTTTGCGCAACTTGGTGAAGGCCACGACCTGGGACAGCTGCCAGACCAGGGCTACGGCCAGGACCGAGAGCCCGAAGGCCGGGCCGTCCAGCCAGTCAGCGCCCGACAGCACCAGGATCACGATACCGAGAAAGATGACCTGTCCGAGGTAGACGGCAAGCGCTCCGGCCAGGACCGACAGCGGGTTCGCGGTGGTCACCCGCTTCATGACGTACAGACCGCTGGCAAAGAAGGCCACCGCGATGGAGACGCCCAGCAGCGCTGCCAGACCGCCGCGGGTCTGACGCGTGATCCAGAAGACCAGCACGATCACCGGGGCGGTGCAGACCATGGGGATCACGGCAGCACGGAGCATCACGGCGAACGGCGGTGCCTGCGGCTGCATCATGTGGCCTGCCTGGTCAGAGTCGTCATCGGTGGCTGACGTGGCGTCTCGAGGGGTCTGTCGTGCTCTGGATAGACCCGGGAAGCGCAACCCAGCGTCATCGCACGACAGCTTGTGAAAGCTATCACAAGCGCCTGTCGGGCATCCATCGGGGTAGCCGTAGCGTCAGAACCATTGCCGAGATGGCGACGACGGCAATGGCCACGAACGGGAGCCAGCCATCGACGAAGGCGAAGGACACCGCGCCGAGGGCGAAGAGGGCCGCCCACAGGTAGAGCAGCAGCACCGCCTGCACATGCGTGTGACCGATCTCCAGCATCCGGTGATGCAGGTGCTGTGCGTCCGGGTGCCACGGCCGCCGCCCGGCACGGGTGCGTCGAACCACCGCGAGAAGGACATCCAGCAGGGGCAGCGACAGGATCGCCAGCGGGAGCACGACTGGCAGCAGGATCGCGGCAGCAGCATTGCCACCGATCTGGGCGTTGGGGTCGATACTGCCGGTCATCGAGATGGTCGCGGCGGCCAGCAGAAGGCCGAGCAGGAGAGCACCCGCGTCCCCCATGAAGAGTCGGGCCGGGTAGAAGTTGTAAGGCAGGAAGCCCACGCAACAGCCCACCAGCGCGGCGGTGATGAAGGTCGCCGATGAGAACACGTTCGGTGGGTCGTAGGTCCGTGACAGCAGGTAGGAGTAGGCGAAGAATGCCATCGCGGCAATGCCGACCACGCCCGCGGCCAGACCATCCAGGCCGTCGATGAAGTTCACCGCGTTGGCCGAGATCACCACGATCAGGATCGTCAGCGCCACCAGGACGGGCGTCGGCAGGACGGTCACGCCGAACAGCGGCAGCGACAGCAGCTGAACTCCCTGAAATGCCATCACGCCCGCCGCCAGCATCTG
>DASRVZ010000224.1:0-29600 GCA_035654835.1 Dermatophilaceae bacterium | reverse complement strand
AAAACAGGGCCGTTTTCGATACCCCCACCAGGTATAAGAAAGAGGGCCTCTGACCACGTTTCCGCAGGTCAGAGGCCCTCTCACGCACGTGGTGGCAGGTGAAGGATTCGAACCTTCGAAGCTTTCGCGATGGATTTACAGTCCACTCCCATTGGCCGCTCGGGCAACCTGCCTGGGTGCGGATGGAACAATAGCAACCCAACCACGGTGCGCGTCCACTCGGGCGGGCCGCACCACGACAAATGACCCGGCGTCGACCGGCACCACGCCAACTGACACCAGCCCCTCGCCTCGCCGTGGGGGACCCACCTGACCCACCTGACGCACCCGAAGGAGCCGACATGGCCGACGCATCGTTCGACGTCGTGAGCAAGGTTGACAAGCAAGAGGTGAGCAACGCGCTGACGCAGTCCCAGAAGGAGATCTCCCAGCGCTATGACTTCAAGAATGTCGGAGCGTCCATCGAATGGAGCGGCGACAACATCCTGATCAAGGCAAACAGCGAGGAACGGGTGCTCGCCGTCCTTGACGTCTTCCAGACCAAGCTGGTCAAGCGCAACGTCTCGCTCAAGGCCCTCGATCTTGACGAGAAGACGCCTCAGCTCTCCGGCAAGGAGTACCGCCTCGAGTTCTCCCTCAAGGATGGCATCAGCCAGGAGCAGGCCAAGAAGATCACCAAGATGATTCGCGACGAGTACGGCAAGACGGTCAAGCCGCTCATCCAAGGCGACGAGCTTCGCGTCTCCAGCAAGTCCAAGGACGACCTGCAAGCGGTCATGGCGATGCTGCGCAGTGCTGACCTGGAGGTCGCGGTCCAGTTCACCAACTACCGCTGAGCCTGCTGAGGCAGCCGGGGTCCTGGGCGAGTCGTCCAGGACCCTTCTCAGTGCCGGTATGCCGTGCCCGTCACCCGAAGACGGCCCGCGACGCCAGCGCCTCGCGCAGCTCGGAGTCAGCGTCGATGATGGCCCGACGCACCGAGGCCGTCAGGTCGGCGCGAGCGAGCGCAGCTGCGGACTGGTCCGCAGTGGATTGTTCGACCATGTTGCTCGGAAAGGCCAACGCGGCGACCCTGGCCAAGGCGTCCTCGCCGAGCCGCCCCGACAGGGCTGGCACATCGGTGAAATAGCGCGGAACGTATGGCCGCAGAACGTCATGGTCGGGGGCATACCAGAAGCCGGTGGCGAGCGCGTTCAACTCGTAGTTGGATCGCCCGTGGTCTCCGGTGATCTGCTCCCAAGCCCACTCCTTCGCCAACGCATCGGGCACAGAAGCCTTGGCCTGCAACGCTTTCAGGTTGCCCTGCATGGTGTGGTCGCGCTCCAGCGCTGCGTCGATCTCGACCGGTCCGATGGCGCCGCGTCGAGCCAGGTTGCCCAGCACCACCCATCGAAAGTCCGAGTCCCCGGCCAGACCCTCGGGCAGGTGATCCCCGAATGCCCACCCATGCAACAGGTCCTCGTCAGCCGACGAGGTGGCCACGTATCGAGCAGCCACCAGCGCCCGTGACGAGCCCGGTTCTGACTGGGCAAGCATCGATGCAGCGGCCTTGGCCAGGACGGCGTAGGCGCCTTCCTGCTCGGACACGGGGATGAACTGGGGAATGATCCGCAGCGTCATCTGCAGACCCACCCGGTTGATGATCGACTGGTTGCTCTCCTTGGCCCATGACGTTGCCATGACAGCGAGCAGGTGCCGCGGGTCGATCTCGGCGAGCGCGACGCCGTCGATAAGAGCAGCCCAGACGACCGCCCTCGCCTGCGCCGGCGGGACCGAAGACAGCTCAGCCGGCGCCGCAGCGACCGTGGCGGCATCGAGCTTGATGTTGGCCCAGGTCAGGTCAGCCGCGTTCGGGATCAACATCCTTGCTATCGGCTTGCCTTCCAGCTCAGGCAGGATGGACTCTTTGCGGTCCACCGTCGTAGCGACCCGGAATACCTCTGTGCCGTATGAGAATCCCGCAATATCGAAACTGTGCGGGCGATCTGCTGGGTACAGGTCGGGCGGGGTTCTGTGGACCGTCGCGGAAGTTATCAGGCCCTGGTCGGACGTCGTCTCCAGCGAGATCGCGTCGAGCCCTGCCGTCCGAAGCCAGGCGTCAGCCCAGCCCTGCAGGTCTTTGCTGCTCGAACGCTCCATCGCCCCCATGAAGTCCGCGAGGGAGGCGTTTCCGTACGCATGGGAGCGCAGGTAGTCCACCACCCCGGCTATGAAGGCACCATCCCCAATGTGTTCAATGAGCTGAAGCAGCGTTGCTGACCCCTTGGCATAGGAGATGCCGTCGAAGTTCTGCAGCGCCGACTGGGCGTCGGGAGCGGGGGAACCAGCAACGGGATGGGTCGACGGCATCCGCTCGGCACCATAACCCCAGGGTTTGCGGGCCATCGACGAGTCGACCCAGGCATCGGTGAACTCCGTTGCCTCGCAAAGGGTTCGGTGAGACATGTACTCAGCGAAGGACTCGTTCAGCCACAGGTCGTCCCACCACTGCATGGTCACCAGGTCGCCGAACCACATGTGTGCCATCTCGTGCGAGATGGTGCTGGACCGGGTCAGCACCTCATCGTGGGTCGTGGCTCCGCGAAAGACGTACTGGTCGCGCAACGTCACGCAACCCGGGTTCTCCATCGCGCCGGCGTTGAACTCCGGGACGAAGACCTGGTGGTACTCCCCGAACGGATAGCGGATGCCGAACAACGAGTGGTAATAGTCAAAGGACTTACGGGTGATGGAGAGTATCTGCTCGGCCTGACGTTCGAGCGGCTCCCGCAGGGAGGCCCGTGCGTGGATACCCAGCGGGATGCCGTCGTGCTCGGCGGCAACAGAGACGTACGGTCCGGCGCACACGGTGAAGAAGTAGGTTGCCAGCGGCTTCGTCGTCGCCAGCACCCAGCTCCCCTCCCCCGTACGCGTGGCGGCACCGTTGCCGAGCACGATCCACTCCGGCGGCGCAGTCACCGTGACGTCGTATGGAGCCTTGAGGTCGGGCTGGTCGAAGCACGCGAAGACCCGCGGTGCTGCATCCAGGAACGAGTGCCCGTAGACGTAGTGCTGGTCGTCTGCCGGGTCGACCGCGCGGTGCAGTCCCTGCCCGTCTTTGCTGTAGCTCATGGTCGCCGTGACGACGACCTCGTTCTCGGCCGAGAGGCCGGTCAGGGCGATCCGCTGGCCATCGAAGCCGGCGCCATCGATCTCCACACCGTTGAGCGTGGCCCGGTGGAGCCTCTGCGGTTTGACGTCCAGGAACGTCGACGCCCCCGGCTGCGCGCAGGTGAACCGCACCGTGCTCGAGGACTCGAAGGTCGTCGCCCCTTGGGCGAGATCAAGCTCCACTCGGTATGCGGTGACGTCGAGCAAGGCGGATCGCGCCTCGGCTTCACTACGGGTCAGGTTGGCCATGCCCGACACTCTTTCAGAAGCGTTGCGGGGTGGTCTGCGCGGTCACCGCCGGCGAACGCCGGTCAGTAGCCGCGGAACCCCGTTGCCATCGCTTCCAGCCGCGCTATGCGCTCCGCCATCGGCGGGTGGGTCGCGAACAGCCGTGAGACGTCCTGAGCCCGGAACGGGTTCGCAATCATCATGTGACTGGCGTTGACGATGTCCCGCTGCGGGGCCAGCGGGGCGGCAGCCGTCCCGCGCTCGAGCTTGCGCAACGCCGATGCAAGGGCCAACGGGTCGCCGGTCAGCTTGGCGCCGTCCTCGTCGGCGTCGTACTCCCGCGTGCGGGTGATCGCCAGCTGGATCGTCGTTGCCGCAAGAGGAGCAAGCAGGGCCATCAGCAGCATGCCCATCGGGTTGGAACGGTTGCCGTTGTTATTGCCCCCGCCGCCCCCGAAGATGCCCATGAACATGAACATCTGGGCGACGCTGGTGATGACACCTGCGATCGCAGCGGCGACTGAAGCCGTCAGGATGTCGCGGTTGTAGACGTGCATGAGCTCGTGGCCCAGGACCCCACGCAGCTCGCGCTCGTCGAGCAGCTGCAGGATCCCTTGGGTGCAGCAGACCGCCGCGTTGGACGGGTCACGACCTGTGGCAAAGGCATTGGGCGCCTCGGTGGGCGAGATGAACAGGCGCGGCATCGGCTTGCCTGCAGCCGTCGAGAGCTCGCGCACGATGCGGTACATCGCCGGCGCCTGGGCCTCGCTGACGGGCTGAGCGCGCATGGCCTTGATCGCGATCTTGTCGCTGTTCCAGTAGCCGTAGGCCGTCATCGCGACGCCGAACAGGGCAAAGACCCAGATGTATCGGCCCCGGCCGACCAGGGAGCCGAGCGCGAGCAGCAGGCCAAAGATGCCGCTCAGGAGCAGCGTGGTCTTCAGCCCGTTGTAATGGTTGTGCATGTTCTTACCAACGTGCTTGCCCCGCACGGTGTTCCGGACCCGCGCCACGGCAGGACACCCCGGGGTGCATCATCAGCGGCGCCTCAGGAGCCCAGCAGCCCCAGGATCAGCTGCGGGTTCATGCTGGTCACCACGAGTGCCACTGCGGCGAGACCGACCGCGACCAGCGTTGCGGGATGTGCATGGACTACTCGTACCCTCACTGCGACAGAGCCGTCTGTCCCCGCCTCGGCTGTGGCGTCAGGTGAAGCGTCAGCCGTGGCCATGACGACACGCAGCCAGCGCAGATAGACAGCCACACCCAGAACGGCGTTGACGGCCGCGATGACGGCCAGCAACCAGAGCTCGCTCGCGACGACCGGGCGCAGCGCCGTGACCTTGGCCACGAGACCGAGGACGCCCGGCGGCAACCCGGCCAACGACAGCAACGCAAGCCCGAGGGCGGCGGCCAGAACGGGGTGGTCGTGCACGAGACCCTGGTAGCCGCTGAGGTCACGAGCGCGCGCAGCACCCCTCGTCTGGACCAGGGCGGCGACCACGGCAAACGCCAGGAGCGTCGCGAGGACGTAGGCCAACAGATAGGCCCCGGAGGCGAACACAGCAGCTGAGGACACAGCAGCCAAGGGCATGACCACCCACCCAGCCTGGGCGACGGTTGACCACGCAAGCAGTCGGACAACGCTGTCCTGTCGTAGCGCCATGATGTTGCCCAGAGTCATGCTCGCCGCCGCAACGATCGCGATGGTGGTCAGGGCCGGAGCGCCCAATGGCGCGATGGCCCGGATCACGATGAGCAGCGCCGCGAGGGCAGCGATCTTGGAGACCCCGGCGAGGAAGGCGGCGATCGGCAACGGAGCTCCGTCGTAGGCCTCAGGAGTCCACGCATGGAACGGCACGAGCGACAGTTTGAAGCCGATCCCGGCGACCACGAGAGCCACGGCCAGAACCAGGATCGGGCGTCGGGTCGGATCGTCGATCACCGCGAGCGCCGCTGCGGGAGTGAGGAATCCGCTGCCGGTGGCGGTGAACCACAGGGCGGCCGCGAGCGCCAGCAGACCGAACGAGACCAACGCCGTGGTGAGCAGTGCTATCGCCCCGGAAATTGCTGAGCGTGCGCCCCTCAGCGCGACCAGCGCCACTGTCGGGAGGGTGGCGAGCTCGAGGGCAACCAGCCATGAACCGAGGTCGCGAGCACCGGCAACAGCAGTTGCTCCTGCCGTCGCGGCCAGGACCAGGCTCACGATGACGGCCGTGTTCCCTGATGACTGCTTCTTGTCATCAGGCCAGCTGAGCAGGAGAGTCACACCGGCCGCCAGCAGAGCAGCCAGCTGCAGGCCCGACGCCACGGCATCGGCGGCATACATGCACTGGCCACCGCCGGGCAGGCACAGTGTCTGGCGAACACCTCCGGCAACCATGCCGAGACCGGCGAACGTGCCCACCGCTCCGACGACGAGGCTGACCAGCGCGATCATGTAGTGCGTGCGACGCAGCCGCTGGGCCGCGACGTCGACGACCAGCACAACGGCAGCTCCGATGGCTGGTGCCAGCACCGGGAGGAGCACCCCGGCGTTCACGGCGACAACGGCCTGGCTCATCGGGACACCTCAGAAGTGATGACGGAGACATCCTTGCTCGTCGTGTTCAGCACGATCCCGGGCGCAACGCCGAGGACGAGAACGGTAGCGACCAGGACTGCCAGTACGGACCATTCGCCGCCGTGAGCGTCCACATGCGCAGGCGAGGTGCGGTCGCCGGACCAGATCAGCCGTAGCACCCGCAAGGAGTAGCCGGCGGCCACCGCGGTGCCGGTCACGGCCAGGACGGCCAGAACCCGCATGAAGCCTTCAGGACGGTCGGCTGCCGGGGACCACGCGGAGTACATGGCCAGGAACTCGCCCCAGAAACCGACCAGACCGGGAAGACCGAGCGACGCTGCGAAGCCGACGACGAGGGCAAGGCCCAGGCGAGGAGAGACCTCACGCAATGCGGCGCGCGCGGTGGCCAGGTCAGCTGATCCCCACCGTTCCTTGAGGCCGCCCACGAGGAAGAAGAGCAGGGCGGACACGACGCCGTGGGCGATGTTGGCGAACAAGGCCGCCTGAAGCCCGACTGTGGTCCCGCTCGACAGCCCCAGAACCACGAAGCCCATGTGCGCAACGGAGGAGTAGGCGATGAGTCGCTTCAGGTCGTTCTCGACCAGGCAGGCCAAGCCTCCCCAGAGGATCCCGACGACGCCGGCAGCCGCGAACACCGGAGCCAGTGCGCCGAATCCGATGGGCAGAGGCGCGATGACCAGGCGCACGATGCCGTACGTGCCCATCTTCAGCAGGATCGCCGCAAGCAGCACCGAACCGGCCGTGGGGGCGATGGTGTGGGCCGGTGGCAGCCATGTGTGGAACGGCCACATGGGGATCTTGATGCCCAGCCCCACGAGCAGCAGCGCGGCGATGACCATCTGCGCGGACCGATCCAGTCCCGCTCCGCGGGCGGCAGCAAGCGCGTCCAGGTTGGCCGTGCCGGCGGAGTGGACCAGCGCGAGGATGCCAACCAGCATCAGCGTCGAGCCGAGCACGGTGTACAACACGAATCGGCCTGACGCGTCCGCGCGCGCCGGGAGATCGTGGGAGTCGCCGAAACGGGAGATCAGCACCCACATCGGGATGAGCACGATTTCGAAGGAGAGGAAGAAGACGACGGCATCGCGGCTCAAGAACGTGGCCAGTGCCCCCAGCTCGACCAGCTGCAGGCAACCGTAGAAGGTCGTCGGCGAGCCACCGTGCGGGGGGTAAGAGCGGGCATGGACAACGACTGCGATGCCAAGGGCGGCAGTGAGGATCAAGAGTGGGGCACTGATGCCGTCCACCGAGAACTGCCATCTGACGCCGAGCGAGGGCAGCCACTGGTAGTCGACCTTGGGGCGTGTGATCACCGTTGCGACCACGAGAGCGGCCGTGGCGACGGAGGCGACCAGGCTGACCAGATTGGCGTTGGCTTCGCTGGCCCTCACGGAGTCGCGCCCGGTCAGGATCAACGCGGTGCCGGTCAGTGCCGGGATCGCCAGAGCAGCGAGCAGGAGGATCACCACGACGTCACCCCGACCACGCCGACAGCCAGCAACCCGACCAGCAACCACACGAGGTACGACGATGGCTTGCGGGTATGCACCCGCTCGCCGGTGACGCCGATCCAGCGCGTCACCACGACGGTGCCGCGCACGTAGGCGTCGATGACCTGGCGGTCTGCAACGACCACGATGTCGGCGAGCCGGACGACTTGGGATGCCAGGGCGACATAGACACCATCCGCGCCGAGACCCCTGTCGAACAACGCCATTCGATCGGCGCCAAGACGAGCGGCCGCATCACCGATGCCGTCAACGGGTGCCAGGAACCGCACGCTCGCCCAGGACGCCACGATCAGGACCAACGAAGAGGCGGCCAGCCACCACGTGATGTGTGGCTCAACCTGGACCAGTGGGGTGAAGATGATCAGTCCTCCGACAACGGATAGGAACGCGAGGAGCCCTACCGACAGGCGGGCACTGCGATGGATGTCCGCGTGGCCATGATCCGGCTCAGCGTGGACATCGGTGACGGTCGAGCCCGACGCGGGCGCCGAGCCGGGCGGAATACCCCCCTCGGAGGCCGGCTCAGTGAAGATCGCGATGATGCTGACGTCCTCGACCTCGCCCGCCTCCTTGATCGCTGCCTCGTGGGTGACCTCCTCCTCAGCACTGAGATGGGTCAGGACCAGCCAGGCGCGCGTGCAGTACGCAGCGGTGAGCACAACGCTCATCCCCACCGCGACCATGACGATCCACCCGGCGGCAGAACCGAGCTCGGAGATGTTGTCGTGTGCAGCAGCCAGAACGTATTCCTTGGCGACAAAACCAGCCAGCGGCGGGACTCCGGCAAGCGCCAGAAAACCAATGCCGAGGGGCACTCGTAGCTGCTTGTGATGGCGCACCCCACCCGCCAGGGCGATCGCCGAGGTGCCTGCGACGAGCACGCTGAGCCACCCGATCGCGAGGAACAGCAACGCCTTGAACATCGCATGTGACAAGAGGTACAAGACCGCGGGACCGGATCCGGTGGCCACCGGCGCAACAGCAAGGGCCGACAGCATGATCGCGATCTGGCTGATGGTGGAGTAGGCCAACAGACGCTTGAGGTCCGACTGACCGAAGGCAAGGATCGCAGCGCCGATCATCGTCACGGCGGTGATCACCGCGAGGACCAGGCGGGCCGGATCCGATAGGACGAAGATCGGGAACAGCCGGGCCAGGACGAAGGTACCGGCGGCAACCATCGTCGCGGCGTGGATGAGCGCTGAGGCCGGGGTGGGGCCCTCCATCGCGTCTGGCAGCCAGTCGTGGAACGGGAACTGCGCGGACTTACCGGCGATGCCGGAGAGCAGGCAGATGAGCGCGGCCGTCAGCAGGGTCGATCCCGGCAGACCGGACCAGGTGGCCATCAGGTCGCGGATGTTTGTGGTCCCGGCGCCGGAAGCCAGGATGATCAGGCCGATGACGAAGGCCAGGTCGGCGAAACGGGTCACCAAGAACGCCTTGGTGGCAGCCCGGGACGCGGAGTCCTTGCGGCTGTAGTGGCCGATGAGCAGGTACGAGCACCAGCCCATGACCTCCCAGCCGACGAGGGTGAGCACGAGGTCACCGGACAGGACGACGAGCAACATCCCCGCGAGGAACAGCGACACCGTTCCGGTGAAGACGCCATAGCGGTCGTCGTCATGCAGGTACCACTTCGTGAAGAGCTGGATCGCGAGCCCCACGATGCCGACCGCGAAGACCACGATCGCGCTGAGCTCGTCCACGAGCAGGTGCAGCGGCATTCGCAGCTGACCCAGCGGGAGTGCTCCGATGGTGGAGACCTCGCCGACCAACGAGTCGTGGTGCACGGCATACAGGAGATAGGAGCCGGCGAGCAGGGTGACGACCCCCCCGGTGGACGCGATGACGGCGCTGGCGAAGCGGCGTCGGGCCGCGAACAAGCCAAGCACCGAGGCCACGAAGGGGGCCAGGACGACCATCCGGGTCGCCTGGAGGACTAGATCGCTCATGCGCCGGGCTCGCTTAGGTCGATGTGGCCACGCTTGCGGAACAACGCCAGGATCACGGCGAGCGCGACTCCGATCTCGGCAGCGGCGATGGTGATGAGGAAGAGCGTCAGGACCTGGCCCGTGCGCAAGGTGTCACCCCGTACCGAGCCCATCGTGACGAACAGCAGGTTGGCCGAGTTCAGGATCAGCTCGACCCCGATCAGCACGAGGACGGCGTTGCGCCTGGCGATGACGCCATAAGCCCCCGCCCCGGCAAGGACGCAGACGAGCGCGAGCGGTAGCCAAACATGGATCATGTGGACTCCGTCTCGGCCGGCACTGGCGATGTAGGCGACGTGGTGGGCATACGGGAGACGGCCAAGGCGGCGATCAATGCCATGAGGAGCAACACGGAAAGCAGCTCGAAGGGCCATACCCAAGCGCCGAAAAGCTGGGTGGCAATCGCTTTGGTGTCACCGGTTTGGGCCGACAGGACCTCTCCGCCGAGGGCCGGTAGCAGGACTCCAGCCAGCAAAGCCGTGGTGCCGGCCGCGATGACGGCTGCCGCGATCCGTTGGACCGCACTGGAGGAGTGCTCGGGACTGCGCCCCATGGGCGCTCGGGTCAGCATGAGCGCGAAGAGCACGAGGACCACCACGGCGCCGACGTAGACGAGCAGCTGGACGAGGGCGACCAGCTCTGCGCCAAGGATCAGATAGCAGCCGGCCAGGGTGCCCAGCGCCACGACGAGCCACAGTGCGGCATGGACGAGCCGCTGCGTGGTGACCGCGAGAACCGCGCTCGCCGCGGTGATCAGTCCAACAGCACCGAACAGAATATCCAGCGACGTCATGAGCGTGCCTCCGGAGCCGTTCGCGCCGGCTTGTTGGCCGTTGTGATCTCTTGGGGTTCAGCCGAGCTCGGATCGAGCGCGGGCGGGGGCGGCACAGTGGGCATCCATTCCCCGAGCCGCGCCTTTTCGTGCAGCAGATCCTTGATATCCACCTCGGCGTACTCGAACTCAGGGCTCCAGTGCAGCGCGTCGAACGGACAGACATCGACACAGATGCCGCAGTACATACAGAGGGAGAAGTCGATGGCGAACCGGTCGAGCACGTTGCGCTGGCGCTCCCGCCCGCCCTCGGTTGTCGCCGGGAGTGTCTCCTTGTGGGAGTCGATGTAGATGCACCAGTCCGGGCACTCTCGGGCACACAGCATGCAGCTGGTGCAGTTCTCCTCGAGCAGCGCGATGACACCTTGGGTGCGAGGGGGGAGGTATGGCTTGGTGTCGGGGTACTCAGCCGTATGGGTGGGTGTGCCAAGCGTCTTGGCGGTGGTGATCAGGCCCTTGACGAGGCCAGGGAGTAGCCCACCCGACTTGGTGCCCTCGGACGGTTCTGCGTGTGAATGCTGGTGATCGGTCATCGTGAGCTCAACACCACCCATATTGCGGTCAGGGCCAGCTGAACGAGAGCGACCGGGACGAGGACCAACCAAGCGAGGCGCTGGAGCTGGTCCTCACGAAGGCGCGGCCATGCGACACGTAGCCAGATGATCCCCACCGAGATGAACGCGCTCTTGAACAGCGTCCACACCGGCCCGAGGGAGTCGGAGAACGGGCCGTGCCAACCGCCGAGGAACAGTACGGTGAACAGCAGGGACATCACGACGATGCCGGCATACTCGGAGAGCAGGAAGAACGCGAAACGCAGCCCGCTGTACTCGGTGAACGGCCCCATCACGATCTCTGAGTCGGCAATGGGCATGTCGAAAGGCGAACGCTGGAGCTCAGCGACCGCCGCGACCAAGAAGACCATCGCGCCGGGGAGCTGCCACAACAACCACAACGGATGCCACGCGTCGGCGATGCCGGTGAGCGACAGCGTCCCCGCCGCCAGAGCGACAGACGCCACCGAGAGCACCAACGGCAGCTCATAGCTGAGCAGCTGTGCCGCGGCACGCATCCCACCGAGCAGGGCGTATTTGTTGGCGCTCGACCAACCCGCCATCAAGAGGCCCAGGATGCCCACCGCGCTGGCCGCCAGGACGAACAGCACGCCGGCGTCAACATCTGCCCCGACCAACGTCGGAGAGATCGGTATCACGGCCAGCGCCACGAGATATGGCACCAGGGCGACGGCAGGCGCAAGCTTGAACACCCAACGGTCGGCGGCCCGCGGCGTGATGTCTTCCTTCTGGATGAACTTGGCGGCGTCGGCGACCAGCTGGGCCCAGCCGTGGAATCCGCCGGCGTACATCGGGCCGAGCCGACCCTGCATGTGCGCCATCACCTTGTGCTCGGTCTGGCCCACGATCAGTGGCAGCACCAGGAACACGGCCAACACACTCACGGAGCGCAGAATCACCTCGAGCACGGGGTTCATCGCGGTCCCCACGTGGCGTCGGGCACGCCGGGCGCGTTGATCTTCTTACGCCCAGGCTTGTCGCTCGCCGCTCCGCCGTCATGACCGCCGGCGCCCTCTCCCGGCTCTTTGCCGCCCGGCCATGCCTTGCTCGCGCGTGACGCCAGGACAAAGGACTTGCGCAACGGGGTGCCGTCGAAGCCCTCGGGCAGCAGCAGCGGCCGCAGACCCAGGCCGGTGCCGTCGTCGAACCCGGCGAAGTCGATGCCGAACATCTCATAGGTCTCACGCTCGTGCCACGCCGCGCCACGCCACAGACCCGTTGCGCTGGGAGCAGGTTGACCATTGGGCACCCTGGTGCGCACGAGCACGCGAGCCAGCGTGCCCCTACCGGTTGAGCTGTTCATCAGATGGCAGACGAGGTCGAAGCCGGGAGTCTCCTCCGCGTCCGTCTCGTCAACCGCGGTCAGCCAGTCAAAGAAGTCAAAACCCTCGTCGCGCGCCGCCGTCAACGCAGCGGTCCACTCCTGAAGAGGTACGTCCCGACAGGGCGTCTCGCTCATGACGGCACTCCAGCCGTATCGCGACCGGTCATTTCTGTCTTGGACAACAAAGGACGCGTCACCTCACCTGCTGCGGCGCGTCGCGACCCGGCATACTTGGCACGAATTGCCTTGTTGGACAACGTTTCTGAGGCGATCTTCTCCTGCAGGCGGATGATGCCCTGAAGCAGCGCCTCCGGGCGCGGCGGGCAGCCCGGAACGTATACATCGACCGGAATCAGCTGGTCGACACCCTTGGTCACGCAGTACGAGTCCCAATAGGGGCCACCGCTGTTGGCGCAGGCGCCGAACGAGATGACGTACTTGGGCTCGGGCATCTGGTCATACAGCCTGCGGATCGCCGGGGCCATCTTGTCCGAGACCGTGCCCGAGACGATCATCAGGTCTGCCTGGCGAGGGCCCGGCGCGAAGGGGATGACGCCCAGGCGAATAAAGTCGTGGCGTGCCATGGACGCGGAGATGAACTCGATGGCGCAGCAGGCCAGCCCGAAGTTGAACACCCAGAGGCTGTAGCGACGGCCCCAGTTGAGGACGAGCTTGATCGGGCGGGGCGCGTCGTCGTTGACCGCTCCGATGCGGGGCATGGGCAGGTCGACGGGCATCAGAGCCACCGCAACAGGCCGCGTCGCGCCGCATGGGCCAACCCCACCAGGACCACACCGATGAAGATGCCCATCTCGGCCAGCGAAGCCATGCCGAGGTCGGCGCTGCGGATCACGGTGGCCCACGGGAAGAGGTAGACGGCGTCGACGGCGAAGATCACGTAGAGAAACGCATAGAGGAAGTAGCGCACATTGGTGTGCGCCCAGCCCTCCCCCACGGGGTCGACACCGCACTCGTAGGTCGTGAGCTTCATGACCGTCGGCGCTTGTGGCGCCAGGAGTCGACGGACCGCCATGGCGGCAACAAAGAGGAGTGCGCCGGCAATGACGACACCACCGACGGTGAGATACGGGTTCACGCCGGTCAGCCTAGTCAGCGGCGTGAGCGGTTCCGGAGCCGGGTAGGTACGGCTCAGACCTGCCACGAAGCACGATCTGGTCGACGACTAATATGTATGGAGTCATAACGCCACAGGGACGTCCTGGGGCAAATCGAGAAGTCTGGTGGGGAAGCACGGAATGAGTATCAAGCCAGTTGAAAGTCTTGACAGTGTCGTGATTCGTTTTGCCGGGGACTCAGGTGACGGCATGCAGCTCACCGGAGACCGTTTCACCTCCGAGACCGCGGCGCTGGGCAACGACCTGTCCACCCTGCCCAACTATCCTGCCGAGATTCGCGCCCCTCAGGGCACCCTGCTTGGTGTCTCGAGCTTCCAGCTGCATTTCGCGGACCATCACGTCCTGACCCCCGGCGACGCACCAGACGTGCTCGTGGCGATGAACCCGGCCGCGCTCAAGGCCAACCTGGGCGACCTCCCCCGTGGGGCCACGATCATCGTCAACACTGACGAGTTCACCAAGCGCAACCTGGCCAAGGTCGGCTATGACGTGTCTCCGGTCGAGGACGGCAGCCTCGACAGCTACCACCTGCACCCGCTGCGACTGACCTCCCTCACCGTCGACGCGCTCGGCGCCTTCGACTTGTCCCGCAAGGACAAGGAGCGGTCCAAGAACATGTTCGCTCTCGGTCTTCTGTCGTGGCTGTACACCCGCCCGACAACCGGCACCGAACAGTTCCTGAAGAACAAGTTCGGGTCCAAGCCCGACATCCTGGAGGCCAACCTCGCGGCCCTGAACGCGGGCTTCAACTACGGCGAGACCACAGAGGACTTTGCCGTCACGTATGAGATCGCCCCGGCCAAGATGCGGGGCGGCGCCTACCGCAACATCGTCGGCAATACGGCCCTCGCCTATGGCCTGGTGGCTGCGGCGCACCGCAGCGGATTGCAGCTGGCCATGGGCGCCTACCCGATTACACCGGCCACGGACATCCTCCACGTCCTTGCCAAGCTGAAGAGGTTCGGCGTCATCACGATGCAGGTCGAGGACGAGATCGCCGGCGTCGGCACCGCGATCGGAGCCTCGTACGGCGGGGCCCTCGGCGTCACAGCCACGTCCGGTCCCGGTGTTGCGCTCAAGTCCGAGGCGATCGGCCTCGCGGTCATGCTGGAGCTGCCGCTGGTGGTCGTCGACGTCCAGCGAGGCGGACCATCCACCGGCCTGCCGACCAAGACCGAGCAGTCCGACCTGCTGCAGGCCATGTATGGCCGCAACGGCGAGTCCCCCTGCGCGGTCATCGCCCCGCAGTCCCCGGGCGACTGCTTCAACGCTGCTTTCGAAGCAGTCGAGATGGCCACGACCTACCGGACCCCGGTGTTCGTGCTCTCCGACGGCTACCTCGCCAACGGCTCCGAGCCGTGGCTCATCCCGGACGTCGCCGAGCTACCCCAGATCGACATCGACTTCACCACGGAGCCCAATGACGTTGATGCCAACGGCGAACCGGCGTTCCACCCCTACCTGCGTGACCCCGAGACCCTGGCTCGCCCTTGGACCCTCCCTGGCACCCCGGGCCTGGAGCACGTTATCGGCGGGATCGAGAAGGCCGACATCACCGGCAACCTCTCCTACGACCCCGACAACCACGACAAGATGGTGCACCTGCGCCAGGCCAAGATCGACGGCATCGCCAAGAGCCTCCCTGACCTGGAGGTGGACGATCCATCCGGCGACGCGGACGTCCTGATCCTGGGCTGGGGATCCACCTACGGCCCGATCGCGGAAGCCGTCCGCTTGGTCCGCAACGACGGCATCAATGTCGCCCGCGCCCATCTACGCCATCTCAACCCCTTCCCACCCAACCTCGGGGAGGTGCTCGCTCGTTACGAGCAGGTGATCGTGCCCGAGATGAACCTGGGCCAGCTCTCCCTCATGCTGCGAGCCAAGTACCTCGTGGACGTGCAGTCCTACACGCAGGTCCGCGGGTTGCCCTTCACCTCGATCGAGCTTGCAGCCGTCCTGAGCAAAGCCACAGCCAACCTGAGCGGAGCCAACCGATGACCACCATCGACCTCGGTATGCCGGGTGCTGGCACCTTTGGGGTGCCTCATCTTCACGAAGACGCGCCGCCGCTGAACAAGAAAGAGCTCGCCAGCGATATGGAGCCCCGCTGGTGCGCGGGCTGTGGCGACTACTCGATCCTGGCAGCGGTCCAGGGATTCCTGCCCGAGCTCGGACTCAAGCGCGAGAACATCGTCTTCGTCTCCGGTATCGGATGCTCCTCGCGCTTCCCGTTCTACATGAACACCTACGGAGTGCACTCGATCCACGGCCGCGCTCCAGCCATCGCAACCGGCCTGGCCACGGCACGACAGGATCTGTCGGTGTGGGTCGTCACCGGCGACGGTGACGCGTTGTCCATCGGCGGAAACCACCTGATCCACGCCATGCGGCGCAACGTCAACCTCAAGATCCTGTTGTTCAACAACAAGATCTACGGTCTGACCAAGGGTCAGTACTCCCCCACCTCGGAGCTCGGCAAGGTCACCAAGTCGTCGCCGTACGGCTCGGTCGACAGGCCGTTCAACCCGGTGTCGTTGGCCTTGGGCTCGGAGGCCACGTTCGTGGCACGAACCATGGACACGGACCGCAAGCACCTCACCTCGGTGCTTCGCGCAGCCGCCGAACACCGCGGCACGGCGCTGGTCGAGATCTATCAGAACTGCCCCATCTTCAACGATGGCGCCTACGAGCTGCTCAAGGACCGCGACGAAGCCGAAGCACGGGTCGTCCACCTCGAGGACGGCCAGCCGGTGCGCGTGGGGACCGACAAGCTTGTGGCGCGCGGCGACTCCGGCGAGCTGACGGTTGTTGACGCAGAGGGCGCTGACATGTCGCGGGTCGTTGTTCACGACGCCGGCGCAGATGACCCGTCCATGGCGTTCCAGCTCTCCCGGCTCGACGACCCGACCATGGCCCACATCCCGATGGGCATCTTCCGCAACGTCTCACAGCCGACCTACGAAGACCTCGTGCACGCCCAGATCGACGACGTCGTCGACGCCGCCGGTGGCAGCGCAACCGACGCCGACCTTGGGGCTCTTCTGATGGGCAACGACACCTGGACAGTCGCCGATTGACCGAGCTCTCCACCAGCGACGGGCACAACGCCAGCGACGGGCAGGACGCACGACGCGGCACGGCATACGGCGCTGGGGCATATGCGATCTGGGGCGCATTCCCCCTGTATTTCCACCTGCTCGCACCGGCCGGCGCGTGGGAGATCTTGGCCCACCGCATCCTGTGGACCCTGCTCTTCTGCGCGGCGGTTCTTGCGGTCCGGCGCGAGTTCGCCTGGAGCCGGTCTGTGTTCGGCAACCCCCGGATGCTGGGGGCCGTCACGCTCGCCGGGCTGCTGATCGGTGTCAACTGGGTCATCTACGTGGGCGCCGTGGTGGCCCACCATGTCACCGAGGCGTCATTGGGCTACTTCCTCAACCCGATCGTGACCGTGGCGATCGGCGTGATCGTCCTGCGCGAACGGCTTCGCGCTCTTCAGTGGCTGGCTGTGGCGATCGGGCTGGTCGCCGGGATCTATCTCACGATCGACTTCGGACGCCCGCCGTGGATCGCTCTGAGCCTGGCGTTCTCGTTCGCTCTCTATGGGCTGATGAAGAAGCGACTGGGCACCTCGCTCGGCGCCTTCCAGAGCCTGACCTCGGAGACGGCGGTGCTGGCCCCGATCGCGCTCGTCATCCTCTTGTGGCTCAGCACCCAGGGTGAGACGACCTTCACCGCCGACTCTCCGAGCCATCCGCTGCTCCTGGCTTCAGCCGGCGTCGTGACTGCCGTGCCGCTGCTGCTCTTCGCGGCGGCGGCCAGGCGGGTGCCGCTCGTGACCATCGGCCTCCTGCAGTTCATCACGCCCGTCCTGCAGCTGCTCTGCGGCGTGCTGCTCCTGGGCGAGTCCATGGAGACCAGCCGCTGGATCGGCTTCGGCATCGTCTGGATCGCCCTGCTGGTGTTGACGCTCGACTCGATCCGGTCAGTGCGCACCCGCCGCCGGATGGCCGACGCAGCCGAGGGCGCAGCCGTCTGAGCTTTTCGAGCCGCTGAGGTTTCTGAGCTTCTGAGCTGCCCCAAGAGGTCTAACCAGCGCGGTTGACCACGCGCTCGACCAGGGCCGACAGTGCCGTGAAGGCGTCGCCGGCGGGTGAGCCCGCCGGGAGCCTGACGGCGAGGGGTGCCAACAGCTCCTGCGCCTCTCGGGCCACGTCGTTCGTTCGTTCGCGCGCCTGGCCCATCGCCGGGTGGGCTCGCAGCAACCCGAGGGCCTCGGCGTGCAGCACGTCGTTACGCAGATCGACGCGGGGGCCGAGCAGCTCCTTGAGTCGGTCATCGTCAGGATCCACCGACTGGCGCACCAGCAGGGTCGGCAACGTGGCCACGCCTTCACGCAGGTCCGTGCCGGGCGTCTTGCCGGACTCGTCAGGCACCGAGGTGACGTCGAGCAAGTCGTCGGCGAGCTGGAAGGCGATGCCGAGCCGCTCGCCGTAACGACGCATGACATCGATGGTCTCGGGTGGGCAGCCGCTGAACATGGCGCCGTAGCGCGCAGCCGTCGCGATGAGCACACCGGTCTTGTCGGCAAGGACGCCCAGGTAGTAGTCGATCGGGTCGACGCCCTCGGGCACCGGTCGCGCGTCGCGGATCTGACCTGAGCACAGGCGGACGAACGTCTGTGCCTGGATTCGGACAGCCTCGGCGCCCAGCCCGGCGACAAGCTCGGATGCCTTGCCGAAGAGCAGGTCGCCGACCAGGATCGCGTTGGAGTTTCCGTAGGCTGCATTGACGCTGACCACACCACGACGCAGGTCAGCCTCGTCCATCACGTCGTCGTGGTACAGCGAGGCGAGGTGGGTCAGCTCGACGCCGGCCGCCGCAGCGACGACGTCATCGTTGATCCCGTCACCGATCTCAGCCGCGAGCAGGGTGAGCATCGGCCGAAAACGCTTGCCCCCAGCCTCGACCAGATGCGCCGACGCCGCCGCGATGAACGGGTCCTCGTGGTCGACGACCACTCGCAGGAGCTCGTCCACAGCCGCCAGCCCTGCCTGCAACCGCGCGGCCAGCTCCGGCGAGGCGCTGGGCAGCGCCAGCGTCGGTGACGCGGGGGTCATCGCAGGAACGACGTCATGGCAGGAACAGAGACGAACGGGCCGCGAGGTCCAGCAGCGGAGAGGGGGCAACACCGAGTGCCAGTGTCATCAGGACACCGATCGAGACGGCCAGCGTGGTGGCGATGGAGGGCGAGACTGCATGGACCGATTCGCCAGCCGGCTCGGAGAAGTACATGAGCACGATGATCCGGACGTAGACGAACGCGGCAATGGCGCTGGAGAGCACACCGATGACCGCAAGCACCGTCGCCCCGTGAGCGACCGCGGCGGAGAACACCGCGAACTTCGCGGTGAAGCCAGACGTGAGCGGGATACCGGCGAACGCCAGCAGCAGGAAGGCAAAGGCGCCCGCGACAACGGGATGGTTCTTGCCCAAACCTGCCCACTGAGACAGGTGCGTAGCCTCCGAGCCGTCATCACGGACCATCGACACGATGGCGAAGGCGGCGATGGTGCTGAAGCCGTAGGCCACCAGGTAGAACAGCACCGACGAGATGCCGACCTTGTCGAAGGCGAGCACACCCGTGAGGACGAACCCGGCGTGCGCGATGGACGAGTAGGCCAGCAGTCGTTTGATGTCGGTCTGGGTGATCGCCAGGACCGCGCCCGCCACCATGGTCAGGATGGCGACCGCCCACAGCCCTGCCGTCCAGTCCCAGCGGCTGCCCGCGACACCGACGTAGATGAATCGCAGGATCGCGCCAAATGCCGCGACCTTGGTGCAAGCGGCCATGAAGCCAGTGACCGGGGTGGGCGCGCCCTGATAGACGTCCGGGGTCCACGAGTGGAATGGCACGGCGCCGATCTTGAAGAGCAGCCCGACAAGAACGAGCAGCACGCCCGGGACCAGCAGTCCGTCCATGCCGGACTGCGTACCGATCGCCTTGGCGATGACGCCGAGATTCATCGAGCCGGCGTAGCCGTACAGCAGGGCCGAGCCGAACAGGAAGAACGCCGAAGAGAAGGCCCCGAGCAGGAAGTACTTGAGCGACGCTTCCTGGGAGAGCAGGCGCCGGCGACGTGCAAGCCCCGAGAGGATGTAGAGCGGCAGGGAGAGAACCTCAAGCGCCACGAACATCGTCAACAGGTCGCCTGCCGCCGGGAACAACATCATGCCCCCGACCGCGAACAGGGTCAGGGGGAAGACCTCGGTCGTGGTGGCGCCTGCGCGGACGGCGGCCGCTTCCTGCGCTGAACCGGGCGCCGAAGCACCCTGAGCAGTGAACGCGTCGGCGCCCACACCGTCGAAGCGCTCGGCCATGGCCAGGATGCTGAGTGCCGCCAGCACCAGGATGGTGCCCTGCAGGAAGAGAGCAGGCCCATCCATGACAACGGCTCCGGCCAGCGTGCTGCCCTGATGGTCAAGGCCGACGATGACCGCACCCATCGCGCCCAGCAGACCAAGGAGTGCCACGCTCACCTGGACCACGTACCGCTGCGAGCGGGGCGCAAAGGCCTCAACCAGCACCCCGATCATCGCCGTGGCGAAGATGATCAGCATCGGCATGATGGCGCCGTAGTTGATGGTCGTGGCGACGAACTCCGTCGGCAGCCCGGACAGCCCGGTCAGCCCGGACAGGGAGGCGATCACTTGACAGCTCCTTCAGCAGCCGCGGGGTGCGTTGCTGCCGGGTCGGTGACGCCGACGTATTGAAGCGTCCTGGCGACGGCGGGGTTGATGACGTCGAGTGCCGGCTTGGGGTAGAAGCCCAGGACGATGAACGCCGCGATCAACGGCGCAACGACCCACTTCTCCCGGTGGGAGAGATCCGGCGTGCCGGCGGCAGCGTCGGGCTTGGGCCCGGTCATCATCCGCTGGTACATGAGCAGGATGTAGAGCGAGGCCAGGATGATGCCCAGGGTCGCGATCACTGCGGCAACGCGGTAGCGCTGGAACGTCCCCAGCAGGACGAGGAACTCGGAGATGAAGGAGTTCAGGCCAGGCAGCGCAAGACCCGACAGACCGGAGATGAGGAAGACGCCGGCGAGTACAGGAGTCACCCGTTGCCAACCCCCGTAGTCGGGGATCCGCTTGCTGCCGCGACGGCGGATGAGCATCCCCGCGACGAGGAACAACGCGGCGGTGGTGAAACCGTGGTTGACCATGTAGAGCGCCGAGCCGGCGGTGCCGGCCGACGTCATGGCGAAGATGCCCAGCACGATGAACCCGAAGTGGCTGACCGAGGTGTAGGCGATCAGGCGCATGATGTCCGTCTGGCCGATCGCCAGCAGCGCGCCATAGATCACCGAGATGACGGCCAGCACGATGATCGCGGGAGTGGCCCACTTGCTGGCCTCGGGGAACAGCTGCAGGCAGAAGCGGATCATCCCGTAGGTGCCGACCTTGTCCAGGACACCGACCAGGAGCACCGCCGTTGCCGGGCGAGCCTCTGTGGCCGCATCAGGCAGCCAGGTGTGGACCGGCCACATCGGCGCCTTGATGGCGAACGCAAAGAAGAACCCGAGGAACATCAGGCGACCAGGGGTCTGGTCGAGCTTGAGGCCCGTCAGCTTCTGGACCAGGAAGCCATCGGTGCCGCCAGGACCGTAGTGGTAGAGCGCGATGACAGCCACCAGCATGACCAGCCCGCCGAGCAGGGAGAACAGCAAGAACTTCACCGCGGCATACTGCCGGCGGGGCCCGCCGAAGGAGCCGATCAGGAAGTAGACGGGGATGAGCATCGCCTCGAAGAAGACGTAGAACAAGAACACATCGGTCGCGGAGAAGACACCGATCATGAATGTCTCGAGGACCAGCATCAGCGCGAAGTAGGTCTGTTGGCGTTTGCCGATCTCGGGGACGTCATTCCACGCGGCGAGGACGCAGACCGGCACCAGGATCGCAGCCATCACGATCAGGACGAGCGCGATGCCGTCCACGCCCAGGGCGTAGCTGACGCCGAACTGCCCGATCCAGGAATGCTGCTCCTGGAACTGGAACTGGAGGTTCGAGCCCAGCTTGAACTGCAGTGCCGCAGCGACCGTGAAAAGGAGCGCGACGACGGAGAACCCGAGCGCGATCTGCTTGGCCCGGTCGGCCAGGCTCGCGGGCAGGAAGGCAACGACGAGCGCGCCCACCAGCGGGATCAGGCCGATCGTGGTCAGCCACGGAAAACTGGACATCACTGCACCACCCACACGGCACCGAGGATCACGACGACGCCAAAGAGCATCGTCAAGGCATACGAACGCACGAAGCCGTTCTGGACTCGGCGAAGACGCGACGAGGAGCCGCCGATGAGAGCGGCCACCGAGCCGACCGCCCCATCAACTCCCTTGTTGTCGAAGAACACCAGCGAACGGGTCAGGTGCAGACCCGGGCGCATCAGCACGGCCTCGTTGACGGCGTCCTGAAAGAGGTCCTGGCGCGCAGCCCGTGTTGGCAGCGAGCCCACCGGCGCACCCACAGGAACCTCTTCGCGCCAGTAGCGCATCCAGGCGAGACCCAGCCCCGCTGCAACGACCAGCAGCGTCAGGGTCGTCAGGACGGGCACGGCGATCACCGGGCTCTCGCCCTCGACGTGAACACCGACGACCGGCTCGAGCCAGCTCTGGATGGCGCCGGTCGGGCCGAGGATCAGACCCATGAACGCCGAACCCGCGGCAAGAACCACCATGGGAATGGTCATCGACCTGGGCGACTCGTGAGGGTGCGCATCCTTGGGCCAGCGCTTCTTTCCATGGAACGTCATGAAGAACAGCCGCGACATGTAGAACGCGGTGACGCCGGCGCCGATCAACGCGGCGAAGCCGAAGATCCATGGCCGCCAGCCATCGCCGATGAACGCCGCCTCGATGATCTTGTCCTTGGACCAGAAGCCGGAGAAGGGCGGCACGCCGAGGATGGCCAGCCAGCCCAGGCCGAAGGTGACCCAGGTGATCTTCATGGCGCCGGACAGGTTGCCGAACCGGCGCATGTCGACCTGGTCGTCCATGCCATGCATGACCGAGCCGGCGCCGAGGAACATGCCGGCCTTGAAGAACCCGTGGTTGATCAGGTGGAAGATCGCGAAGGCGTAGCCGACCGGACCCAGCCCGGCGGCGAGCATCATGTAGCCGATCTGGCTCATGGTCGATGCTGCGAGCGCCTTCTTGATGTCGTCCTTGGCGCAGCCGACGATCGCCCCGAACAGCAAGGTGATGGCGCCGACGATGACCACGAACATCTGCGCGGTCGGCGATGCCTCGAAGATCACGTGGCTGCGCACCACCAGGTAGACACCGGCGGTGACCATCGTCGCGGCGTGGATCAGCGCGGAGACCGGCGTCGGACCGGCCATCGCGTCGCCCAGCCAGCTCTGCAGAGGGAACTGCGCCGACTTGCCGCAGGCTGCCAGCAGCAACATCAGGCCGATCGCGGTCAGAGAGGCCTTGTCTGCGCCACCGACCGCCGCGTCGACACCAGAGAAGCTGACCGTGCCGAACGTGGCGAACATGAGCAGCATCGCGACGGTCAGGCCGAAGTCACCGACCCTGTTGGCCACGAAAGCCTTGTTGGCCGCTGTGGCGAAGGCCGGCTTGTGGTTCCAGAAACCGATGAGCAGGTATGACGCCAGGCCCACGCCCTCCCAGCCCACATAGAGCAGGAGGTACGAGTCGGCCAGAACGAGCAGCAGCATGGCCGCGACGAACAGGTTCAGAAAGGCGAAGAACCGGCGCTTCTCCGGATCGTGCGCCATGTAGCCCAGGGAGTAGACCAAGATCAGGGAACCGACGAAGGTGACCAGCAGCACGAAGGCCATGGAGAGCGGGTCGACGAGCATCCCCGCCTCGACCTGGAAACTCCCGGCCGGCACCCAGGAGAACAGGTGCAGGCTCTGCGCACGCTCCGCACCCGAACGACCGAGCATCGCGAAGAAGATCAACGCCCCGAGGCCGAAGCTGGCCCAGGACAGTCCGGTTGCCAGGGCCGGTCCGAACGCGTTGGTCCGCCACCCGCCGAACAGGAGGATGGCAGCGCCAAGAAGCGGAAGAGCGACCAACAGCCACGCCAGGGAAGTCATCCCCGAGGCAGGCTGTATGACGTCTGCGTTCGCCAGCGCGCCCAGATGCCCAGCGGAAAGTTGCACCAGTTGCATGTTGTGCCCCTTACAGCTTCAGCAGATTGGCGGCGTCGACGGAAGCCGACCGACGAGCCCGGAAGATGGCCATGATGATGGCGAGCCCCACCACGACCTCGGCGGCGGCGACGACCATCACGAACAGCGCGATGACCTGACCATTTAGGGATCCGTGCATCCGGGCAAAGGTCACGAAGGTCAGGTTGGTCGCGTTCAACATCAGCTCGACCCCCATGAACACCACGATCGCGTTGCGACGAACGAGGACTGTGGCGGTCCCGATCGCGAACAACAGCGTCGACAGGTAGATGTAGTTGACCAGGCTCATCGGTTGGTCCCCTCCTCGATGTCGCGCTGGATGGCCTTCCGCGCCTCGGTGAAGGGCCCCGGGCCGTTCACCTGCCCGCGCGCGGTGAGCACTCGCGATACAGACAGGTCGCTGGGCGTTCCATCAGGAAGCAGAGCCGGAGTATCGACTGCGTTGCGACGGGCATAGACACCCGGCGCCGGCAGCCCGGCGAGGTTCTTGCCCTGCCGGAAGCGCCGCTCGGACCACTGGCGCTGGGTCGGGCGGGGAGTCAGTCGTTCGCGGTGAGCCAGCACCATCGCCCCGAGGGCCGCCGTGATGAGCAGTGCGCTGGTGATCTCGAAGACCCAGACGTACTTGCCGAAGATCAGGTTGGCCACCCCTGTGACGTTGCCGTCCGCGTTTGCCTTCGCCAGGCCGACCGGGCCGGCAAAGGTCACCGAGCCGATCGCCGCGATCAGGACGACTCCGAGTCCCACGGCAAGCACGAAGCCTGCCACCTTCTGGCCCTTGATCGTCTCGACCAGGGAGTCGGACGAGTCGACGCCGATCAGCATGAGCACAAAGAGGAACAGCATCATGACCGCGCCGGTGTAGACGAAGATCTGCACGATCCCGAGGAAGTCGGCGCTCTGGGCGACGTAGAAAACACCCAGGTTGATCATGACCAGTGCCATGCCCAGGGCCGCATGGACGGCCTTCTTGGCAAAGATCAGGCCGAGGGCAGCCACCACGCTGATGGGTGCCAGGACCCAGAAGAGGACTGCTTCACCACCGCTGGTCATCGGGTACTCGCCTCTGTTGATGGGGCCTCTGTTGATGGAGCCTCTGTTGAAGGAGCGGCTGGTGAGCCGGCGGCTGAAACGGTGGCCGAGGCCAGATCAGCCTCGCGGGCGTCGGCCCACGCAATCTGCTCGGGCGTGGCCCTGGCCACCTTGCCCTGGTAGTAGTCGCGCTCCTCCAGGCCGGCCACCATCGGGTGCGGTGGTGACGCCATGCCCTCCTGGATGGGGGCAAGGAGCTGGCTCTTCTCGTAGATCAGCTTGCTGCGCTGGTCTGAGACAAGCTCGTAGAAGTTGGTCATCGTGAGCGCGCGGGTTGGGCATGCCTCGATGCACAGGCCACAGAAGATGCAGCGCAGGTAGTTGATCTGGTAGACGCGTCCGTAGCGCTCACCGGGTGAGAACCGGCCACCGCCGCCTGCGCTGTCATCGTTGTTGGCACCCTCGACGTAGATGGCGTCGGCAGGGCACGCCCAGGCACACAGCTCGCACCCGATGCACTTCTCGAGGCCGTCCGGGTGCCGGTTGAGCTGGTGGCGTCCGTGGAAACGAGGCTGGGTCGGACGCTTGACCTCGGGATACTCCTCGGTCTCGAGCTTGCGGAACATCGTCGCGAACGTGACGCCGAAACCGGCGACAGGCGCGAACAGCTCAGAGAGGAAGCTTGCCTTCTTCTGCTCGTCAGCCACGGGGTGCCTCCTCATCGGCCGGTTCTGTATGGCCGGAGATGGCCCATGACGGGGCACCGGACAGGCTCGGCGCACGCGGATCGAGCGCCTCTTGGCCGGGTTCGCGTAGGCGCTGGCCGGGCAGAGGGGGGATCGGGTAGCCACCCGCGAACGGGTCTATCTCCTCCGGGCGCTCGACCGGGACGGCGGCAGCGGCACGCTTGCCGTCCCAGACCCAGGCGACGGCAAGGGCAATGACGGCGATCACGCCGACGACGATGACCGTGGCCGTCCGGGTGTTCTCACCGAAGAAGGCCAGTTGCGCGCCGCGGATGAAGGCCACCGAGACGACCCAGAGCAGGGTCACCGGGATGAGGAACTTCCAGCCGAAACGCATGAACTGGTCGTAGCGCACCCGCGGGAGGGTTCCGCGCAGCCAGACGAAGAAGAACATGAAGAGCCACAGCTTGATGACGAACCAGAGCAGCCCCCACCAGCCCTCGTTGAACATCCCGTCGTTGATCGCGGCGATGCCCGGAGGCGCCTGCCAGCCGCCCATGAACATCGTGGTCGCCAGCGCTGAGACGGTGAACATGTTGATGTACTCACCGAGGAAGAACATCGCGAACCTCATCGAGCTGTATTCCGTGTGGAAACCACCGGTCAGCTCGCCCTCGCCTTCAGCAAGGTCGAAGGGGAGCCGGTTGGTCTCGCCGAGCATGGTCACGACATAGACCAGGAACGAGAAGAACGCCGGGATGATGAACCACATGCTCTTCTGAGAGGCGACGATCTGTGAGGTCGACATCGAGCCGCTGTACAGGAAGATGGCAACCAACGACAGGCCCATGGCGATCTCGTAGGAGATGACCTGAGCCGTGGAGCGCAGCCCACCCAGTAGCGGGTAGGTCGAACCTGAGGACCAGCCGGCCAGGACGATGCCATACACACCGACCCCGGCAACGGCGAGCACCAGCAGGACGGCGACCGGGGTATCGGTCAGCTGCATGGGCGTCCGGTGCCCGAACATGGAGATCATCGGGCCCATCGGAATGATCGCGAAGGACACGAAGGCCATGGTGCCGGCGATGATCGGCGCCAGCAGGAAGACGGCCTTGTCGGCCTTGTCGGGGATCAGATCCTCCTGGAGGAGAAGCTTGATCCCGTCAGCCAAGGTCTGCAGCAGGCCGAATGGACCTGCCCGGTTTGGCCCGGGGCGCTGCTGCATGCGCCCGATGACACGACGCTCGAACCAGATGACGATCACGACGTTGATCAGCAGGAACACAAAGACAAACAACGCCTTGACCAGCGAGAGCCACCACGGGGTGTCACTGAAGTCCGCCGCCGGGTTGTCGGTGGAGGCGAGCGCCGGCGCGATCGTGTCGACACCGGTCTGAACGACTGTTGCGAGCGAAGCGATCAGGCTCATTCGGCACCGCCCTTGGTCAGAGAGACCACGGCGCCAGCGTCGACGCCAAGCGTCGATCGCACCGCGGACCCGGGAGAGTTGGTTGGCAGCCAGATGACGTGGTCCGCCATGTCCGTGATCGTGAGCGGCACGGTGATGGATCCCGAGCCGGTGCTGACCCGCACGGTGTCGCCGTCGGCCAGACCGATCGTTGCCGCGGTCTTGGCCGACAGCAGCGCACGGGCCTTGGGTGCAGTCCCTGCCAGGAACGGCTCGCCGTCCTGCATGCTCCCTGAGTCCAGCAGGTGGTGCCAGGTGGCCAGCACGGCCTGTCCGGCATCCAGCGACGGAACCTCGACCGCCTCGAACGCCGGCGCAGCTGCGCGGTCGCCGGTCCACGGACCGAGGGCCCGCATATCGGCGCGGACGGCCTCCAGCGTGCGGACCCCGAGGGGCTCGCCCATCTCGTCGGCCAACAGGTCAAGCACCCGGTGATCGCTCATGGCACTGGACGTCAATGCCGCCTCGAAGGACCGGACCCGACCCTCCCAGTTGACGAAGGTGCCGGCCTTTTCCTGGTGGGCCGCCACCGGCAGCACCACATCGGCCACGTCGGTGACGGCACTCGATCGCAGCTCCAGGGAGACCACGAAGGACCTGGTCAAGGCGTCAAGCAGGTCGGACGAGCCGATCAGGTCCGCCGGGTCGATGCCGCCAACCAGCAGGCCACCGAGCCCGCCCGAGTTGGCCGCCGCGATGATCGCCGAGGTGTCACGTCCAACCTGGTCAGGCAGCCCGACGACATCCCACGCCTCACCGACCTCGGCCCGAGCCCGGGGATCCGTGACGGGACGGCCACCCGGAAGCAGATTGGGCAGCGCGCCGCTCTCCAGCGCGCCCCGCTCTCCTGCGCGCCGGGGCACCCACGCCAGCCGGGCACCGGTGGACGAGGCCAGAGCCGCAGCGCCGGACAAACCGCCGGGGACGGTCGCCAGTCGCTCGCCAACGAGAATCACGGCGCCGCCGGTCGCGAGAGCGGCTGACGCTGCCGTGACGGCGGCCATGGTCGGACCACCTGCGGCCTTGACCACCTTGGTGCCCCCGACCAGCGCCTGCAGAACCTCGGCTTCGGTGCCAGGGGCGGCGGTGATGACGGTGCCATCAAGCTTCTTCAGACCGCGCGACGCGAGGGGGGCGACCGCGAATACGGCGGTGCGGTGCTTGCGAACGGCCTTGCGCAGTCGTAGGAAGACGATCGGCGACTCGTCCTCGGGCTCGAAGCCCACGAGCAGCACCGTCTTGGCGGCCTCGAGATCGGCATACGTCACCGACCCGCCGTTGGCATCAGCCGACGGGCCGGTGGCCACGACGTTGCTGGCCAGGAACTCGGCCTCCTCGACCGAGTGAGGTCGCGAGCGGAAGTCGATGTCGTTGGTTTGCAGGGCGATTCGTGCGAACTTGCTGTAGGCGTAGGCATCCTCACCGGACACCCGGCCGCCGACGAGCACGCCGACGCCCTTGGCGTCGCGGGCGGCGGCGAGGCCGCGGGCAGCCGCGTCCAGCGCCTCCGGCCACGAGGCCACGTGCAGGGCGCCATCGTCGCCGCGGACCAGCGGGTCGGTGATGCGGTCGGTGCCGGTGGCGTAGGTGAACGCCCAACGACCCTTGTCGCAGTTCCACTCCTCGTTGACCGCGGGGTCGTTGGCGGCCATGCGGCGCAGGACCGTGCTCCTACGGTGGTCAGTGCGCATCGCGCAGCCGCTCGCACAGTGCTCGCACACGCTCGGCGTGGAGACGAGGTCGAAGGGTCGCGAGCGGAAGCGGTAGGCCGCGCCGGTCAGCGCGCCGACCGGGCAGATCTGAATCGTGTTGCCCGAGAAGTAGGACTCGAACGGCTTGTCCTGGAAGATGCCGATCTGTTGCAGGGCACCACGCTCGACCAGAGCGATGAACGGGTCGCCGGCGATCTGGTCGGAGAAGCGGGTACAGCGGGCGCAGAGCACACAGCGTTCGCGGTCGAGCAGCACCTGCGAGGAGATGTTGACGGGCTTGGGGTAGGTGCGCTTGACGTCTTCGAAGCGGGTTGTTGACCGCCCGCTGGACATGGCCTGGTTCTGCAGGGGGCACTCGCCGCCCTTGTCGCAGACCGGGCAGTCGAGCGGGTGGTTGATCAGCAGGAGCTCAATCAGGCCGCTCTGGGCCTTGTCGGCGACCGGCGAGGTGTGCTGCGACTTGACCGCCATGCCCTCGCTGACCGTGGTGGTGCAGGAGGCCATCGGCTTGGGCATGGGCCGAAGCGTGCCGTCTGGTGCCGGAGTGGCGACCTCGACCATGCACTGGCGGCAGGCACCCACCGGGTCGAGCAGCGGGTGGTCGCAGAACCGCGGGATCTGTATGCCGATCTGCTCGGCAGCGCGGATCACGAGGGTGCCCTTGGGGACGCTGACGTCGACCCCGTCGATGGTCAGGTTGACCAGGTCCGTGGGGGTGGCAGGGGTCGTCGATGATGAGGTGACGGTCATGCGGACACGGTCTCCTTCGCGAACAGCGTCGAGGCGGCCGGCGGGAACAGCACTGACGCGGGGGTGTGCATCCCCGCCTCGAACTCCGCGCGGAAGTACTGAACCGCGGAGGTGATGCAGCTGGTCGCACCGTCGCCGAGCGGGCAGAACGCCCGGAACAAGATGTTGTCGCAGATGTCCAGCAGCTTGTCGATGTCATCCTGGGTGCCTTGGCCGAGCTCGAGCCGCGCCATGATCTGCTTGAGCCAGAAAGTGCCCTCACGACACGGCGTGCACTTGCCGCAGGACTCGTGGGCGTAGAAGTCCGTCCAGCGCGACACCGCCCGAACCACCGACACCGACTCGTCGAAGATCTGCAGGGCGCGCGTGCCGAGCATCGACCCGGCCGCGGCGACGGAC
>DASRVZ010000223.1:0-4864 GCA_035654835.1 Dermatophilaceae bacterium | reverse complement strand
CGTCTACGGCGCCTACCTGCACGCCAGAGTGGCCCGCGGCTGGGTCGGCCGTCGAGCGGCATGGCTGCTCGTGGCCGGGTTCGCCTCCGTGCTGCTCACCTTCTTCGGCAACCTCTTCTTCGGCGGCCTGCACAGCTACGCCTGAGCTGACCCGAAGTTGACAGCTCCACACGACGTCAAGCACATCGAAGGGACTGAGACTCCACAATGAGTGAAGTTACGACGGTCAGCACGCCAAAGGGCTGGCAGCAGCGCATCCGCGAGAGCCGGCTTGGCACCCTGCTCGTCCTTGCGGTGACCGCGGCCGTCGTGACGGGCGGCGCCTACCTGATGGACCGCCCGGCGGCGGCCGCGCCGGGCACCACCGCCGTCGAGCTGTCCGGACCCGGTGGCGGGGCTGCGCCAAAGATCGGCAGCCCTGCACAGGACTTCACCGGGACGACCGTGACCGGGGAGAAGGTGTCGCTGAGCTCGTACAAGGGACACCCGGTGTGGCTGACCTTCGGCGCGAGCTGGTGCGCGGCGTGCGTGGCGGAGGCGCCGGACATCGAAGCCGCGTACAAGAAGTTCGAGTCCAAGGGCGTCGTCATCCTGTCGATCTCCATCTCCGAGGACTCCGCGGCAGTGCGTGACTATGTGACGCGAGTTGGGCTGACCTACCCCCAGATCGCCGACCCGGACACGCGGATCGCATCGGCATACCGGGTCTACGGGATCCCGGCCCACTTCTTCATCGACTCGTCCGGCATCCTGCGTCAGATCAAGACCGGTGGCCAGAGCCCCGAGCAGATGGACGCAGCGCTGACGGCGATCAGCCAATGACCGAGCCGATCGAACCGACCGAGCCAACGGAGTCGAAGCAGCCGATGACAGTGCCGACCGAGCCCACGGCATCGACCGAGACGACCGAGGTCGACAAAGCGGTCGTTCCTGTCCGGCGACGGTTCCGACGGACCCGCGCCTTCTTCGCTCCAGTGAGCCGGACGCTGGGCAAGATCCCGCACCCTCCGTGGCGCAGCAGACGTGGTGTCCTCGTCCTCTTCTTCCTCTTCGCAGGGTTCGGTGCGGTTGCCGCGGTCGGTGGAGTCACGGCCATCCACTACTCCGAGACCTCCAGCTTCTGCGGCAGGTGCCACACCATGGACCCGGAGCTGAAGGCCTACGCCATGTCCCCGCACAAGGAGGTCGCCTGCGCCGAGTGCCACGTCGAGCCCGGCGTTGCCGGCTTCATCAAGGCGAAGGCAAACGGCACCAAGCAGCTGATCGGCGTCCTCACCGGCCAGTTCCCGACCCCCATCCCGCCCCCCGACCACGCCGACCTGCCATCCGTCAAGGACACCTGTCTCGAATGCCACTCGCTCGAGCAGCTCACTGAGAACGGCGGCACGGTGAAGCTGGTCCTTCGGCCCCGGTACCGCTTGGACGAGACCAACACACGCGAGTCGGTCGCGGTCCTGCTTCGCCCCGGTGGCCTGGGCGAGGCCAGCGGCGCGCGTGGCGTTCACTGGCACGTCGCCCAGACGGTGACCTACACCTCGGGCGATGTCCGGGCGCAGAAGATCGACCTCGTGGAGTTCACAGCCGAGGACGGGACGCCGAAGCAGTACATCGCCGGGCAGCAGGTCAGCGTGTCGACGGACGTCAAGCCCGACATCGAGCGGCTCAAGACGAGCCAGACGACCCGGCTCATGGACTGCATCGACTGCCACAACCGCGTCGGGCATGCGGTTGCCAGTCCGGCCCAGGCGGTTGACGAGGCGATGGCCGCCGGCAAGATCAGCGCGGACCTGCCCTTCGTCAAACGTGACAGCGTCGCCCTCCTGAACGGTACCTACCAGTCCCTCGACCTTGCAGACGAGGCGTTCGCCGGCCTCCGCGCGACGTACGCCGCGAAGTACCCGCTGGTCCTCAAGAGCCATGACAAGCAGATCAACAAGTCGATCGACGAGCTGAAGCGGATCTACCGACTCATCGCGACCCCGGCCATGAAGGTCCAGGCCAAGACCTACCCGGACAACCTTGGCCACCAGTCCGCTCCAGGCTGCTTCCGCTGCCACGATGGCGCCCACTACCTCGTGGTCAAGGGGAAGGTCACGAACGAGAGGATCCCGTCTGAGTGCTCCACCTGCCACACCTTCCCGCAGGTGGGCGCGAGCGCTGCCAGCGCCGCTTCTGGGGACAAAACCGCCAGTTCCTCGCAGCCATCGCTGCTTGCCGACTTCCCTCTGGGGGCCAAGCCTGCTGACCACAAGGACAAGCTCTACGTGTTCAGTCACAAGAACGCGACCAAGAGTCTGACGGTGGCGGGGACAACGTGTGCCGCCTGTCATACGCCCACCTACTGCGCCAACTGCCACAACAGCGGTGCGGTCAAGGTCAAGCACGACACGATGCTCTACAAACACGCCAGCGCCATCACTGCGGCTGGTGGTACTCAGTCGTGCAACTACTGCCACTTGCCGGTCTACTGCGCGACGTGCCACAAGGACCCCGTCCTTCAGCTGGGCGCACAACCACTGGCCATCAAGGCGAAGCCGACATCATGACCGTTTCGCGGACAACAGAGACGGCGGTCGCCGAAGAGTGGCTGACCGTCCAAGATGCGTGCGCGCTCATCGGTGTATCGCCGGCCACGCTGCGTCGCTGGAGCGCTGCGGGCGATGTCCAGGCGTTCACGACTCCCGGCGGTCACCGCCGGTTCGCGCGTTCGATGATCCTGGGATTGCTGCCCTCCTCCCGTCGTGAGCGGCCCACGCTGGAGCACCTCGGCGAGACGCCTGAACACATGATGGGCGTCTACCGTCGTCACCTTGCGCAGGCCTGCGGCGGATTGGGCTGGCTGGCCGGTCTTGGTGAGGACGAGCTGGAGCCGTTGCGCGACCACGGCCGCCGGATTGCGATGTCGCTGCTCGTGTTCATGGATGCGTCGACGCCGGACGAACGCCGGACGGCCATCCACAAGGCCGAGGGTTCCGCCAGCGAGTACGGCCGGATCGCCGCCAGAGAATCCGGCCAGATCCGCGAGACCGTCGAGGCGTTCCTCCGATTCCGCATGCTCTTCCTGGGTGAGCTCGCCCAGGTGGCTCGACGCAGAGGGCTGGACACCACCGAGTCCACCAACCTGCTCGTCACAGCGACCCAGGCCATCGACCAGCTGCTGGTCGCCCTGATGAGCGGTCACGAGACCGAGCTGGCCGAGATTGCATCTGAAAGGGATCGTTCGTGATCACCATGTCGTCGCCAACTGCCGCTGTCGTTTGTCCCGCCGCAGATGTGATGCCCGACAGCTCGGATGTGCCGTCGCAGCCGACGGACAAGACGCCGACGGCCACCGTCGTGGCGCTCATCGCCGACGCGCGGGGGGTTCCCAGCGTTGCCCGAGAGGCGTTCGCCACCAAGTGCCATGCCCTGCAGGCCGATGACGCGGTGATCATCGTGCACACCTGCCACCGCGTCGAGATGTATGTCGCACTCGACGCCTTCGACAACGGGGAGCTCCCGGAGCTTCCACGCGGCGGAGAGCGCCTTGAGGACGCAGCCGCGGCCCGACACCTCATCAGCGTCGCCTGCGGCCTTCAGAGTGCTGTCCTGGGCGAGGACCAGATCCTCCATCAGGTCCGCGAGACCTTCGCCCTGCGTCACGCTGAGCGGGCCCTGCACCCGGTGTTGGACCGTCTCTTCCAGGTCGCGCTGACCGCCGGACGACGCTCGCACGAGTGGTTCGGCGGGACGAAGCGGTCGCTGGGCGACGCCGCGCTGAATGAGATCGAGCAGCGGACCGGATCCCTCAAGGACCAGGCGACCCTCGTCGTCGGCGCTGGGAGCATGGGCCGGCTCACAGCCCAGGCCGCAGTCCGGCGTGAGGCACAGGTCATTGTCACGAGCAGGACCACCGAGCGAGCCATCTGCCTGGCCCGCGGCGTCGGTGGACAGGCGGTCGCCGGAGGCGTCGACGGCACACTGCCGCCCGTCGTCGGCGTGGTCGTTGCATTGTCCGGCCCGTGGCAGATCCAGCCCCTCGACGCCAAAAGGCTGGTCGACAGCGGCGCCACCGTCGTGGACCTGTCGTCGCCGCCAGCCGTCCCGGAATCCCTGCAAGCCCGGCTCGGCGAGCGCTTCATCTCCATCGACGACCTCGCCTGGGGACCGCAGACTGAGCTGCCAGGCAGACTTCGTGGCCGGCTTGAGCAGCTCGTGGCCGGCTCCGGCCGGGAGTACTGCCAGTGGCTGCTGGCGCGCGACTCCACCCCCGCCATACAGGCGATGTCAGAAGCAGCAGAGGGCCGTCGACTCGGCGAGCTTGAGTGGCTGTACCGGCGACTTCCGAACCTGTCCGAGCAGGAGCGTGCGCTCATCGACCAGATGAGCCACCGGCTGGTGGGTGGGATCCTGCACGCACCCAAGACTGCGCTCCGGCACGACGAGACCGGCGACTTGGGCAGGGCGGCCTCGGAGCTGTTCGGGCTATGACCGCGCAGCGAACGACCTAGCCGGAAGCATTGCCGTGGCAGACACCAAGGCCGGGAGTCGCCGACCGAAGGAGCTCGTCACCCTCCAGGTCGCAGGAATGACCTGCACGGCATGTGAGCGGCGCATCGCGAAGGCGCTGACAGGGTTGCCCGGTGTCATCTCTGCGAGCGCCTCAACCCGCAAGGGCACCGTGAGCCTCATCGCGACCGACGAGGCCAGTCGTGCCTCGATCGAGGCGGCAATCCTCAAGCTAGGCTACCGGCTCGGGGGATCGGCGTGGCTCAACCGCGACCCTCAGGTATGGCGCAGCGCCGGGGTGGCCGCAGTCTTCGTTGCAGCTCTCGTCTGGGTGGTCGGCGCCGGCGACATCGCCGGACGGATCGGCGACCTCAGC
>DASRVZ010000222.1:0-3311 GCA_035654835.1 Dermatophilaceae bacterium | reverse complement strand
CTCGGCGTCGAGGGATCTGGGCGACCTGATTCAGGAGCGGCCTCAAGCGGCTCGACCCGTTCGTCGGAGGCGGTCCAACCCCGCGTCATCAAAGCCAAGATGCCCAAGTGGCACGTCAAGCGCGCCCATCACGCCGGCTGGCCCCAGCCGACCGGGCCGCCACAGGTCGCCACCGTTCACCCTAAATGAACGGTATTGCAACTAACCCGGATCGTTCACGACCCGTTCAGCCGCCGACAATCTTCCACTTGGGCGCCCCCACCGCCGGAGTCACGTCCTTGCCCTTGGTGACCACGGCGATCGGCACGCCCTTCCACGCCGTGACAGCACCGCTGACAACGACCGCACGTCGTGCCCACCCTGCGGCCGCGCATCCGGCTCAGCTGCCGCAGGGGGTCGACCCTGGTCTCAGGTCGCCTCGGGAGCGTCCGGCGTCTTGACCGTGTCCTGGATGGCGCTCAGCGGCGGGTCGTCCGGCGGCGAATGCGCCGTGCCGACGAACGTGAACGCCTCGTCCTTCGCGGCACCGTCGGTGTCGACCAGGACGATCTGGCCGGCCTTGAGCTCGCCGTAGAGGATCTTCTCGGACATGGCGTCCTCGATCTCGCGCTGGATCGTGCGGCGCAGCGGACGGGCGCCGAGCACCGGGTCGTAGCCCTTCTTGGCCAGCAGCGCCTTGGCCGCGGCCGTGAGCTCGATGCCCATGTCCTTGTCCTTGAGCCGCACGTCGAGCTTGGCGATCATCAGATCGACGATCTGGACGATCTCGGGATGGGTCAGCTGCGGGAAGACGATGATGTCGTCCACCCGGTTGAGGAACTCTGGCCGGAAGTGCTGCTTGAGCTCGTCGATGACCTTGTTCTTCATCCGCTCGTAGCCGGTCTTGGGGTCAGCGCCGCCCGCGAACCCGAGCGACTGGCCCTTGGCGATGTCGCGGGTGCCGAGGTTCGTGGTCATGATGATCACGGTGTTCTTGAAGTCGACGACCCGGCCCTGGGCGTCGGTCAGGCGACCGTCCTCAAGAATCTGCAACAGCGCGTTGAAGATGTCGGGGTGGGCCTTTTCGACCTCGTCGAAGAGCACCACCGAAAACGGCTTGCGGCGGACCTTCTCGGTCAGCTGGCCGCCCTCCTCGTAGCCCACGTAACCGGGGGGCGAGCCGAACAGCCTGGAGACCGTGGGCTTCTCGCCGTACTCGCTCATGTCGAGCTGGATCAACGCGTCCTCGTCGCCGAACAGGAACTCGGCCAGCGCCTTGGCCACCTCGGTCTTACCGACGCCGGTCGGACCGGCGAAGATGAACGAGCCACCGGGACGACGCGGGTCCTTCAGGCCGGCGCGGGTACGCCGGATCGCCTGGGACATCGCCCGCAGCGCCTCGTCCATGCCGACGATGCGCTTGTGCAGCTCGGCCTCCATGTTGAGCAGCCGCGAGGACTCCTCCTCGGTCAGCTTGAACACCGGGATGCCGGTCGAGGCGGCCAGGACCTCGGCGATGAGCTCCTCGTCGACCTCGGCCACAACGTCCATGTCACCGGACTTCCACTGCTTCTCACGCTCGGCCTTCTGACCCAGCAGCGTCTTCTCGTCGTCGCGCAGGGACGCCGCCTTCTCGAAGTCCGAGGCGTCGATGGCGGACTCCTTCTCACGACGGACCGGCGCGATCCGCTCGTCGAACTCGCGAAGGTCCGGCGGCGCCGTCATCCGGCGGAGGCGCAGTCGGGCGCCAGCCTCGTCGATGAGGTCGATCGCCTTGTCGGGCAGGAAGCGGTCGTTGATGTACCGGTCGGCCAGGTTGGCTGCCGAGACCAGGGCGGCATCGGTGATCGAGACCCGGTGGTGCGCCTCATAGCGGCCGCGCAGACCCTTGAGGATCTCGATGGTGTGCTGCAGCGTCGGCTCGGCGACCTGGATCGGCTGGAACCGCCGCTCCAGGGCCGGGTCCTTCTCGATATGTTTGCGGAACTCGTCCAGCGTGGTCGCACCGATCGTCTGGAGCTCGCCACGAGCCAGCATCGGCTTGAGGATGGATGCAGCGTCGATCGCGCCCTCGGCCGCGCCGGCACCGACGAGGGTGTGGATCTCGTCGATGAACAAGATGATGTCGCCGCGGGTCCGGATCTCCTTCAGGACCTTCTTCAGGCGCTCCTCGAAGTCACCGCGGTAGCGCGAACCGGCAACAAGGGCACCCAGATCCAGCGTGTAGATCTGCTTGTCCTTGAGCGTCTCGGGCACCTCGCCCTTGACGATGTCCTGGGCCAGGCCCTCGACGACGACGGTCTTGCCGACGCCGGGCTCGCCGATCAGGATCGGGTTGTTCTTGGTGCGCCGGGACAGCACCTGCATGACCCGCTCGATCTCCTTGCCACGACCGATGACCGGGTCGAGCTTGCCCTCGCGGGCGGCCTGGGTCAGGTTGCGGCCGAACTGGTCGAGCACCAGCGACCCGGCAGGAGTGCCTTCGGCCGGACCGACGCCGGCGCCCTGGAGCTCCTTGCCCTGGTAGCCGCTGAGCAGCTGGATGACCTGCTGACGGACCCGGTTGAGGTCGGCGCCGAGCTTGACCAGCACCTGGGCGGCAACACCCTCACCCTCGCGGATCAGGCCGAGCAGAATGTGCTCGGTCCCGATGTAGTTGTGGCCGAGCTGCAGCGCCTCGCGCAGGCTCAGCTCGAGGACCTTCTTGGCCCGCGGGGTGAAGGGGATGTGACCGGACGGGGCCTGCTGCCCCTGGCCGATGATCTCCTGGGCCTGCTCGCGCACCGCGTCCAGGGAGATGCCGAGGCGCTCCAGTGCCTTGGCAGCGACGCCTTCACCCTCGTGGATCAGGCCGAGCAGAATGTGCTCGGTCCCGATGTAGTTGCGATTGAGCATGCGCGCTTCCTCCTGCGCAAGCACCACCACCCGGCTGGCCCGGTCGGTAAACCGCTCAAACATCGCTCATCGCTCCCTCGCTATCGAGATACCCCGATGCTATCTGTGCTCACCGGTGGTGACCTACGTCAGCCATCTGGCACATGCTGCACGACGACGTCGACTACCAGGACCTGGGACCGGACCACTTCCGCAACCGCAACCCCGACCGCGCACGCAACCGGGCCTTTACCAACTCAACCAACTCGGCTACAGCGTCACCCTCAACCCCATCTCGCCAGCCGCCTGAACCTGTGGCTAGACGGTATGTAGATGCTCGCGTCTTGCGGGCCGGGGCCTCGCTCACACAGTCTCGTGGGTTACCGAGCAGGCTCCTGTTCGGCAGTGCCTACATGTGTGGGAGGCCCCGGTGTTTACCGAGCGTACGAGTGTTGGTC
>DASRVZ010000221.1:0-3093 GCA_035654835.1 Dermatophilaceae bacterium | reverse complement strand
CCAGGGCACAGAGGTTGGTTTGCCGTAGGTGCCGTCGCCGGCGAGCAGACAGCCGAGGCGGCCGATGCCATAGGCGACGGTGAGGGGGACTGCGGCGGCGCCGGAGACTGCGCCGAGCGGGAGCTGGTGGCGGCGCACGATAACCATCGAGGCGATGACGCCGCCGATCAGACCGCCATACCAGGTGAAGCCCATCCCGCCGAGGTGGTGCGTGTCGAAGTTGGGAAGCTGCTCGAGCAGGAAGTAGATCTTGGCGCCGACGAAACCCCAGATCGTTGCCCACATCACCAGCGAGTACGCCGAGTCTCGTGTGAAGCCACGTCGTTCGAAGGCGCGGGCAAGCATGAAGGCGGCCACAAGGGCAGCTAGCGCCTTGCTCGCCCCGTAGGACTGGATGTCGAGCCCAAAGACTGAAAACAGGACCGGCCGCACGTGTTCTCTCCGCTCGTCCATGGGCACAGTCGGGGAGGTGGGTGGCCCGTCGGGTTCTGTGTCCTGGACCCACCGTGGGTCATCGCTACGAAGAATGCCCCGGTGAAACGGTCAACGTTTGGTGAAGATCGACAGGGTCCGGCGACCACAGGGACTGGATCTTCATGGCATCTTCATCGAATCGCGACAGTTTGGCCATGGTTGGCGCAGGAGACTGAACAGACGCCCGTCCGGTCGCTGCTGGGTGGGGGTCGGTGGTGCTCGGCATCGCTGGACCGTGTGCATCAAACTGATGGAGGAATTCCTATGTTCGTCGCAATCGCCCAGTTCCCTGAGGTTCCCACCGAACGGGAGGAAGAGTTCCAAGCGTGGTTCGCCTGGTCGAACGGGCAGCTGCACGAGATCGACGGGCTCCAGGGCCGACGGCTTCTGCGCGCTGCGGACGGCACCTACACCGCGCTCGTGGAGCACCAGAGCGCCGAGACGTTCGCCGCGATGCACACCACGGAGGCGGCCTCGCTCGTGCATGCCCGACTCGGAGAACTACTGGGCGACGAGCCTCGGGCGACAAGGTACGAGGTCGTCGCAGATCTCGCGAAGTCGGGGTCCTGCTGCGGCGGTGGAGGCGGTCATGGAGGTCAAGGTGGGCACGACCAGGCGGCTGGCGGCGCCGGTGTCGAGCTTGAGGTTGCCGGCGGGTGCTGCCAGGGAGCTTGACTGGCGCTCGACCCGTCGCGGGTCCGCTTCATCGCATTGGGTGCGCCCCTGCTTCAGATCGGCGGGGGCGTGCTCAGGAATGGTGGGCGGCGTGGTCGACCTGGGACACGCCGGGTGCAGTCGGGGCGTCGGGGGCGCTGATCAGCGGTCCGACCACGAACGATGAGAAGAAGAACATCGCAGTGAAGACGCACAGTGCGATGGCAGGGGCCCACCAGTTGTTGAACTTGCGCCTCAACTTGATGAGCATCGGCAGGGACGCGGCCAGTCCGAGCACACCGAAGAGCGCAGTACCACCGGCACCTGCCACGAGCGCGGTCCCCACCAGTGGCCCGATGTGGTGCAGCACGTGAGGCGCCAGGCCGACGATGCCGCCAAGGCCGCCGCTGAGCACCGTCCAAACTGTTCGACGCCTCCGATCGACAGTGCGCTCGGACGCGGTTCCGGCAGCGACCTGGCTGGTGCCGACGGAGCCGTCCAAACCGGCGACAGTCCTTGAGGTTTTCATCCCCCAAGGCTGCGCTCCGATTCCGCAGGCACGATGGAGAAACAGTGAAAACTTGACTAACACTTCGCCGGCCAACGAGGACCGCCGCGCGCCGAAAGGGGTGACCGCGCCCGATGCCCCGGTCCGACAGCGGATCCTCGACACTGTGACCATGAGCCACCCGGCAAGCAACCCCATCCCGAAACCAATGTCACCAAGCGGTCTTCGCGTCCTGGTAGTGGACGACGAACGAGGCCTGGCTGACCTCGTGGGGTCCTACCTGACCCGGGATGGTTTTGAGGTGTCGATGGCCCATGACGGGCAGGAGGCAATTGACCAGGCCCGGCAAGTAGATCCGGACTTGATGGTGCTGGACCTGGGCCTGCCAGTGATCGACGGTGTCGAGGTCTGCCGGGTGGTGCGGACGTTCTCCGACTGCTACATCGTGATGCTCACCGCGCGCACCGAAGAGATCGACAAGCTCATCGGCCTCTCGGTCGGCGCGGACGACTACCTGACCAAGCCGTTCAGCCCGCGTGAGCTGCTGGCCCGGATCCATGCGATGCTGCGCCGTCCCCGCGCCTCCACCGCCAGCGAGCAGCCCGCCCGAGAAATGCCCCCGCGAGTTTTCGGAGCGTTGAGCATCAATGTTTCCGGGCGGGAAGTCCTCATTGACGGTCAGGTGGTGGCACTGACACGCACCGAGTTCGACCTGCTGGACGCCCTGTCGGCTCGACCCACCATGGTCTTCACCCGCCGGGCGCTGATCGACGCGGTGTGGGACCAGACCTGGGGCGGGGACGAGCACCTGGTCAACGTCCACGTCGGGCACCTGCGCAGGAAACTTGGCGACGATCCCAACTCACCGCGGTATGTGCGTACGGTCCGCGGCATCGGCTACCGGATGGGTGAGGGAACGTGAAAGGGCCGGCTGGCAAGCCAATACCCCGGCGGGGGGGCTTGGCCGGTCGCCTGCTTGTGGCCCAGACCATGGTTCTGCTGACCAGCACGCTCACGGCATGGACGATTGCCGCCACGGTCGGCCCACCGCTTTTCCACAAGCATCTGGCCAAGGCCAACGTGGGAGCCTCATCGGCCGAGAGCCTGCATATCGAGAGGGCCTACCAGAGCGCCAACGCCATCTCCCTGTCGTTGGCGTTGCTGGCCGCGCTGCTTGTGGCCATGGCCGTCAACGTGTACATAGCGCGCCGTATCGGGCGATCCGTGGCCACCATCGCCGACGCGGCCAGTCACGTTGCCGGCGGCCGATACGACGTCAGGGTCTCATCGCCGGGGCTGGGGGCGGAGTTCGACGCTCTCGTGTCGGGGTTCAACCAGATGGCCTCCCGGCTGGGGTCGGTCGAGGGGACCCGCCGCAGACTGTTGGCCGACCTCGGACACGAGATGCGAACCCCGGTGGCGACGTTGGAGGCTGGCCTCGAGGCGCTAGAGGACGG
>DASRVZ010000220.1:0-2620 GCA_035654835.1 Dermatophilaceae bacterium | reverse complement strand
GGAGCGTGAATCTTCGACTCAGCCGGTCAGGGCCTCGGCGGCGGCGACCACGTCGACCAGGCCGGTGCCCTTGTCGACGTGGTCGCCGCCGCCGAGTCGCTGACCGGCTGAGTCGAAGATTCACGCAACCACGGCTGTCTCCAGGGGGTTGAGGGTGACGTCGTAGCCCATCGCGCGGAGCTGGTCGAGGGCGCGTCGCTTGGCCCGTTCGGGGTGTAGCCGGGTGTAGAAGTCGACTCCGGGGTCGTTGTAGAGCTCGCCGGTTCGGGTCATGTTCCAGATCGCGACCAGGACGGCGTGTTCGACCGCGACGAGGGCCTTCGACGGGCCGCGGCGGGCGGCGATGCGCCGGTACTTCACGCCCAGGTAGGTGTTCTTGTTCTTGGCCGCTGAGAGGGCCACGATGCCGAGGGCGCCCTTGAGGTAGGGGTTGCCGGGTCTGGTCTTGGTGGACTTGACCCTTCCGGCGGACTCGTTGCTGCCCGGGCAGGTCCCGGCCCAGGACGCCAGGTGCCCGGCGGTGGGGAAGCGGGTCATGTCCGCTCCGGTCTCGGCGGTGATCACGTCCGCGACGGCAATGGAGATTCCCGGGATGGTGGTGATCAGCTCCCGGAACGCGCGAAAGGGTTCGATCACCACCTCGATCCGTGCCGTGACCGTCTCGATGGCCTGGGTGTGCTGGTCGATCAGGTCCAGGTGGATCCGGGCCAGGAATGCGTGGTGGGCACGAAAGCGTCCGGTCAGCGCCTCGGTCAACGCCGGGATCTTCGAGCGCAGCCGGCGCTTGGCAAGCTCCGCCAACTGGGCCGGGTCGCGTTGCCCGTCGATCAGGGCCTCCAGCATCGCCCGCCCCGAGACACCCATGAAGTCGGTGGCCACCGAGGACAGCTTGATCCCGGCGTCCTCGAGCAGCTTCTCCAGCCGTTGGACCTCCCTGGTCCGCTCCCGGGTGATCGCGGTCCGGGTCCGGGTCAGGTCCCGCAGCTCCCGCACCGGCTCCGGGGGCACCAACGAGCCCCGGACCAGCCCGTGCGCGCCCAGCTGGGCCAACCAGGCGGCGTCCGAGACGTCGGTCTTGCGGCCCGGCAGGTTCTTGGCGTGGCGGGCGTTGACCAGCATCACCTCGAACCCGGCGTCCTCGAGCAGGTAGTAGAACGGCTTCCAGTAGTCCCCGGTGGCCTCCATCACCACCAAGGTGACCTTCGCGTCGATCAGGTGCTCCCGCAATGCCAGCACCTGGTTGGTCACCGACCCCCACGTGGTGACCGTCTCGGCGGCCTTGCGGCGCCCCGACCCGGGCACCCGCACACAGACCTTCGCGTCCCGCTTGGAGATGTCGATCCCCGCGCACCGCGGATGCACAACGTCCATCACTGCCAACCCTTCTGCTTCTGCTCACCAGGAGTAGGACGATGTCCGTCGCGGGGAGGGCAGGGATAACAGGAGTCTGAGTCTCGTGCTCGAAGGCAACAGTCCACGGTTCCCGTGGAAGCCCTCCACCACCATGCTGACGCACAGGCTCAAGCGCACTACAGAGGGTTCGGTGTCTGACCGCGACGAACAGCCAGCATTCTCACCCCACCCAGCCGCCCTGACCAGAGCGGGCAACCGGCCGCACCCTCCACGAATCTTCGCCCCCCACGGCGCGCCCCGGGTTTGGGGGCGCCCAGTTGCTGACGCGAAGATAACCTTGCCGGGCAGGTGGTGAGGGCGCGCGCGTACTGGGAGGGACCGCGGACGTTCTCCCGACAGGTTGGTTCGTTGATCAGTTGGCGGTGGTCAGTTCCACGTTGTAGCCGAGCCGGTTCAGCTGGGTCACTGCTCTGCGGCGGGCTCGGCCGGCGTCGGAGCGGCTGGAGTAGTCGGCACCGAGTTCGCTGTAGATCTCTCCGGTGGTCAGCATGTGCCAGATCGAGACGATCATGGAGTGTTCGGTGGCGACGAGCGCTCTCATCGGACCGCGTCGTGCGGCCAGTCGCTTGTACCGGGCTTGAAGGTAGGTGCCGTTACTGCGGGCCGCGGCCATGGCGGCGATGCCGAGCCCTGCCTTGAGGTAGGAGTTGCCGGGCCTGACGTGCGAGGACTTCACTTTGCCGGCCGACTCGTTGTGGCCAGGACAGACACCTGCCCAGGACGCGAGGTGCGCGGCTGTGGGGAACCGCGACATGTCCGCCCCCGTCTCAGCGATGATGACGTGGGCGATCGTGGTGCCGACACCGGGGATCGTGGACAGCAACGCGATGGCCGCGTCGTAGGGGACCATCGCGGCGGTGATCCGCTGGTTCAACCGCTCGATGGATTCCTGGAGTCGGTCGATGCGTTCGAGGTGCTCGCCTGCCATGAACGCGTGGCGGTCACCGAAGCGGCCCCGCAGGGCGTCAGTGAGTTGAGGAATCTTGTTGCGGAGACGTCCTTTGGCCAGTTCAGCAAGCGCAGCCGAATCGCGTTCACCGGCGATCAGCGCCGCGAGCATCGCCCGGCCCGACACCCCGGTGATCTGAGTCGCAACCGACGACAGCTTCAGGCCGGCGTCCTCGAGCAGCTTCTCCAGGCGTTGGATCTCGCGGGTCTTCTCCCGGGCGAAGGTGGCGCGGGCCCGGGTCAGATCGCGCAGCTCGCG
>DASRVZ010000219.1:0-9117 GCA_035654835.1 Dermatophilaceae bacterium | reverse complement strand
GGCGCTGCGGTCGCAACCAGGGTGCGCTGGCCCCCGGCGACGTCGTAGATCCGGTACTCAGATCGCGGATTCGTGGCCGGGGCGTCGATCAGGATCGGCAGCACCGAGACGATGTCAGCGGTACCGCAGGGACTGCCCGCCGCATTGAACACGGGCGCGGAAGCCGGCACGGTCGTCCAGCAACGGGTGGTGGTCACCAACGTCGGCGGTCAGCCCGGCAACCCCGCCGCCCGCAGAGACGGTGGCCTGACGGATCTCCAGGCGACCAGCTGTCAGGTGGCAGATGGAGCTGCCGCGGCGCAGGTCCACGTGCTGCTCCGGGTCCGTGCCATCGATCCCGAGCGCCCATATCCCGATGCGTGCCGGCCAGGCCATGGTCAGCACGGAGGTGCGGCCTGCGTCGTTCACCGTGACGTCGACGGTGTGAAGGGCTGAATCGACAACGGCTGACGGAGCCCCGGTGTCCGGCCCTGCCGGAAACCGCTTGTAGCCGGCGGCGTAGTCGATCTTCCCGCTGTAGGAGAAGAGATCCCCGATGGCGGCAACGTCAGGGGTGACGGCAGCGACGGGGCCGGCCAGCGGGACCATCGACGCCACGAGTGTGCTGGCGATGGCGAGCAGGGCGAGAACGGGGTGGCGACGCGTGGTCATGCTGATCTCCGGGATGAGGGTGACACACTCTGCGCGCCTGAAGCGGCTCAGCGTGTGGATACTACTGTCCAGTTCGGCAGTGCGTTGCCGCTTGCAGTAATTTCACACAACCTGTTAGGTCTTTGCGGATGAGCAGAATCACGGCACGCCGAAGAGTCATCCGCCTGACCATGGGTGATTCGGCGACGGGCGATTCCTCAGTGGCGCAGGAGGATCTGCTGGCTGTTGAGGAGCCGCTCGAGATTCGCGTTGGTGGCCGGCCGCTTGCCGTGACGATGCGGACGCCTGGCCACGACTTCGACCTCGCCGCCGGCTTCCTCGTCTCCGAGGGTGTCATCACCCGCGGCGAGCAGTTCAGCACCGTGCGATATTGCGCCGGCGCCACGGAAGAAGGCCTCAACACCTACAACGTTCTGGATGTCACGCTGGCGCCTGGTGTCGCGCCGCCAGACCCCAGTCTGGAACGGTCCTTCTATACGACCAGCTCGTGCGGACTGTGCGGCAAGGCGAGCATCGACGCGGTGCGCACCCAGTCGGCATACGAGGTGCGGGAAGACACGTTGCGGATCGACGCCGCGCTCCTCTCCACATTCCCGGCGGCCCTGCGCTCCGAACAAGCCGTGTTCGACAAGACCGGCGGGCTGCACGCGGCGGGGTTGTTCGATGGCGTGACCGGGAAGATGCTCGTGATCCGTGAGGACGTCGGGCGGCACAACGCGGTGGACAAGGTCATCGGCTGGGCGCTCAAGGAAGACCGGTTGCCACTGCGGGGCACGGTCCTGATGGTCTCGGGACGCGCGAGCTTCGAGCTGACCCAAAAGGCCATGATGGCCGGAATCCCTTTGCTGGCAGCAGTTTCCGCGCCCTCGTCCCTAGCCGCAGAGCTCGCCACAGAGGTGGGGATGACGCTCGTTGCATTCATGCGTGGGAGCTCGATGGTGATGTATGCCGGGTCCGAACGCATCGTCGGACGGGGGGCTGTCGAAACCGGGTCAGTTCCAACGGGGCCAGTCGGAACGGCGTCAGGGCTTGGCGTCGCCGACTCGTAGCTGCTCGGCGGCCGCGGCTGCGAGCGGAGTCAGGTCGAGCCCACCTCCGTCGACATAGGCGACGAGGTCCACCCGCATGGACAACGGCCAGGTCGCGCGCAGGTGCTTGGTGATCTCGGCCACCGCCTGGTCGCGCGGGTGGTGGGCCACGTTGGCGGCGATCTGGTTCACCATGCGCACCAGGGTTGCGGGGTCGCTCACCGGGGCACCATGCCCAGTTCTTGGGGCGCCTGCTCGCTCACAGGTTCCTGCGACCTTGGCGCGATCTGGACTGCGGTGACCTTGTACTCGGGGCAGTTGGTCGCCCAGTCCGAGTAGTCCGTCGTGACGATGTTGGCGCCGCTGCTGGGGTAGTGGAACGTCGTGTAGACGACGCCCTGCGGCATACGGTCGGCGATCTTGGCCCGCAGCACCGTCTGGCCCACGCGGCTGATGATCGCCACGGCGGCCCCGTCGACGATGCCGCGTTCCTCGGCGTCGTGCGGGTGGATCTCCAGAATGTCCTCGCCGTGCCACTGCACGTTCGGCGTCCGGCGGGTCTGCGCGCCCACGTTGTACTGGCTGAGGATGCGACCGGTGGTGAGGATCAACGGGAACTTGCGGCTGGTGCGTTCGTCGGTCGCCACGAACGGCGTATCCACGAAGTGCCCCTTGCCGCGCACGAACCCATCCACGTGCATGGTCGGCGTGCCGTCGGGCGCCGAGTCGTTGCACGGCCACTGCAGACTGCCCACCTCGTCCAGCTTGGCGAACGAGACCCCGGCGAAGGTGGGGGTCGTGGCGGCGATCTCGTCCATGATCTGACTGCCTCGGTCGTAGTGCATCGGGTAGCCCATGGCCGTGGCGAGCTCGCTGGCCACCTGCCACTCCTGCTTGCCGCACCTCGGCTCCATCACGGGGCGGACCCGGTTGATCCGCCGTTCGGCGTTGGTGAACGTCCCGTCCTTCTCCAGGAACGAGGTGCCGGGCAGGAACACGTGGGCGAACGCAGCGGTCTCGTTGAGGAACAGGTCCTGGACGATGAGCAGCTCCAGAGATGCCAGGGCGGCCTTGACGTGCTTGACGTTCGGGTCGGACTGCGCGATGTCCTCGCCCTGGATGAACATCCCGCGGTAGCTGCCGGCGATGGCCGCGTCGAGCATGTTGGGGATCCGCAACCCGGGCTCGGCGTCGAGGGTGCGGGCCCACACGTGTTCGAAGACCCCGCGCACGGTGTCGTCGCCCACGTGACGGTAACCAGGCAGCTCGTGGGGGAAGGAGCCCATGTCGCACGAGCCCTGAACGTTGTTCTGCCCACGCAGTGGGTTGATGCCGACGCCCTCTCGGCCGATGTTTCCGGTGGCCATTGCGAGGTTCGCCATGCCCATCACCATGGTCGAGCCCTGGCTGTGTTCGGTTACTCCGAGGCCGTAGTAGATCGCCGCGTTCGGCGCGGTGGCGTACAGCCGCACCGCCGCGCGCACCTGCTCGGCGGGCACACCGGTGATCTGTTCGGTCGCCTCCGGGCTGTTCTCCGGGCGGGCGATGAACTCCTCCCACTGGGCGAACGAGTCGGCCTCGCACCGTTGCGCGACAAAGTCCCGATCGACCAGTCCCTCGGTGACCACCACGTGCCCGAAGGCGTTGACGATGGCGACGTTCGTTCCTGGCTGAAGCTGCAGGTGATGCGCCGCCTCGACGTGGGGGCTGCGCACCAGGTCGATACGACGCGGGTCGACGACCACCAGTGCCCCGCCCTTGCGAAGCCGCTGCTTCATCCGGGAGGCGAACACCGGGTGCCCATCGGTGGGGTTGGCCCCGATCAGCAGGATCACGTCAGCCTGCTCGACCGACTTGAAGTCCTGGGTGCCGGCCGACGTGCCAAAGGTCTGGCTCAGCCCATAGCCGGTCGGGGAGTGGCACACCCGGGCGCAGGTGTCGACGTTGTTGTTGCCGAACGCCGCCCGGATCATCTTCTGCACCACGAAGACCTCTTCGTTCGTGCAGCGCGAGGAGGTGATCCCGCCGATGGACCTGACGCCGTGCTCGGCCTGGATGGCGGTGAGCCGTGCGGCCGCGTAGGTGATCGCCTCGTCCCATGACACCGGCCGCCACTCGTCGTTGATCGACTCGCGAACCATGGGGGACAGCTGGCGGTCCCGGTGGGAGGCATAACCCCAGGCGAACCGGCCCTTGACACACGAATGACCCTCGTTGGCACCGCCGTCCTTGGCCGGCACCATCCGGACGACCTCGTCACCCCGCAGCTCGGCCTTGAACGAGCAGCCGACACCGCAGTAGGCGCAGGTGGTCAGCACCGTACGGTTCGGCGGCCCAAGCTCGATGACCGTCTTCTCCTGAAGCGCCGAGGTCGGGCAGGTCTGTACGCAGGCACCGCACGACACGCACTCGGACGCCATGAACGACTCACCCGCAGAGGCCGAGACCATCGAGCCGAATCCGCGACCGGCGATCGTCAGTGCGAACGTACCCTGCACCTCGTCGCAGGCGCGGACGCAGCGCGAGCAGGCGATACAGGCTGCGGGGTCGAAGGTGAAATAGGGGTTGCTCTCGTCCTTGGCCGCGGCGAGGTGGTTCTTGCCCTCGAATCCGTAGCGCACGTCGGTCAGCCCCACCGTCGTCGCGATGCCGTGCAGCTCACACTCGCCGTCCTCGCCATGGGCGCCCGGGGTCAGGCAGTCCTGTGGGTGGTCGGACAGATAGAGCTCGGTCACCCCGCGGCGCAGCCGTGTCAGACGAGGGGAGCGGGTCGCGACGATCATGTCCGGAGCGCAGGGGGTGGTGCACGAGGCCGGCGTGCCTTTGCGGCCCTCGATCTCGACGAGGCACAGCCGACAGGAGCCGAATGGCTCGAGCGAGTCGGTCGCGCACAGCTTCGGGATGTCGACTCCGGCCAGTGCGGCCGCGCGCATCACCGACGTCCCGGCGGGCACGCTCACCGGTATGCCGTCGATCCTCATGTTGACGTCTGCCTCGCCGGGACGGGCGGGGGTGCCATAGTCGGGTTCGCTGAGCAGGGTCATGGCCGGACACCTTCCGAACGGTCCAGATCTTCGGGGAAGTGTTGCAGCACACTGCGCACGGGCATCGGGGTGAGCCCACCCATGGCGCACAGCGAACCGTCCGCCATCAGCTCGCAGAGGTCCTGCAACAGAACCACGTTGGCTGCCGTCTCCTGGCCGGCGACGATCCGGTCGATCACCTCGACACCGCGGACAGCCCCCACCCGGCAGGGAGTGCACTTGCCGCAGGACTCTGTCGCGCAGAACTCCATGGCGAAGCGGGCCTGGGCCGCCATGTCGACGGTGTCGTCGAAGACCACGATGCCGCCATGGCCGATCATCGCGTCCGCCTCGGCGAAGGCCTCGTAGTCCAGTGGGAGGTCGAACCGCGCGGGCGGCAGGTAGGCCCCGAGGGGGCCGCCGACCTGAACGGCCCGGACGGGGCGGCCGGAGATGGTGCCCCCCCCGAACCTCTCAAGCATCTCTCCCAGGGTGATGCCGAAGGCGGTCTCGACGATCCCGCCGCATGCGACGTTGCCGGCCAGCTGGAAGACCTGGGTGCCGCGTGAGCGGCCGACGCCGAAGTCGCGGTAGAACTGGGCTCCGTGGGCGAGGACCACCAGGACACTGGCCAGCGACAGCACGTTGTTGACGACCGTCGGTTTGCCGAACAGCCCCTCGATCGCAGGCAGCGGCGGCTTGGCGCGCACCACGCCGCGCTTGCCCTCCAGGCTCTCCAGCATCGCGGTCTCCTCGCCGCAGATGTAGGCGCCCGCGCCGACGCGGATCTCCAGGTCGAACCTATGCTCGCTGCCCAGGATTCGCGAGCCGAGCCAACCAACCTGGTATGCCGTCTCGATCGCTGCGCGCATCGTCGCGACCGCGTCGGGGTACTCCGAGCGGATGTAGATGAAGCCCTCGTGGGCTTCCACGGCGATCCCGGCGATCACCATCCCCTCGATCAGCATGAAGGGGTCGCCCTCCATCAGCATCCGGTCCGCGAACGTCCCGCTGTCGCCCTCGTCGGCGTTGCAGGTGACGAACTTCGGGGAGCCCGGGGCGTCCAGCACGGTGCGCCACTTCACCCCGACCGGGAAGCCCGCCCCACCGCGGCCGCGGAGACCGGACTGCGTGACCTCGTCGCAGATCTGCTGCGGGGTCATCGCCAACGCTCGCCGCAGGGCGAAAAGCCCACCGTGCGACAGATAGTCCTGGGTGGACAGCGGGTCGATGACGCCGACCCGGCTGAAGGTCAGACGGTCCTGTTCGGCGAGCCAGGGAATCTGGTCGGTGGGGCCGTGGCCGAGCTCATGTGTCTGCCCGTCCAAGAAACCTGCGGCGAAGAGATCCGCGACGTCGTCCGGCGTCACCGGTCCGTAGGCCACCCTGCCCTGCGCCGTCACCACCTCGACCAGTGGTTCGAGCCACATCATTCCGCGCGAGCCGTTGCGAACGACCTCGACCCTGGCGCCCAGTCGGGCGGCCTGCAGCTCGATGGCCGCCGCGACCTGATCCGCACCGACGGAGCGGGCCGAGGAGTCTCGGGGGACATAGACGGTGGTCATGTCAGCTCACCGCTCACGTCAGCGTTGTTGACATTGCTGTTGCTCAGCAGCCGATCCAGATCGGCGGCCAGGACCCTGCCGTGGAGGCGTCCGGCGACGGTGACCGTGGGCCCGAGCGCGCAGTTGCCCAGGCAGAACACCTCGTCGAGGGTGACCGACCCGTCGGCCGTGGTCCCGCCGAAGTCGACACCGAGGGAGCTGGTGGCGTGCTGAGCCAGGGCGTGCCCACCCACCGACTGGCAGGCCTCGCCACGGCATACCTGGACCCGCACCTTGCCTGGCGGCGTCGAGCGCAGGTCGGGGTAGAAGGTCAGCAACCCATACACCTCGGCGCGCGAGAGGTTGAGCTCCATTGCGACCAGCGGAACCGCACGCGGGTCGACGTACCCGAAGGTCTCCTGCAGGGCGTGCAGCACGGGCAACAGCGGTCCCCGCAGTCCGGCGTGCGCACCGATCGTCTCCAGCGCCACCTCTGGGGACCAGGGGGCGTGCCGCGGGGTTACGTCGCTGAGCATCAGGTGGGTTGCCCCTTCAGGCTGGGTGGGTTTCCAGCGAAACTACTCCGGGCGATCTGCTACATCAACCATCGGCCCAGGCCTCAGGACAGGCCGACGATGTTGCCGGCTTCGTCGATGTCGATCTGCTCGGCGCCCGGGTGCTTGCTCAGCCCAGGCATCGTTCGCATCTCGCCACAGATGGCGTAGACGTAGCCGGCGCCCACAGCCGCCCGGACCTCGCGCACCGGCATCCGCCAGCCGGTCGGGGCGCCCTTCAGGGTCGGATCGGACGACAGGGACAGGTGCGTCTTGGCGATGACCACGGGGAACTCCCCGTAGCCCAGCACCTCGAACCGCGCCAGCTGCTTCTTCACCGATGGCAGCAGGTCGATGCCGTCGGCACCGTAGATCTCCGTTGCGATCTTCTCGATCTTGTCGACCAGGGGCGCGTCGAGCTCGTACAGGTAATGGAACGAGTTCGGCTCGTTCGCTGCCTCGACGACGAGCGCAGCCAGCTCCAGCGCGCCCTTTCCGCCATCGGCGACGTGCCGGGTGATGGCCACCCGGGCGCCAGCCTCGGTCGCGATGTCGATGATGGCCTGGAGCTCCGACTCGTGGTCGGTGGGGAAGGCGTTGATGGCCACCACCGGTGCCACCCCGAAGCGACGCACGATCTCGATGTGGCGCAGCAGGTTCGGGGCGCCGAGGCGAACGTCCTCGGGACTCTCCTCGAGAATCTCGGGCGGCAGCGCACGGCCGGGGACGATCTGGTAGCGACCGGAGTGTGTCTTGAGCGCGCGCACCGTGACGACGAGCACCGCTGCGTCCGGTTTCAGCCCGGACGCCCTGCACTTCACGTTGAAGAAGCGCTCAGCGCCCATGTCGGCGCCGAAGCCGGCCTCGGTCAGGAGGTAGTCCGACGTGCGGATTCCGAGCAGGTCGGCGACGACCGAGGAGTTGCCGGTGGCGATGTTGCCGAAAGGCCCGGCATGGATCAGGGCCGGCGTGTGCTCCAACGTCTGCAAGAGGTTCGGCTTGATCGCGTCGCGCAGCATGACCGCCATGGCCCCCGCCGCCTTGAGGTCCTCGGCGGTGACCGGGAGGCCGGCGTACGTGAAACCGATGACGATGCGGCCGAGGCGCTCGCGAAGGTTCCGCAGCGAGGTCGACAGCGACAGGATCACCATCACCTCGCTCGCGGCGGTGATGTCGAACCCCGCCTGGCGAGGCACGCCGTCCATCCGTTCGCCGAGGCCCACGACGATATTGCGCAGGGATCGGTCGTTGACGTCCATCACCCGTCGCCAGGCGATGGTCCGGGTGTCGATGCCGAGCTCGTTGCCGTGGTGCAGGTGGCTGTCCACCATGGCGGTGAGCAGGTTGTGCGCGGAGGTGACCGCGTGGAAGTCGCCGGTCAGGTGCAGGTTCACGGCCTCCATGGGCACGACCTGGCTGTAGCCGGCTCCCGCCGCGCCGCCTTTGATCCCGAACGTCGGCCCCAGCGATGGTTGCCGCAGCGCAAGCATCGACCGGTGCCCGAGCAACGCCAGACCCTGAGCGAGCCCGACCGACGTGGTGGTCTTTCCCTCACCCAACGGCGTGGGCGTCACCGCACTGATGACGACGTACTTCGCCTTCGGGTTGTCGGCCACCTCGGGAAGTGCTGTCGGAGCGACCTTGGCGATATAGGTGCCGTAGCGCTCCAGGTGCTCGGCCGCGATGCCTGCCGAGGCCGCGACCTCCTCGATGGGCAGCAGGGTGGCTGCACGGCCGATTGCAAGGTCAGTGGGGAAGGGGTCCGTCATGTGGAAAGCATGACAGCCGCCAGCCTCCTGCTGGTACGCAGGGGCCTCGCGCTCCGAGCCGCGCCTCGGACGCATTGCCGCCACGGCGGGCGCGGCAATCTCGAACCGCCGCTGTCTCGTGTGGCGATGACTCGGTCAGCCAGCCGCCCGGCGACCCCTCAACTTGGCGCGAGCACGGGCCACCCGCGGCCGACTTAGGAGGTACGCGATGACCACCAAGCCGGCCATCGTGACGATCCGGTTGGGGTCGACCGCAGGGCGCCAGTCGACCTCGCCGTTCTTGATGACGTAGGCGCCAGCCGGGCGACCGCTCATGCCGAAACCACCACCCTCACCGTTCTGGCCCTTCTCGTCATGACCGGTGCCGCCGCCGGCGCCACCGCTCACCGTCGCGGCCACGATGACGGTGACACCGTCCTTCTCATACGGCTCGGCGAACACCCGTTTGACCGTGATCGCATCCTTGGCTGTGCTGATGACCTCGCTGACCTGCATGATCCCTCCTCAAAGTCGCCGGCTCGGTGGCGGCGCGCTCAGACCCATAGTCC